>JBEDKF010000060.1:0-40679 GCA_041172305.1 Actinomycetota bacterium | reverse complement strand
CTCTCGCAAACTAAAACCCTATGGGCGTCGCCCACTCTGGTAACAATCAGGGTGGCGGCGCCCTTTCCCTTTGGCTGGAGTTCTTTGCGAAGTTGTTCAGGAACTATGTCTGAACCGCGCTTCTTGATCTCTAGAGTGCCGATGCCCTTTTCACGAAGGTAAGCCTTGAGTTTCTTGCGGTCAAAAGTCAGATTGTCAATCACTCGGTAACCCTTGAGCCAGGGTGAGTGCAACTCGGTAGCCGAGGTCAGGTATGCGATTTCAGGGCTGAAAATATGTGCGCCGAGTTGCTCTGCGAGCTGGCCCAGTAGATGTGAGCGAATCACCGAGTTGTCGGGTTCGTAGACAAATTCTTCGATATTCCCGAGTGGAGCATCCTGACGTTCGGTCGAAGCGCTGGTGATCTCGTGTTTGCCGGCGGCATCAATTAGCAGCGCGGAACGCTTGATGCCGGGGCGAGCAAGTTTGCCAAACCAAAGACTCAGCTCGACCAAGTCACCGTTCACCGAAACCCATTGAGCCTCGGCTTCGTCAGGGATGCCCTCGTGAGGGTGCCCCGGGCCGAACTTGACGCCGGTCGGTTTCCTGGCCGCTGCTGCCATTACGAAATCGAAGGTAGGCGAGAAGGCCATTGGGTCAAACTTTCGAGCGGCCCGATCTCGGGCTGGCCCGCCTAGTTCGCGGCGAGCCGGGTCGAAGAACAAGGCGTCAAATTGCTCGATATCGAGTTCGGTGACATTCGCCTGCTCGACGACAGCGTTATCGAACGGCGAGAGGTTGTAGGTTGCCACCGCGGCGGTGACCTCATCGATCTCAAATGCCTTGACTTGGATGTCGAGACTAGCCAGAGCGAGCGATTCCGCGCCGATGCCGCATCCTAGGTCGGCAACACTTTTTATCTTCGCATCGCGAAATCTGCCTGCATGCAGCGCTGCGACCGAGAGGCGAGAAGCTTGCTCGAGGCCAGGTTCGGTGAAAAGCATGCGTTCGGCAAACGGGCCAAATTTCGCGATGCCTCGCTTTCGAAGTTTTGCTTGGGTTAGAACTGCGGCAACCAGTAATGCATCGTGCCCTTGGGCGCGCAACTGAGAAACCAACTTCACCACATCGCCCTTATCGGCGTAGGCGGCGGACTTCGCCAAGAGCTCTTGACCCTCCGGGGAGAGCAGGCGGATGAAGTCGGCGCGTTCCATCCCTCAAATCTACCGTTTGCCGAGTTATCCACTTGTTCGCTCAAGGCAATCACATCTCGTTAGCACTCAGTCAGGTCGAGTGCTAATATCGGAGTACAGCTCGCTCGCGAGCTACTAACCATCCATAGTTTTAAAGAAGAGGGAATCATGTCGGTTTCAATCAAGCCACTTGAAGATCGCATCGTCGTTTTGCCAGTTGAGGCAGAGCAGGTAACCGCTTCGGGTCTGGTTATTCCAGACACCGCAAAGGAGAAGCCGCAGGAGGCTGAGGTTATTGCCGTTGGTCCTGGTCGTGTAGACGACAAGGGCAACCGCATCCCAGTTGACGTAAACGTTGGCGACAAGGTCATCTTCTCTAAGTACGGCGGCACCGAGCTTAAGTACAACGGCCACGAGTACCTAGTGCTATCGGCGCGTGACGTTCTAGCGGTAGTAGTTCGCTAGACTCCACAACATGACTGAACAAAAAGACCCCGGCTTCGGCCGGGGTCTTTTTGTTGGCGTCAGCGCTTATCTGATTTGGGGAAGCTTTCCGCTGATCATTTCGATGCTGAGCTTCGCCTCACCATTCGAGATCGTCGTCTGGCGAATCGTTTTTGGATTCCTAGTCGCTGCCGCACTCATCACCGCGACCAAATCTTGGGCCGAACTCCTTTCGGTAATTAGGCAGCCGAAACTCATGGTTTGGGTCCTAGCCTCGAGCGTGTTCATTATGGCCAATTGGCAAATCTATGTGATTGCCATCGCCGAACACCACGTAGTCGAAAGCGCCCTCGGTTACTTCATAAACCCTCTGGTAACCATCCTCTTGGCCGTGGTGTTCCTTGGTGAACGACTTCGCAAGTTGCAGTGGGCCGCTGTTGCCATGGGTGCAGTCGCTGTCACAGTGCTGACGATTGATTACGGCCGCCTTCCCTGGATTGCCCTCATCCTGGCCGGTTCGTTTGGAATCTACGGTCTAGCCAAAAGCAAACTCGGCGGAAAAGTTTCGGCAGTCAACAGCTATGCGCTCGAGTCGGGAATATTGCTTCCCGTTGCCGCCATCCAGGGGTCAATCATCGGGGCAACCTCGCCCGGCCTTCAATTTGGTGGCCATGGTTTTTGGGGTGCAGTCGGCCTAATCTTTTTTGGCGTCATGACCGCGGTGCCCCTAATCCTTTTTGGATCGGCAGCGAAATACCTTCCGTTGAGCACGGTCGGTTTGCTGCAATACATGACACCGACGATTCAATTCATCCTTGCCCTAGTTGTTTTTCGCGAAGACATGCCGCCTGCTCGCTGGGTCGGCTTTGTCTTAGTTTGGATCGGATTGGCGTTCCTGACCACGGATATGTTGCGACAAGCCCAAAAAGGCGCCCGTAGCAAATAACGAAACACAATCTTTACATTCGAAGTCAAAACTTGGTTTTTCAACGAAATTCGTCGAAAAAAGGGTCTGCCACAACTGTTTTCGAGAAATGGGGCTGATACGCTTCCGTATTTCGATGAAGAATTCTTACGGTTTGCGTCGGATGATTGCGCTCCACGCGGAATGACTTGATTTCACACGGCCCCTTCAAACTAAACTTGAGGAAGACACCGGCATGGATCCCTAGGCCGGTGCTACACACAAACTAGGAGCTATACACATGAGCGCATTCTCAAGCCGCAAGGTCTTGGTTGCAGTAGCAGCAGTTGCAGCTACCGCACTGACCTTCAGCGTCGCTCTGCCTGCACAGGCAGCCAGCGAAGACAAGACCCTCCGCATTGCAGGAATCATTCCTCTAACCGGCGGTCTCGCATTCCTTTCACCACCAGAAGTTGCAGCACTTCACCTAGCCGTTGACGAGATCAACGCAGCTGGCGGCGTGCTTGGCAACAAGGTTGTTCTGACCATTTCTGACTCAGGCGACGGCGACACCCTTCAGATTGCTGACCAGTCAGCAACCAAGGCAATCGCTGGCAAGGCTGACGTCGTAATCGGTGCAGCATCTTCAGGTGTTACCCGTTCGATCATCAACAAGATCACCGGTGCAAAGATCACCCAGATCTCGATGTCAAACACCGCACCAGACCTTACCAACTGGAAGGACGGCGGTTTCTACTTCCGCACCGCTCCATCTGACCTACTTCAGGGCAAGATCATTGCTAACCAGATCCTTCAGGACGGCAGCAAGAACGTTGCAATCGTTTACCAGGACAGCTCATACGGTAAGGGTCTTTCAGACGTAGCCGAGGGTGTTCTAACCAAGGGCAAGGCATCGGTTACCACCTATGCATTCCCTGAGAACGAGACCAACTTCGCATCGATCGTAGACAAGGCTCTTGCTGCAAAGCCAGACGCTATTCTTCTTGTTTCATACGACGAGGCTAAGAAGGCTATCCCAGCTCTAAAGGCAAAGGCGTTTGACGCAAAGAACCTTTACCTAGTCGACGGAAACCTTGCTGACTACAGCAAGGAGTCATTCTCTGCTTACCTAAACGGTGCAAAGGGCTCACTTCCTGGCAAGGCAACCGACAAGTCATTCGCTGCAAAGCTAAAGGCTAAGTACAAGGCTGTCACCAAGAAGGAACTAACCGAGCTTGCATACGGTGCTGAGACCTACGACGCAGTTATCCTTGCAGCTCTAGCAGCTCAGGCTGCTGGTTCAGCAACCGGAACCGCTGTAAAGTCACAGATCACCAACGTGTCACTTGCAGGTTCTGGCAAGGTCAAGGTCACCAGCTACGCTGCGGGCCTAAAGGCAATCAAGGCTGGCAAGAAGGTTAACTTCGACGGTCAGTCTGGTCCAGTTGAGTTCGACAAGAACGGTGACCCAACCGGTGCATTCATCGGTATCTACCGTTACGGCACTGCAGGTACCTACGCAGAGAACCTTCTAAAGGTTGTTGCTGGTAACACTGTTAAGTAATCCTCTAACTAGCAATAGCTAGTCAGGCAAAACCCCCGGTCCTCACGGATCGGGGGTTTTGCTTTAACCGAGTTGTCGTTCCGCAGTCGCTGAGGCTTTCGCCGCCGGCTCGCGTCATCGGCTGACAAGGCTGCCCCAGGATAAAGAAATCCCCCGCAGCCTCGCTACGGGGGATTCTGTGGCTCTAGGCGGGCTTATAGCTCGGCTAGGTTGCCCAAGTACAACTCGACCATCTTCGGGTCATTTAGAAGCTCACGGCCGGTTCCGGTGTGTGCATCCTTGCCCTGGTCAAGAACGTATGCGCGGTCACAGATCTGAAGGCAGCGACGTGCGTTCTGCTCCACCATGATCACGGTGACGCCAGCCTTGTTGACTTCCTTCACACGAAGGAAGGCCTCATCCTGGCGAACCGGTGACAGACCTGCTGAAGGCTCGTCAAGAAGCAAGACCGAAGGGTCAATCATCAGTGCGCGACCCATGGCCACCATCTGACGCTCACCACCTGAGAGTGAGCCGGCCTTCTGAGCGCGACGCTTGCCTAGGTCAGGGAAGATGTTGGTCACGAACTCGAAGCGCTCATCGAAGCGCTTTGGGGTCTGAAAGACACCCATCTGCAGGTTCTCTTCGATGGTTAGGCTCGGGAACACGTTGTTGGTCTGAGGTACGAATGCAACACCCTTAGAAACCAACTTGTTGGCCTTCAGGTTGGTGATGTCTTCGCCGTTCAACCAAACCTTGCCAGCGCGAACGTTGACTTGGCCGAAGATCGACTTCAAAAGGGTCGACTTACCGGCACCGTTAGGGCCGATGATGCCGATTAGCTCGCCTTGGTTGGCAACCAATGAACAGTCGTTCAAAATGTTGATTCCTGGCAGGTAGCCGGCAACGAGGTTCTCGGCGTATACAACTGGAGTTTGAGACATTAGTTGCCTTCCTTTGCATCACCAATGGTGACATCGCCGAGGTCGCTGTTTGCGTGAGCGCCCAGGTATGCATCGATAACTGCAGGGTTCTTCATAACCTCGGCAGGTGGGCCTTCAGCCACAACCTTGCCTTCAGCCATAACAATTACCCAGTCAGAGATGTGGCGAACCATGTGCATGTCGTGCTCAACGAAAAGCACGGTGGTGCCGTTCTCCTTGAGGCCCTTGATGTGCTCAAGCAGGCTCTGAGTCAACGCAGGGTTTACACCGGCCATTGGCTCATCGAGCATGACCAACTTTGGGTCGCTCATAAGCGCTCGTGCCATCTCGAGGAGCTTGCGCTGGCCACCCGAAAGGGCAGCTGCGTAGTCTTCGCGCTTTGCGTCTAGCTTGAATCGCTTTAGAAGTTCATCGGCCTTGGCAGTGATCTTTGCCTCGTGGCGCTTCCAAGCTGGGCGAAGGAATGAGGCTAGGAAGCCCTCACCAGGGTTCTTCTGGTCGCCAAGACGCATGTTGTCAAGGACGGTTAGAAGGCTCAGTGCCTTGGTTAGCTGGAAGGTACGAATCATTCCTAGACGCGCAACCTTGTACGACGCGACGCCGGCTAGGTTGTGACCGTCGAAGATCCACTCGCCAGTGTTTGGCTTGTCGAAGCCCGTCAACAGGTTGAACATGGTGGTCTTGCCGGCACCGTTTGGCCCGATAAGCGCGGTGATCTGGCCGCGTGGAATCTCCAGGTGCTCGACGTTTACGGCGGTTAGACCGCCAAACTGACGAGTTACGTTTGAGGCAACAAGGATAGGGTCAACCTTCTTGCAGCCTGGTGCTGGTTCGCCAACAGAAATCTGATTAGCCATTGAACTGCAACTCCTTCTTGTTTCCGAAGATGCCCTGAGGGCGGAAGATAACGAGCAACATCAGAACAAGGCCGACGAGCAAGAATCGAATCTGACCAACCTGAGCGATGTCGAGGAACGGCAACCAACCCATGGTTACAAGGCCTTCCATGATGCTCTGGGTGAACATCAGGAGGGCGAAGAAGGTCATGCCACCGACAATCGGACCAAGGATGGTAGCCGCGCCACCAAGCAAGAGAATGGTCCAGATCATGAAGGTGAAGTTGGTGCCCCAGGTCTGTGGCTGGTTGGTCTGTGAAGACATAACGAAGACCATGCCGCCGAGGCTTGCGATTGAACCACCGATGATCAGTGACTGAATCTTGTATGCGAAAACGTTCTTACCAAGAGCGCGAGCCGCATCCTCATCTTCACGGATGCCCTTGAGCACGCGACCCCATGGGCTGCGGGTAAGAAGCAACATCACCAAGGCCGCAACGGCAACAAGTGACCATCCGACAATGCGAATCCAAAGTTCCTTCTCAGAGAACTCGAGTGCACCAAGTGGGTAACGACCCTCTGGGATCGGGTTGTATGAGTAGAAGCTTTCACCAAACTGGCTTAGACCATTCGCACCACCGGTGACCTCGTCATAGGCCGAGGTAGCGAATGCGAATCGCAGAGCCTGTGCCGCAGCGATGGTCACGATCGCGAGGTAGTCCGCACGAAGTCGAAGGGTTGGAATACCCAAGACAACCGCGAAGGCAGCTGAACAAAGCAGACCGAAGGCAATCGACCCCCACATGTCCCAGCCGAAGCTGAGTGTGGCGATCGCGTAACCGTAGGCGCCGAGGGCAGCGAAGGCTGCCTGGCCGAAGTTGAGCAAACCGGTGAAACCGAAGTGCATTGCAAGGCCCAGAGCACAGAGCACGTATGCAGCCGTGTAGGCACCAATCAACTCACCGCCGGTGAGGTTGAGAATATTTAGCCAATCCATCGTCTACTCCTTAGCCGATTCTCTGCTTTTTACCGAGAACACCCTGAGGGCGCACGATCAAAATCACGATTAGAACAACCAGAGCGGCTGCATACTTGAGCTCGTTTGGAATGAACATCGAGGAGACCTCGACGACCATGCCGATGATGAGCGCACCAACAGTTGCTCCAAGTGCGGTTCCAAGACCACCGAGGGTCACAGCCGCGAACAAGAGCAAAAGAATGTCGAAGCCGGTGAGCCAGTTTGCCTGGAACTGAAGACCGTACAGGACTCCGGCAAGACCGGTAAGAGCCGAGGCAACGATCCAAACGATGCGAACAATGCGCTCGACGTCGATGCCGGTTGCGGCCGCCAATGAAGGGTTGTCGCTGACTGCGCGAGTCGCCTTACCGATGCGGGTGCGGGTTAGGAACAGCGCGACAGCCGCAAGGATGATCACGCAGATGACAAGGCTCACGAGAGCGATGTCGCTGGTGTAGATAGGGCCAAGCTGAATGATGTTTCCGCCACCGCCGATGTCCTTGGTGTCACCACCGAAGATGAGTAGCAAGACATAGCGAGCGACGATTGAGAATCCAATCGAAACAATCATCATCTGGTTCAAGCCCATGCGGCGTTTGCGCAATGGCTTCCAAAGGCCGGCGTCTTGCGCCCAGCCGAAGAGAGCAACTACGACGACAGCACCTAGTGCTGAAACGATGATGTTCTGGCCGAGGCCCTGGTAGAACACCCACATGAACAGCGCGCCGAGGGTAACCATTTCACCGTGTGCGAAGTTGTTCAAACCTGTGGTTCCGAAGATTAGCGAGATGCCGATTGCCGCGATAGCCAGCAGCAAACCGAAGTTCAAGCCCGACCAAACACGAACCAAAAGTTGGTCGCTGAAGCTCTGAACCTGGACGGTTGATTTACCGAGCGAGAAAAGAACGGCGGCAAAGTCGGTCTGAGTGAGGTCAGCTTCGCTAACCTCGCCGCCCTTGTCGGTCATGCTCACGCCAGCAGGCAAAGTGGTCACGTCTAGTTCGACCTTGTAAATACCCTGCTTTGGAACACGGATCTCCCACTCGCCCCACTCGTTTGTGACTACAGAACTGGTGAAGTCATCGAGGGTTGCGGTGATCTTTACATCCGGGACTTCCTTGTCATCGTTGAGGATGGTTCCTGCAATCGAGTAAGGGTAGGTCGATGGGTCGTCAGCGGCTTGGGCCGAGACTCCCGCGAAAAGGATGGAGAACAGCATCGCAACAAGGCCCAGGAATACCCCGGCTTTGCGACCCATTCTGATGTTTAGCTGGCTCAAACCAACCTCCATATTGTGGCGCGGCGCGAATGTCGCGCCTAAGCAGTATCAACCAATGAGATTACCGCAGTTTTTGGGGGCGATTATCTACAATCGTCGATTTTTACCGCATTGTGATGAGAGAAAGGAACTTTTATTCCCAAGGCTTTTCAAAGGTAGAATTACCAAATGACTGAACACGACCCATTCGGCTTTGTTGGCCTTACATATGACGACGTACTTCTGCTCCCAGGAGAGTCAGACATCATGCCTTCTGGCGTGACCACCAAGACCAAAATCACCAAGCGTCTCGAGATCAACGTTCCACTGCTTTCATCGGCAATGGACACCGTGACCGAAGCTCGGATGGCAATCGCAATGGCCCGTCAAGGCGGCATCGGCGTTCTGCACCGCAACCTTTCGCTAGATGCACAGGCCAGCGAGGTCGACCTAGTCAAGCGCTCAGAAGCCGGCATGATCACCCACCCGGTGACCACCACACTTTTTGCCACCATCCAAGAGGTAGACCAGCTTTGCGGCCGCTACCGTGTTTCTGGCCTACCAGTTGTTGACGAGGATGGCCGTCTGCTCGGCATCGTCACCAACCGCGACATGCGCTTCGTGCTCGATGTGCAGCGCACCACGACGTTGGTCAAAGACGTGATGACTCCGATGCCTCTTATTACGGCTCCATACGGAATCAACCCGGACGATGCCATTGCAATCTTCGCTCAGCACCGAATCGAGAAGTTGCCTCTGATTGACGGCAACAACAAGCTCAAAGGTTTGATCACGGTCAAGGACTTCGACAAGTCTGAGAAGTATCCACTGGCATCCAAGGATGCAAACGGCCGACTTCTAGTTGCCGCCGCAGTTGGCGTTGGCCAGGATGCCTGGGAGCGTTCGATGGCCCTAGTCGAATCGGGCGCAGACCTTCTTATCGTCGACACAGCTCACGGCCACAACCGTGCCGTCCTAGAGATGATCGCCAAGCTAAAGGCCGAGCCTTTTGCCAAGCACGTCGACATCATGGGCGGAAACGTGGCGACCCGCGCCGGCGCGCAGGCGCTTATCGATGCTGGCGCCGACGCAGTCAAGGTTGGCGTTGGCCCAGGTTCAATCTGCACCACTCGCGTGGTTGCGGGTGTTGGTGTTCCTCAGGTCACCGCCGTCTACGAGGCATCTCTCGCTGGAAAACCAGCGGGTGTTCCGATCATCGCCGATGGTGGCCTCCAATATTCAGGTGACATTGCCAAGGCTCTGGTTGCCGGGGCTAACGCCGTAATGCTTGGCTCTCTTCTTGCCGGAACCGATGAGGCTCCTGGTGACATCACTTTTGTTGGCGGTAAGCAGTTCAAGACCTACCGCGGCATGGGTTCACTCGGTGCCATGCAGTCACGTGGACAGGCTAAGAGCTACTCGAAAGACCGCTACTTCCAGGATGACGTCCTGCGCGAGGACAAGCTTGTCCCGGAGGGCATCGAAGGTCGCGTTGCTTACCGCGGTTCGGTTGCCTCGGTCACCCACCAGCTGATCGGTGGCCTTCGTGCCTCGATGGGCTACGTCGGAGCAGAGAACATCGATGAACTTCAGAAGCGTGGCAAGTTTGTTCGCATCACCGCGGCTGGTTTGAAAGAAAGCCACCCACACGACATCCAAATGACCGTCGAAGCACCAAACTACGGAACTCGCTAAGCGCGAGCAAAGGAACTACATAAATGAGTGAAATCGAAATCGGTCGCGGCAAGCGCGGCAATCGCGCCTGGGCATTCGACGACATCGCAATCGTGCCAAGCCGTCGCACCCGTGACCCGCAGGACGTCTCGACCTCCTGGAAGATTGACGCGTATAACTTCGAACTTCCGGTTCTGGGTGCCCCAATGGACTCGGTTGTTTCACCTGAGACTGCAGTGCAGATCGGAAAGCTCGGCGGCCTCGGCGTTCTTGACCTAGAAGGTCTATGGACTCGCTATGAGGACCCAAGCCAGCAGCTGGCCGAGATTGCCAAGCTCTCGCCTGAGCAGGCAACCCGCCGCATGCAAGAGATTTATTCTGAGCCAATCAAGCCGGAGCTCATCCGTGACCGCATCGCACAGATTCGTGCCGCTGGCGTAACCGTTGCTGGCGCTTTGTCACCTCAGCGTGCAGCCGAATTCAGCGACACCGTGATCAAGGCCGGAGTTGACCTGTTTGTCATCCGCGGAACCACCGTTTCTGCAGAGCACGTTTCACGCTCACACGAGCCTTTGAACCTCAAAGAGTTCATCTACAAGCTGGACGTTCCGGTAATCGTTGGTGGCGCAGCCACTTACACCGCCGCACTTCACCTGATGCGCACCGGTGCCGCCGGTGTTCTAGTCGGCTTCGGTGGCGGCGCTGCTTCGACCACTCGCAAGGTGGTCGGCATCCATGCACCAATGGCAACCGCTGTTGCCGATGTGGCCGGCGCTCGCCGTGACTATATGGATGAATCTGGTGGCCGCTACGTTCACGTAATCGCCGATGGAGGTTTGGGCACTTCTGGCGACATCGTTAAGGCGATTTCGTGCGGTGCTGATGCAGTCATGCTCGGTTCGGTTCTCGCTCGTGCAACCGAGGCGCCTGGTCGCGGTTCTCACTGGGGCCAGGAGGCATTCCACGCCGAGCTTCCACGCGGTCACAAGGTTGAGGTTGGCACTTCGGCAACTCTCGAAGAGATTTTGCTTGGCCCATCATCTTCGGCCGATGGCACCACTAACTTGATGGGTGCCCTTCGCCGTGCGATGGCAACCACCGGCTATTCAGACGTCAAGGAGTTCCAGCGCGTTGACGTTGTCGTTGCTCCATATCACGCGTAAATAGCCTCCAACAAATACATGTCAAACAAGGCCCCGCACTTCTTCCGGCTGGCAACACAGCCGAAGTGGATCGGGGCTTTGTTGTTGGCGTTGTTCGTCGCAGCCATCTTCGGAGCCTTGGGGCAATGGCAGCTCGACCGCACCTTCACCAAGGATGACCCGAAGACCAACACTTCGAGCTCGGCCGCGGCCTTGGTGCATAAAAACCTCATGCTCGACACCCAGAACGTTTTTATAGTCGACAATCGTCTACAAAATGGCGAGTCGGGTTACTGGCTGATTGCAAATGCCAAGGATGAAAATCTGGTCAGCACGACACTTGCGCTTGGTTGGGTCAAAGACTTAGCAGCCGCCGAGCGTATGCGCACCTCACTGATGAACACGTATCAGGCCGAAGCTTTCCTAGACATCTCTGGTTACCCACTTCCAACCGAGGGGCCACAACCGGCAAATTCCGCTAGGCCATACTTGCTTCATTCTGTGGCGCTCGGCCAATTGATAAACCTTTATTCTCCGGATGCTCCGATCGAGTCGGCCAAGGACTACCTCGCGGTCTCGGCCTCTTCGGTCCAGTTCAGTGACGGTGCCTTAGAGCCGATTCAGGTTACCTATCGCGATGCCGAGCGAATCAACTGGCTGAGCGCTTTTTACTTCCTCGAGTGGATGCTCTTTGCGGGGTTCGCGGTGTTCTTGTGGTGGCGACTGGTCAAGGATGAACAGATCCGCTTGACCGCCGAAGCGTCAGCAGACGAAAGGTAAACTAGAGCAATGACTTCGACCCCAAAAAACGACCAGGTGGCTACCATTCGCGGCGTCTTGAAGTACTTCAAGGTGACCTCTTATATCACCGGAATTTTCCTAATCCTGATCATGGTCTTATGGGGCATTCGGCTTGTTCACCAAGCAGATCTTTGGGTCGGTGGCCCTGATGCCTTCGTGCAGTTGGCCTTTTATTCGGTTGACACCAATGGCGAGAAAATCGGTTTCCCAACGACCGGAATCGACCTCACCGTAATCTCGTTGATCGTCCACGGCTGGCTATATGTAGCCTACCTTTTCGGTGACTTCCGACTCTGGACTCTGATGCGTTGGAGCTTCTTCCGCTTCCTACTCATTGCACTTGGCGGAGTCATCCCGTTGCTCTCATTCTTCACCGAGCGCCACTTCACCAAGGTGGCCGAAGCAGAACTCAAGAAGGTTTCCTAATGACCCAATCGACTAACGCCCGTCCAGTTCTTGTAGTCGATTTCGGCGCTCAGTATGCGCAGTTGATCGCTCGTCGCGTTCGCGAAGCATCGGTCTATTCCGAAGTCGTGCACCACAATGTGACCGCTGCCGAAGTAGCCGACAAGAACCCACTCGCCATCATCTTGTCTGGCGGGCCATCATCGGTTTATGAGGCGGGCTCACCGCAGCTCGATCCGGCCATCCTTGAGCTCGGAGTTCCTATTCTTGGCATTTGCTATGGATTTCAAACACTGGCAAATGCGCTTGGCGGAACCGTCGAGCCAACCGGCATCCGTGAGTATGGTGCTACGCAGCTAACCGTGAACGCCGGGGGAGAGATTCTCGATGGTCAGCCGGCATCACAGATTTGCTGGATGAGCCATGGCGACCAGGTCACCAAGGCTCCGGCAGGCTTCGAGGTTCTAGCAACCACCGAGATCACTCCGGTTGCCGCTTTCGCGAACCACGAGAAGAAGATCTATGGAGTGCAGTGGCACCCAGAGGTCAAGCACTCTGAATTCGGCCAGAACGTGCTCACCAACTTCTTGCACAATGCCGCAGGCATCCCGGCCGACTGGAACTCGGGCAACGTCATTGCCGAGCAGGTCGAGAAGATTCGCGCTCAGGTCGGGGATGCTCGTGTGATCTGCGGCCTTTCGGGCGGTGTCGACTCAGCAGTTGCGGCCGCTCTGGTGCACAAGGCCGTCGGCGACCAGCTAGTTTGCGTATTCGTGAACCACGGTTTGCTTCGCCAGGATGAAGCCGAGCAGGTTGAACGCGACTACGTCGCCGCCACCGGCATTCGTTTGGTCACCGTAAACGTCGAGGACAAGTTCTTGAATGCGCTTGCCGGGGTTAGTGACCCAGAAACCAAGCGCAAGATTATCGGTCGCGAGTTCATCCGCACCTTCGAAGAGGCGCAGGCTGCCCTCTATGAAGAGTCGAAAGCAGACAACCGACCTATCAAGTTCTTGGTTCAGGGCACCCTTTATCCAGATGTCGTTGAATCTGGTGGTGGCGCAACCGCCGGCATCAAGAGCCACCACAACGTGGGCGGTTTGCCTGATGACATCGAGTTCGAGCTGGTCGAACCGCTTCGCACTTTGTTCAAGGATGAGGTTCGCGCGATTGGTGCCGAACTCGGCCTTCCGGCAGAAATCGTTCAGCGCCAGCCTTTCCCGGGCCCGGGTCTTGGAATCCGCATCGTTGGAGAAATCACCAAGGACCGCCTAGATCTGCTTCGCAAGGCCGACGCCATCGTGCGCGCCGAGCTAACCGCGGCCGGTCTTGACGCCGAGATTTGGCAGTGCCCAGTGGTCCTTCTCGCTGACGTCCGTTCGGTTGGTGTTCAGGGCGACGGTCGAACCTACGGCCACCCGATCGTCTTGCGTCCGGTTTCATCCGAGGATGCAATGACCGCCGACTGGACACGCGTTCCTTACGAAGTGCTTGCCAAGATTTCGAACCGAATCACCAACGAGGTCGACGGCGTAAACCGCGTCGTGCTCGACGTGACCTCGAAGCCACCTGGCACCATCGAATGGGAATAGCCGTATTCGGCCATCGAGGGGCTTCGGGTTATCGACCTGAAAACACCCTCGAGGCTTTTGCGCTTGCCTTCGAACTTGGCGCTGACGCGATTGAATGCGATCTCGTGCCAACCGCCGACGGCGAGCTCATCATTCGTCACGACAACTATTTGTCTGACACCACCGATGTCGCCTCACGCCCAGAGTTCGCGCACCTCAAGCGCATGGGCATAGTCGGCTGGCAGCAAGAACGCGAAGACTGGTTCTGCGAAGATTTCACCCTCGCCCAGCTCAAAACCCTTCGTGCCACCGAGCGCATGCCGGACCTGCGCCCAGGCAGCGCAAAGTTTGATGGGCAGTTCGGATTACCTAGCCTGGATGACCTGCTCGCCGCCGATTTTGCTGCCGGTAAGCACCTCATCCTAGAAGTGAAGCACGGTGCTTATTTCGCGGCCAGGGGTTTCCCGGTTGCGGCGATTTTCGCTCGTAAATTGGGTGAAAACAACTGGCGAGAACGTGGCATTCAACTGACCCTTGAGGCCTTCGATTTCAAGGTGCTTGAGCAAATGCAACGGGTATGCGGGCCGGTCGGAGACTTCGTCTATTTGGTCGACACGTGGAGTGACCCCGCTCTGAACGCCAAGTGTGCTGATGTTTTCGATGGCATTAGTTTCAACGCGGAATTGCTGTGGGGCACGGATCTTGTCGACCTTGCGAAGGCGCGCGGGCTGAAGGTTTTCACTTGGACAGCCAGAGCAGAAGATGCCGAAAACACGATCGAAGAGTATTACGCCAAGTTCATCTTGACCGGCGTCGACGGAATCTTTGCCGATCAGCCAGACCTGCTCGCGGCTTGCGTCCGCGACATGTCTTAGGGCTGTCCTAGGATTACTTGGTTATGTCAGAACTAGACCTTTTTGCCCACCTCCCGAATGTCGGCGGCGCTAACGCCGATGCACTCGTCGAAGGGCTAAACCCACAACAACGAGCCGCCGTCGAATACCGCGGCAAGGCTTTGCTGATCGTTGCTGGTGCCGGTTCGGGCAAGACCCGAGTGCTGACTCACCGCATCGCGCATCTGCTTGCTAAGAAAGAAGCCTGGCCTTCTCAGATCTTGGCAATCACGTTCACCAATAAAGCAGCGGCCGAAATGCGCGAACGCGTTCGCCACCTGCTCGGCGAGAGTGCCGACGGCATGTGGATCAAGACCTTCCACTCGGCCTGCGTCGCGATTCTGCGCCGCGAGAGCGAGCGCCTCGGCCACAATTCAAACTTCACGATTTATGACTCCGGCGACAGCCGAGCCATCTTGAAACGTCTGATCAAAGACATGGGCGCAGACATCCACAAGCTGACTCCGGCTGGCGTTGCCGCAGCAATTTCCAATGCCAAGAACGAGCTTGCCGACGCAGAGACTTTTGCTCGCAACTGCGACCAAAACGACCCGGTTGCTCGAATGATTGCCGAGATTTTCTCGCGCTACCAGGGTGAACTTCGCCGCAACAACGCATTCGACTTCGATGACCTAATCGGCGAAACAGTGCACCTGTTCCGCGCCTTCCCCGAGGTGCTCGCGCAATACCAGAACAAGTTCAAGCACATCTTGGTCGACGAGTATCAAGACACCAACCACGCCCAATACGCCTTGGTGCGCGAGCTTGCCCAGACCGCATCGCTGACCGTTGTCGGTGACTCTGACCAGTCGATCTATGCCTTCCGAGGCGCAGATATTCGCAACATCAGCGAGTTTGAAAAAGACTTCGTTGGTGCCAAGACAATCCTGCTCGAGCAGAACTACCGCTCTACCCAGAACATCCTTTCGGCCGCCAACGCCGTGATCTCCAACAACTTCGATCGCCCGAACAAAAACCTTTGGACCGACTCGGGCAACGGCGATTCAATCGTCGGATTCACCGGTTATTCGGCACACGACGAAGCACAATTCATCGCAGACGAAATCAATAAACTGCACCACGAAGGCATGAACTATCGCGACATCGCGGTCATGTATCGCACCAACTCGCAGACCCGTGCCCTGGAAGAAATTTTCATTCGCGCTGCCCTGCCTTATCGCGTAGTCGGTGGCACAAAGTTCTATGAGCGCGCTGAAATCAAGGACGCCTTCGGCTACCTTGTCGCCGTCAATAATGAGCTCGACGATCTTGCCACTCGACGCATTTTGAATGTGCCTAAGCGCGGCATCGGTGATGCATCTGAGACTCAGTTGGCTAACTATGCCGAGCGCAACCAGCTGTCTATGCGCCAGGTTCTTGCTCACGTCGGAGACCTTGGTTTTGGCCCGAAAATCACCGGCGCAATTACGCAGTTGAGCGACCTGCTCATCGAACTCGAAGCCATGGCTCGCACCGAACCAGTAGATGTCGTGCTTCGCGCTGTGCTCGAGCGCACCGGACTGATCGAAAGCTTGCGCACTAGCCGCGACCCACAAGATGAAGCGCGCGTCGAGAACCTCGAGGAACTCGTCTCTGTTGCGCGTGAATTCCAGCGCAATAATCCAGAGGGACGCCTACCTGATTTCTTGAACGAAGTTGCCCTGGTTGCCGCCGCCGACGAAATCGACGACGAATCTGGAACCGTCTCGCTCATGACCCTGCACACGGCTAAGGGCCTCGAGTATGACGCGGTGTTCCTCACCGGCCTCGAAGAGTCGCTGCTGCCACACCGCATGTCTTTCATCACCCCGGGTGGGCTAAATGAGGAACGTCGCTTGTTCTATGTCGGCATCACGCGTGCCCGCCAGAAGCTTCACCTAAGCCTCGCGATGACCCGCACCACCTATGGTGAATCGGATGCCTCGACCCCAAGCCGCTTCTTGAGCGAGATTCCGAACGCCCTGATCGAATGGCGCGAGTCTGGTGCAACTAGGGCGATGGCTAGTTCCCGCTATCGCTCTTCGATTGCAGATGACCAGGGTTATGGCAAGTCTTCATCCGACTACGGTTCAGACTTTGCTTCCAGTGCTGGTTCGGGCTATGGTGGCACTCCATCGGCCAAGCCAAAAACCGAATGGAAGGGCGCCATTTCATCTGTGCGCAACAACGAGGGCTTGCAGTTGGCGGTTGGTCAGTTTGTCATGCACTCCGACTTCGGTAAGGGCAAGGTTGTGACCGTTGCTGGCGAGGGAAACCGTCAAACCGCTGAAATTCACTTCGGAAGCATCGGCGTCAAGAAGCTCTTGGTTAAGGTCGCGCCGATTACCGTCGTTGAAGACTAAATAAACCGCTAGGCAACCCGCGTTTGTGGGCATTTCGATGCCTCTTCAAGGCGTAAACTTGGAGGGTTGCCCATTCCAATATGAACGGAAATCACAGTGGATTTATTTGAGTACCAAGCGCGCGACATGTTCGAAGCGCATGGAGTTCCAGTACTACAGGGTCTGATCGCAGACACCCCAGAAGAAGTAGAAGCAGCAGCTGCCAAGATTGGTGGCGTAGTTGTCGTAAAGGCCCAGGTTAAGGCTGGCGGCCGCGGCAAGGCTGGCGGCGTAAAGGTTGCTAAGTCACCTGCAGAAGCCAAAGAGCTTTCAGAGAAAATTTTCGGTCTAAACATCAAGGACCACATCGTCAAGCGCGTGATGGTTGCACAGGGTGCATCAATCGCCAAGGAGTTCTACTTCTCGGTTCTGCTTGACCGATCAAACCGCACCTTCCTCTCGCTTTGCAGCGTCGAGGGCGGCATGGAGATCGAGCAGCTCGCCGAAGAGCGCCCAGAGGCACTTGCCAAGGTTCCTGTTTCAGCAACCAAGGGCATCGACCTAGCCGAGGCTTTGAGCATCGCCAAGAAGGGTGGTTTCGACGACGAGACCGCCGCCAAGGTTGCTCCGGTCTTCGTAAAGCTTTATGACGTATTCGTAAAGGAAGACGCGACCCTAGTTGAGGTCAACCCACTTGTTCTAACCAACGACGGCGAAATCATCGCTCTTGATGGCAAGGTTTCGCTCGACGACAACGCAGAGTTCCGTCACGAGCGCGAGACCATGGAGCGCGACCAGCTTGACCCGCTAGAGGCCAAGGCTAAGGCCATGGACCTCAACTATGTGAAGCTCGACGGCGAGGTCGGAATCATCGGTAACGGTGCCGGTCTAGTTATGTCGACCCTCGACGTTGTTGCTTACGCAGGCGAGAAGCACGGTGGCGTCAAGCCAGCAAACTTCCTCGACATCGGTGGTGGCGCTTCAGCTGAGGTCATGGCTGCAGGCCTTGACGTCATCTTGAACGACCCACAGGTCAAGAGCGTCTTCGTCAACGTATTCGGTGGCATCACCGCTTGTGACGCAGTTGCAAACGGCATCGTCGGCGCATTGAAGACCCTAGGCGACTCAGCGACCAAGCCTTTGGTTGTTCGCCTCGACGGAAACAACGTTCTTGAGGGACGTTACATCCTTGAGCAGGCTGCTCACCCGCTAGTCACCGTTGTCGACACCATGGATGAAGCTGCCGACAAGGCAGCCGAGCTAGCTAACCGCTAAGCCCGAGAGAAGGAATAAGAAATGGCTATTTTTCTAGACGAGAACTCTCGCATCATCGTTCAGGGTATGACCGGTGCAGAGGGTATGAAGCACACCCGTCGCATGCTACTCGGCGGCTCAAACATCGTTGGTGGCGTGAACCCGCGCAAGGCTGGCGAAGTTGTTGACGTCGAGGGCAAGGAACTTCCTGTGTTCGGAACCGTTGCTGAGGCAATGGCTGCGACCGGCGCAAACGTTTCAGTGATCTTCGTACCACCTGCCTTTGCAAAGGCCGCAATGATCGAGGCAATCGACGCCGAGATTCCATTGGCCGTCGCAATCACCGAAGGAATCCCGGTTCACGACTCTGCAGTGGCTTGGGCTTACAACGTTGAGAAGGGTCTCAAGACTCGCCTCATCGGCCCTAACTGCCCTGGCATCATCAGCCCAGGAAAGTCGAACGCTGGAATCACTCCTTCAGACATCTGTGGCGAAGGCCCAATCGGTCTGGTTTCAAAATCAGGAACCCTGACCTACCAGATGATGTTCGAACTTCGTGACATCGGAATGTCAACCGCAATCGGAATCGGTGGCGACCCTGTAATCGGCACCACTCACATCGATGCACTGGCTGCATTCGAGGCTGACCCACAGACCAAGGCAATCGTTCTAATTGGTGAGATCGGTGGCGACTCTGAGGAGAAGGCTGCTGCTTACATCAAGGCAAACGTGACCAAGCCTGTCGTTGCTTATGTAGCTGGCTTCACCGCTCCGGAGGGCAAGACCATGGGTCACGCGGGTGCAATCGTTTCTGGCTCAGCGGGAACCGCTCAAGCCAAGAAGGAAGCATTCGAAGCCGCCGGCGTCAAGGTTGGAAAGACTCCTAGCGAGACTGCCGCTTTGATGCGCGAGGTCTACAAGAACCTCTAAACCGGGTTTTTAGGGGGAGAACCTCGTTTTGAATCGCCGTCAAACATTTCTAATGGCAGCCTTCGAGGCAGTCATGGTTGCCGCCATCGGAGTGGGCATTTTGCTCGCTCCGATGACGGTGATTTGGCTGGTTGAGAACGACCCGACCGTTGATTGGTTCGTAGCTTTCCGCACCTCTGCCGACGTCTGGATGTTGGCCCAAGGTGCTCACCTCATGTTTGCCGCCGGAGCTCTCGGAAGCTCGCAGGTTCCGGCGTTTGTGGTCTCAATTCTTCCTTTGGGTTTCTCGGCCCTGCTGGCTTACCTCAGCTTCCGCCTCGGCCGCCGCATGTCAGGCGCAGCCGATTTATGGCCGGGATGGCTTGGAGCGGTCCTGGCATACGGGGCGATTTCATTCGGGCTCAGCACGGCAGCCTATAACCCCGCGGTTTACCCGGTCACCTGGCAAGGCACCATGTTGCCGCCGATCTTCTTCTTTTTCTTCCTTGCCATCGGGTCGCTCACCGGTCCACTGCGCAACGGCGAAGAATCGCGCGAGCGTGCCGCTCTCGTGGTTTGGTTCGGCAATAAGTGGAATGAGACCAGCTGGGCCATCCGTGCCTTGGCGATTCCGGCACTGCGCGGAGGCACCGCGATTGTCGCGATGTTGGTTGCGCTCTCGGCCATTTCGTTCTCTATTTTGTTGGCCGTCAACTGGATTACCGTGACACGTCTTTACGAAGGCTTGCACGTGAGTGTTCTCGGTGGTTTTACCGTGACCATTGGCGAACTAGCCTTCCTGCCGAACCTAATCATCTTCGGAGCCGCCTGGTTCACTGGCGTTGGTTTCTCGATTGGCACCGGAAGCTCGATCAGCCCTCTCGGTTCAGCGGTCGGCCCAATGCCGGGCATTCCCTTCCTCGGCGCTATCCCTGCCGGTCAGGTTGGTCTAGGTTTGGCTGCGGTGGCGATTCCACTCATCGCCGCGTTCGTTGCAACAATTGCCATCAAGAAGCACGCAGATGAGATTCGCTTTGAGTTTGCCTCGGCTTGGTCGGCGGCAATCAGTCTCGGTTTGTCGGTTGGTCTAGTCGCGGCAATCGAGATGGGTATTCTCGCCGCGGTGGCATCCGGCTCAGCCGGCCCCGGTCGACTCGAAACGGTTGGTGTGAATCCATTCATTCTCGCCGCTGTGGTCTTCGTCGAAACCGCAGTGGTTTCCATCCTGGCTGCGTTCTTCAGCGCCCGCCCGGATGAAGCCGATCACCCAATGTTGAGCGAACGGTAAACTAGAGGAATGCTCTCAGTCGTCGCTCTCATCTCAGGTTCTGGTTCGAACCTTCGCGCGCTTCTAGAGGCCGCAAACAACCCACTCAATGGTTTCAAGATCATCGCTGTCGGTTCAGATAACGCTGCGGATGGCCTAGCCCACGCAGAGCTGTTCGGTGTCCCAACTTTCGTGGTGACTCCACACTCATTCGAAAACCGCGAGAAGTGGGCAGATGTCCTTTACGACAACGTCATGCACTTCAATCCAGACCTTGTTGTCCTAGCCGGTTTCATGAAGATTCTTCCTGCTGCTTTTGTTGGCGCACTCAGCCCAAATCTGATCAACACCCACCCATCACTGCTGCCAGCATTCCCTGGCGCTCACGCGGTTCGCGACGCACTTGCTGCTGGCGTGAAGGTAACCGGCGTGACCATCCACGTTGTCGACGAAGGTGTCGATACCGGGCCTCACATCGCCCAGCGCGAAGTCGAGGTCTTAAGCGACGATAACGAGTACGACCTGCACGAGCGCATCAAATCTGTTGAGCGCGAACTGCTGGTTGAAACCGTAAAGAAGATCGCCGCGAAGACACTCACCCTCGCTTAGACACCTTCGAAAGGCACCACCATGGCAGCTCACAACGACCACCAGCCAGCCGACTACCGCCACCGCGACCGCATCATCGTTCGCCGTGCGCTGATCTCTGTTTCTGACAAGACCGGTGTGGTCGAGTTTGCTCGCGAACTTGCCGCCGAAGGCGTTGACATCGTTTCAACCGGCGGAACATTCGCTGCTCTTCAGGCCGCCGGAATCCCAGTGACCGAGGTTTCACAAATCACGGGTTTCCCTGAAACCTTGGATGGTCGCGTAAAGACTTTGCACCCAACCATCCATGCCGGATTACTCGCCGACATGCGTCTTATCGCTCACGAGAGTCAGCTCGAAGCGCTCGATGTGCTGCCGTTCGAGCTGGTCGTCGTGAATCTGTACCCATTCGTCCAGACTGTTCAGTCGGGCGCCAAGGGTGACGCTGTCGTAGAGCAGATTGACATCGGCGGCCCAGCAATGGTGCGCGCCTCGGCGAAGAATCACGCCAACGTAACCATCGTCGTGGACCCGGGCCGGTATGCCGAGATCATCTCTGCGGTCAAGCAGGGTGGAACCACCCTGAACCAGCGCCGCGAGTTCGCCTACGCAGCTTTCTCGCACACCGCTCGTTATGACGCAGCGGTTTCGGCTTGGTTTGCAGCCGAGCTCGAAGGCGACTGGAAGAAGGCCGCCGGCGTCAAGGGTGAGTCTGAGAACTCAAACCCTGGCTTCGCTCCGACCATCGAGATCAAGGCTCAGCTGGGCAACGTGCTGCGATACGGCGAAAACTCGCACCAAGCGGCTGCGATTTACCGCACTTCGGGCGAAGGCTCGGTTGCCGGCATCGCCCAGGCTCGCCAGTATGGCGGCAAGGAGATGTCTTACAACAACTACGTAGACGCCGATGCGGCACTCCGCGCAGCCTATGACTTCACCGAGCCGGCCGTTGCAATCATCAAGCACGCAAACCCATGTGGAATTGCTGTTGGCGACTCGACAACGCCAGATGCGATTGCTGATGCTCATGCAAAAGCTTTCATGTGCGATTCCACCTCGGCTTTTGGTGGCGTGATTGCCGCCAACCGAATCGTTACTCTCACAATGGCGAAGCAGATCGCGCAGGTTTTCACCGAGGTAATCATTGCTCCTGGATACGAGATTGAAGCTCTAGGCCTGTTGCTTGAGAAGAAGAACCTGCGCGTTCTGGAGTTGCCGGCTAACTATGCGCGCGAATCACTCGAAGTGCGCCAAATCTCTGGCGGCATCCTGGTTCAGCAGCCTGACGAATTCAGCCAATTCAACTCACAGGGTTGGAAGCTGGTTACCGGCAAGAAGGCCGATGCGGCCACTATGGCCGATCTCGAATTCGCTTGGCGTGCATGTCGCGCGGTTAAGTCCAACGGCATCTTGCTTGCCCGAGAGGGTGCATCGGTTGGCGTTGGTATGGGGCAGGTTAACCGTGTTGACTCATGCAAGCTTGCGATTGCCAGAGCGGAATCACGTGCCAACGGCTCGGTTGCGGCATCGGATGCATTCTTCCCATTCGCCGATGGCCTTCAGATCTTGATCGACGGCGGCGTGAAAGCCGTGGTTCAGCCAGGCGGTTCGGTTCGCGACGAAGAGGTTATTGCAGCAGCCGAAGCAGCGGGCATCACCATGTACTTCACCGGAGAACGACACTTCTTCCACTAAGAAGCAAGGGTCAATACCCTTCGCGTGTTAGCCTAAAAAGTCGCCGAATCGGAATAACTATCCGCTTGGCGGGATTGGGCTTGAGGATGAGCGAAAAAGGAACCGGAGCAACTTTGTTGCGAATTTTCCCATACGCGAAATCGGCTCTTCCTCGCATTGTGCTTGGAATGATTGCCGCCATCGCGGCCCACATGTTTGCCCTCTCGATTCCTCAGTATCTGCGAGAGCTGGTCAACTCCCTAAAGGAAAACGGCACGACCGCCACACTCGTCCCCGCCGTACTAATTGTTCTTCTGCTCGGTGTCCTAGAGGCGCTATCGGTGCTGCTGAGACGCTGGTTGGTCCTTACCCCGGGAACCCACGTAGAGGCCGGCCTTCGAGCAAAAATCTATTCGAAGCTCCAGGATCTACCGGTCAGTTTTCACGATAAGTGGCCTAGCGGCCAGCTGCTAAGCCGTGCAACCGGCGACCTCAGCCTCATTCGTCGTTGGCTTTCGTTTGGACTAGTTCTTTTCGTTGCAAACGGTCTAACGATCATCGTCGGTCTAGGCATCCTGTTCACTTTCCACTGGATTCTCGGCCTGATCTTCTTCGTGTGCTCGGTTCCCATCTGGGTTAAGGGTTTCCAATTTGAACGTGAGTATCACTCAGTCGCTCGCCTCTCTCAGGACCAGGCCGGTGACTTAGCGACATCTGTCGAAGAGTCGGTTCACGGAATCCGAGTCTTGAAGGCCTTCGGTCGCGGCGATTACATGGCCGGCAAGTTTGCCGCCGAAGCTGACACTCTTCGCGGAACCGAAATCAAGAAGGCCGGTCTCATTGCCGGCATCTGGGTTTATCTGATCTTGGCCCCAGAGTTCGCGGTTGGCCTCTCACTTCTAGCCGGTGTGTGGTTGGTTTCAGTTGGTCAACTCACGGTCGGTGGCCTAGTCGCCTTCCTCGCAACCACCACAGCCCTGCGCTGGCCAACCGAATCCGTCGGATTCTTGCTGTCGATGACCTTGGATGCCAAGACGGCAATCCAGCGCTTCTTCGAAGTCATCGATGCTCCGGTTGATATTTCTGACCCAGAGAACCCGAAGACCATCACCGAGCCACACGGCCGTCTCGAATTCAAGGATGTTCACTTCCGCTACTCGGACGCCCCAGAGTCACAGCGAGACCTTCTCGACGGCGTCGACCTGATTCTCGAGCCAGGGGAATCCGTTGCCTTGATCGGAATCACCGGTTGTGGCAAAACCAGCCTCACGGCTTTGACCACGCGCCTGTATGACGTGACCGGTGGGCAAGTATTGCTCGACGGAATCGATGTTCGCGACCTGACTCGCGAGGAACTGCGCCGCCACATTTCGATGGCCTTCGAAGATGCGACATTGTTCTCGGCAAGCGTTCGCGACAACGTTTTGCTCGGTCGGCCGGATGCTTCCGAGGAAGACCTGAAACAGGCTCTCGAAATTGCCCAGGCTCAATTTGTCTATGACCTGCCTGATGGTTTGGAGACCAAGATTGGCGAGGAAGGCATGAGCCTATCCGGTGGACAACGCCAGCGCCTTGCCTTGGCTCGCGCCGTGGCGGCAAAGCCAGCCATCCTGGTTCTTGATGACCCATTGTCGGCGCTAGACGTTGACACCGAGGCCCTCGTTGAAGAGGCCCTTCGCAGCGTCTTGACCACCACAACCGCACTGATTGTGGCTCACCGCCCATCAACGGTGCAGCTCGCCGATCGCGTCGCTTTGATGCAGGACGGTCGCATCACAGCCGTCGGTAAACACAGTGAATTGCTAGCCACCAACGATCACTATCGCTACGTGATTTCCAGCCTTGACGCAGCAGGGGAGATGATTTCATGAGCATGCAGGGAACCTCCGGCGAAGACCGGATCGAACTGAACAAAGACGAGTCGCGCATCGTCCGTCTTCGAGCTCGAAAGTTGCTCTTCTCTCTGATTCGCCCAATCCGGGTTCGACTAGCAGTCAGCTTCACACTCGTCATTTTGAGCCAGGCATTTCGAGTTTTGGGCCCAGCGCTAATCGCCTATGGCATCGACCAAGCTTTGCCGAAGGCAATTCACAGCGAGTTGACTCCGCTGTTCCTCGTGGTCGGTGGATACCTCTTCGCCGCCCTGGCCACGGCTTCGCTGACATACAGCTTCTTGAAATTTGCGGCTCGCACGAATCAGAACGTCATGTTCGATCTTCGCCAAAGGCTGTTTGTCCACTCGCAGCGCTTGAGCCTCGAGTTTCACGAGACCTACACATCTGGCCGCGTGATTGCTCGCCAGACCAGCGACCTGGATGCAATTAAGGAGCTTCTAGACACCGGTGGCAATGAAATGATCGCCGGCATCTTCTACATGCTCTTTACCGGAGCGGCGATGTTGATTCTGGATGCAAATAGCTTCGGCATTCTTATGGTTAGCTTCATCCCACTCTGGTTCCTAACCCGATGGTTCCAGAAGAACACCAAGTTGCGCTACAGACAGACCCGCGTTGCGTCGGCCCGACTCATCGTGAAGTTTGTCGAGACCATGACCGGCATCCGTGCCGTCAAGGCGTTCCGCAAGGAGAAGGACAACCAGGAAGAATACGCCGGCTACACCGAGGATTACCGTTCGGTCAACGCCAAGGTGATCCAGATTTTCGGAATCTACGACCCGGGTCTAACCCTGATTGGCACCATAACCGTCGCATTTATTCTTCTGTTCGGTGGATTCCGCGTAATCGACGGCTCTCTCGGCATCGGAATTCTGACGGCAGCGATCCTCTACGCCCGCCGCTTCTTCGACCCGATGGAAGGCATGGCGATGTTCTACAACGCCTACCAGTCTGCCGGGTCTGCACTCGAGAAGATTTCGGGCGTGCTTGAGGAGGTCGAATCGGTTCCAGAGCCTGAACACCCAACTAAGCTCGAGAATCCAACCGGTCACCTGAGCTTCAACGACGTCGAGTTCCACTATTCAAATGGCAAGACCGTGTTGCCTGGATTCAACCTAGACATCCCTGCCGGTCAAACAATCGCGCTGGTTGGCACCACCGGAGCAGGCAAGTCAACGCTGGCGAAGTTGGTCTCGCGGCTTTATGACCCTAGCGAGGGGCAGCTCACGCTTGATGGCGTTGACCTGCGCGACCTAAGCAACCTGCAGCTTCGCCGATCAATTGTCATGGTCACCCAGGAGGCATACCTTTTCTCTGGCACCGTGGCCGACAATATTGCACTCGGCAAACCGGATGCAACCTCGGATGAGATCGAGGCTGCCGCCAAGGCGGTTGGCGTTCACGAATTCATCATGAGCATGCCAGATGGCTATAACACCGACGTCAACAAGCGCGGTGGTCGCGTCTCTGCTGGTCAGCGCCAGTTGATCTCGTTTGCCCGAGCCTTCATCGCCGACCCAGCCGTCTTGATCTTGGATGAAGCGACAGCCTCACTGGACATTCCTAGCGAGCGTCTAGTTCAGCAGGGTCTGACCACTCTGCTCAGTGGCCGCACGTCGATCATCATTGCTCACCGACTCTCAACCGTTTCGATTGCAGACCGCGTGCTTGTTATGGAACACGGTCAAATCATCGAGGATGACACACCGCCCGCGCTTATCGCGGGCACGGGCAAGTTCTCGCGCATGCACGCCGCATGGCGCGCATCACTGGTTTAGCAGAGGTGCAGTAGCCGAGGGCTACTTGAGCTTGCTCGCCTTGCTGATTGCGAGCGCTGACCAAGCGGTCAGGTTCACCTTCGCGGTTCCATCCTTGGCCACAGTCACACGCGCAGTGGTCGCACATGCCACCTTGCTCGGTTGCTTCCCGGTCACGGCTGCGTTGCAGTAGTTTCCGGCAGGAAGCCCTGTCTTCACAGAAGCGGTCAGTTTTGCCGGCCCGGTGTTGAACAAGACGTATCCCAGCTTGCCGCGGCTGAAGCCGTAGGCGTTGCCCTTGTTGTAAACATTCGCAACCGGTTCGTTGCCAACAGCGTCGCGCCACTGGATCATTCCGGTCACGCCAGACCAGCGGTGTGAACATACGAACTTCCCGTCGGCAATCTTGCCGGCGGTGGCAGCGGCTGGCTTGCTTGGGCAAACAACATTCACGGTCTTACCGTTTGACTGCACCGGAGGTGCCGCATCGCGCTCACTGAACGCATAGCCCGAGTAAACCATTGGCTTACCGTATGGGATGGCCAACATGAACATGTTCGCCAACTCGAACTTGCCCCCGCTTGCGTAAGACAGGGTCGATGAGTCGCGCTCGGTGTCGTGGTTGGTGACCATCGAGATGGTTGCCTCGCCTGGTTCTAGAGTTGCGAGCACAGCCGGTGATGCCTGGCCGCCTAGTCTGCCCGGCATGTTGAAGAGGCTAGGAAGTGACTTGGCCCAGTTGAATCCGAAGGTGTTGCCGATTTCCCGGTAGTTGGCTGGATCTTCGGCTCCGTCGTATACCTCGTGCAGGAATGAGGTGTCGCTTGGCATTGAATCGACGATCTTCTTTAGATCGGCCGATGCAATGTGCTTGGCCGCGTCAACGCGGAAACCCTTGACCCCTAGAGAACGCAAGTCTTTTAGGTAGGCAACAATCTTGGACTGAACGGTTGGGCTAGACGTATCCAAATCTGAAAGGCCGAGGAGCTCACATTCCTGCACCTCTTTGCTGTTGCCCCAGTCTTCGATGCGTCCCGAACCGTTCTTGCAGTGGTGGAAGTCGGTCTCGGTGTAGAGACCCGGATAGTCATACTTGCCGTGCTTTGTGCCATCCCAGCCGATGATGTCGCTGGCTGCCATGTGGTTGATTACGGCATCGGCAATGATCGAGACGCCTGCACGGTCACAGATATCAACCATTGCCGAGAACTCGGCACGTGTTCCGAGCTTCGACTCGATTTTGTAGCTGGTCGGCTGATAGTGAATCCACCATGCGTCACCAAGGATGTGTTCTTGGGGTGGGCTGACCTCAACCCAGTCATAGCCGGCAGGGCCGAGGTTGGTTTCACATTCCTTTGCCAGCGAATTCCAGTTCCACTCAAACATCTGAACACCGACACTCTGTGTGGTCACAACCTGAGACGGGTCGGCGGCAACCGCATTTGCGGTCGGAAGCAGCGCAACCACTGATGCAAAGGCGAGGGTTCGTAGGATTCGTGAAGTTGTGATTCTTGAGGTCATTCCAGAACTCTAATCGACACAGATAACAACTTGGACACGAAAAATAGGGCGGTTAGGAACGCACGGCTTGATCGCACGCTTTGATGAACAGAAACAGTTTCTAATTAGAATCTGTCTTGCAGGTAGTCGCCTGCGAAACAGGTATGTACATGGGGGTTTCAAATGGGTTTCAAAGGATTTCTGGCAACGCTATACAGCCCAAGTTTTCAGACTTTTATCACTAGGAAGATTGCTGGCGGGCTCTACATAGCCCTGGTATGGATTACAACGGTCGGAATAGCTGGCTTTGGATTGTTCGGCGCCGTTTATCTAGCAACAAATGACCAAATTGGTTCAGCGATTTTGCTACTAGTTTCCGCTCCTATCTCGTTGCTAGTTTCAGTAATCGCCTTACGCCTCGTTTTCGAATCATCAATCGCTTTGATCGTCATTGCCGAGAACACCACCAAGGATTAAGTGCCAAAAGAGAAATCCCCCGGAGCTCACTCCGGGGGATTTCTTGTATTCAAAGGCTTTGATTTAGCTGAAGATTACGGTGCGGTCGCCGTCGAGCAGGATTCGGTGTTCAGCGAACCAACGCATTGCCTGGGTCAGAGTCTTTGACTCGACATCCTGGCCGATCGAAACTAGGCGGTTCTTCGAGTCAGAGTGCTGAACGCGAACTACGTTTTGCTCGATGATCGGGCCCTCATCCAAGTCGGCGGTCACGAAGTGAGCGGTTGCGCCGATCAGCTTAACGCCGCGTGAGTGAGCCTGCGCGTATGGGTTTGCGCCCTTGAAGCCCGGCAAGAACGAGTGGTGGATGTTAATGATGCGGCCCTCGAACTCGTTGCAGAACTCTTCGGATAGAACCTGCATGTAGCGAGCCAGCACGATCATTTCGATGCCGGCCGAGTTGATGAAGGTGCGAAGCATTGATTCGAAAGCGCGCTTGTCGGCCTCGCCGGTAATTGCGTGCTGTTCAAAAGGAATCGAATAGAACTCGGCAAGTGAGCCAAGGTCAGGGTGGTTACCGAAAACCGCAGGAATCTCAACCGGAAGTTGTCCGCTGCGTTGGCGGAACAGGATGTCGTTGAGGCAGTGTGCGCTCTTCGAAACGAGAACCAGGGTCTTCATTGGGCGACCGACAACATCCAAGACCGAGTCCATGTCATAGCGCGCAATAACCGGTGCGAGCTGAGCTTCGAACATCTCGCGCGGAACAGCGGATTCGATCTGCAGGCGCATGAAGAAGCGGCCGGTGTCTAGAGAGGTGTACTGGTGTGATTCGGTGATGTTTCCGTTCGCAGCCACAATGGCGCCAGAGATCGCGTGAACGATGCCCGGCTTGTCTTCGCAAACAAAGGTGAGAACCCAGTGGGTAGTGGCTGATGAAGTCATAGGTGCCAGTTTATCCGATGGTAGAATTACCTCACCGCATCAGGCCTATAGGAGCCCATCAATGTCTTCTTCATTCAACTTGCCACTAAGCGAATCTGACCCAGAAATCGCAGCCGTTCTGACAGCTGAGCTCAACCGCCAGCGCAACATGCTTGAGATGATCGCGAGTGAGAACTTCGTGTCACGCGGCGTGCTTGAAGCGCAGGGTTCGGTTCTGACCAACAAGTATGCCGAGGGTTACCCAGGCAAGCGTTACTACGGTGGTTGCGAAGCCGTCGACGTGGCTGAAAACCTAGCCCGCGATCGTGCGAAGGAACTATTCGGTGCAGAGCACGCAAACGTACAGCCTCACTCGGGTGCATCAGCAAACGCTGCGGTATTGATGGCACTTGCCAGCCCTGGCGACCGCATCCTTGGTCTTGAACTCGCACACGGTGGCCACCTAACCCACGGTATGCGTCTCAACTTCTCGGGCAAGATGTACGAGGCTCACGCTTACGAGCTGAACGCAGAGACTAACTTGATCGACATGGACATCGTTCGTGCCCGCGCACACGAGGTCAAGCCTCAGGTTCTAATCGCCGGTTGGTCTGCATACTCGCAGCACCTTGACTTTGCCGAGTTCCGCAAGATTGCCGACGAGGTTGGCGCGAAGCTTTGGGTCGACATGGCTCACTTCTCAGGTTTGGTCGCGGCTGGTCTGCACCCAAACCCGGTGCCATTTGCAGACGTGGTTTCAACCACCGTCCACAAGACCCTCGGTGGCCCTCGCTCAGGTCTGATCCTTTGCAAGGCCGAGTATGCCAAGAAGATCGACTCCTCCGTTTTCCCTGGTCAGCAGGGTGGCCCACTGATGCACGTGATTGCCGCCAAGGCTGTCTCGTTCAAGGCCGCAATGACCGAAGAGTTCAAGGATCGCCAGAAGCGCACCCTCGAAGGTGCAGACATCATTGCCAAGCGTTTGATGCAGGCCGACGTTGTTGCCAACGGTGTTCAGGTTCTTACCGGCAGCACCAAGGTTCACCTAGTTCTAGTTGACCTTCGCAATGCACCGATCAACGGTCAGGAAACCGAAGACCTGCTGCACGAGGTCGGCATCACCGTGAACCGCAACTCGGTTCCTAACGACCCACGACCAGCAATGGTTACCTCAGGTGTTCGCATTGGAACCCCAGCTCTCGCAACTCGCGGCTTCGGTGCAGCAGAATTCGCCGAGGTTGCCGAAATCATCGCTGGCGTCTTGGTGCCAAACCCAGACATCGCAGCTCTTCGCGCTCGCACCACCAAGTTGACCGAGGCTTTCCCGCTATACAGCGGCCTCGAGACCTGGTAGTTCTATGACCGCAATCAAGCTAGACGGCCTTGCCACTGCCAAGGCAATCAAGGCCGAGCTTGCCGAGCGCGTCATCCACCTCAAGCAAAAGGGCATTACCCCAGGTCTTGGCACGCTGTTGGTTGGCGACGATCCGGGTTCACACTCGTACGTTGGCGGTAAGCACCGCGACTGCGCCGAAGTCGGCATTCACTCGATTCGAATCGATTTGCCTCAGACCGCATCTTCGGCTGACGTTCGCGCAGCCATCCGTGATCTGAACTCAGCCAAGGATGTCACCGGCTACATCGTTCAGTTGCCGCTGCCTTTCGGCATCGACACCAACGAAATGCTCGAACTAATCGACCCAGACAAGGATGCCGATGGTCTGCACCCGACCAACCTTGGTCGTCTGGTGCTCGGTGTCGCTGGCGAGCTAACTTCGCCTCTACCTTGCACCCCGGCCGGAATCGTCGAGCTGCTGTCGCGCTATGACGTTCCGATGAAGGGCGCTGAGGTTGCCATTATTGGCCGCGGTGTGACCGTTGGCCGCCCGCTGGGCCTATTGATGACTCGCAAGGGCATCGATTCAACCGTCACCTTGCTGCACTCTGCTTCACGCGACTTAGAGTCGGCCGTAAAACGCGCAGACATCGTGATTGGCGCGCTTGGTGTCGCCCACTTCGTTCAGCCCGAATGGATCAAGCCGGGTGCCGCCGTTCTAGACGTCGGCATCACCCGCGTCGAAGGGCCCGAGGGCAAGGCGACACTGGTCGGAGACATCGACCCACGTGTTGCCGAAATCGCCGGCTGGTTATCGCCAAACCCGGGTGGAGTTGGCCCAATGACCCGAGCAATGCTGGTCAAGAACGTCGTCGACGCAGCTTCTAAGTAGTTTTCTAAAAAAAATCCGACTATTTTTCACCCATTTAGGGTCGATTTGCGCGCGCCACGCGGCGTTATTTTGATGAATTTCGTGAGAACGGAAAGTTTTAATTAATCTTTGCGCGACACGCCATAACTTATTTGCGAAGCACTACATCTAGGGCTTACTCTTGACATCTGAACTAAATAAGCCAAAAATCGGGGAAATCGCGAACTTTCAAGTTTTCGTGAAAATTGGCAAAAACAGAGGAGAAACACCATGACCGTTACCGTTTACACACTTCCTTCATGCGTCCAGTGCGACAGCACCAAGAAGTTCCTAGACCGCAACGACGTTGAGTACAACGTTGTTGACATGAGCCAGGATGAGACCGCGCTAGAGCTAGTTAAGGCTCTGGGCTACCAGGCAGCCCCAGTTGTTATTGCTGGCGACGACCACTGGTCAGGCTTCCGCCCTGACATGATCGCCAAGCTAGCCGCAGCCTAAAGACCTCCCAAGATGTTCGAATTAGCTTATTTTTCGAATGTCTCTGAGAACACAAAACGCTTCGTTGACAAGCTAGGCGTTACGCACCACAGAATCCCGGTAATGGCATCGGAAACTCCTCTGATGATGTCTGACCCTTATGTTCTAATCGTCCCAACCTACGGGGGAGGCGACGACGCAACAAGTGTTCCAAAACAGGTCATTCGCTTCCTCAACCAGCAGCAAAACAGAGATTTAATCCGCGGCGTAATAGCAGCGGGAAACACCAACTTCGGCGACAAATACTGTCGGGCAGGCGAGATCGTGGCAATGAAATGCCAGGTCCCTCTTCTCCACCGGTTCGAGTTGCTGGGAACCCCTTACGACGTCGAAGTCGTGCACAACAAAATGGAGACACTATGGAATCAACACTGATGGAGAAGACTCAGGCATCAACCTTGGGCTACCACGAGCTAAACGCGATGCTGAACCTCTACAACGATGAGGGCAAGATTCAGTTCGACAAGGACAAGCTGGCTGCGCGCCAGTACTTCCTTGAGCACGTGAACGTAAACACTGTGTTCTTCCACAACCTCAAGGAACGCCTCGACTACCTAGTTGAGAAGGAGTACTACGAGCCAGGCGTGCTGGACATGTACAGCTTCGAGTTCCTAGAGAAGATCCACGACTACGCGTTCTCATTCAAGTTTCGTTTTGAGTCATTCCTAGGTGCCTTCAAGTTCTTCACCAGCTACGCGATGAAGACCTTCGACGGCGCACACTACCTAGAGCGCTTCGAGCACCGCGTCGTTATGACCGCTTTGGTTCTAGCCGAGGGCAACGAGGCTCGCGCTCTAAAGCTTGTAGAAGAGATGGTCACCGGTCGTTTCCAGCCGGCAACTCCGACCTTCCTAAACTGTGGCAAGGCCCAGCGCGGCGAGTTCGTTTCATGCTTCTTGCTTCGCACCGAAGACAACATGGAGTCAATCGCTCGTGCGATCAACTCTTCACTTCAGCTTTCAAAGCGCGGTGGTGGTGTTGCTCTATCGCTAACCAACATCCGTGAATCAGGCGCACCAATCAAGAAGATCGAGGGCCAGTCATCTGGTGTCATCCCAGTGATGAAGCTTCTCGAAGACTCATTCAGCTACGCAAACCAGCTGGGTGCTCGTCAGGGTGCAGGTGCCGTTTACCTAAACGTTCACCACCCAGACATCATGAAGTTCCTAGACACCAAGCGTGAGAACGCTGACGAGAAGGTTCGTATCAAGACCCTGAGCCTCGGCGTTGTCGTTCCAGACATCACCCTTGAGCTTGCTAAGAACAACGAGGACATGTACCTCTTCTCTCCATACGACGTTGAGAAGGTCTACGGCGTTCCGTTCAGCGACATCTCGGTTACTGAGAAGTACCAGGAGATGGTTGACGATGCTCGCATCAAGAAGACCAAGATCAAGGCTCGCCAGTTGTTCGAGACCATCGCGGAGCTTCAGTTCGAGTCTGGTTACCCATACATCGTTTACGAAGACACCGTAAACCGCACCAACCCAATCGAGGGTCGCATCAACATGTCGAACCTCTGTTCAGAGATTCTTCAGGTCAACACCCCGACCACCTACAACGCTGACCTCAGCTACAACGAGATCGGCAAGGACATCTCTTGCAACCTTGGTTCGATGAACATTGCCATGGCGATGGATTCACCAGACTTCGGTGGCACCGTTGAGACCGCAATCCGTGCATTGACCGCGGTTTCTGACCTGTCTTCAATCGAGTCGGTTCGTTCGATCCAGTTTGGCAACGACCAGTCACACGCAATCGGTCTTGGCCAGATGAACCTCCACGGCTACCTAGCTCGTGAGCGCGTTCACTACGGTTCAGAAGAAGGCATCGACTTCACCAACATCTACTTCTACACCGTGGTTTACCACGCGATTCGCGCATCGAACCTGATCGCAATCGAGCGCGGCAAGGTGTTTGGAAACTTCGAAAACTCGAAGTATGCATCTGGTGAGTTCTTCGACAAGTACACCCAGGAAGAGTGGAAGCCAGCAACCGCGCGTGTTGCAGAGCTATTCGCAACCGCCGGAATCGCGATTCCGACTCAGGTCGACTGGAACGCTCTTCGCGAGTCAGTTATGAAGCACGGTATCTACAACCAGAACCTTCAGGCCGTTCCACCAACCGGTTCAATCTCATACATCAACAACTCAACCAGCTCGATTCACCCGGTTGCGTCAAAGATTGAGATTCGCAAGGAAGGCAAGCTAGGTCGCGTTTACTACCCAGCCCCGTTCCTAACCAACGACAACCTAGAGTTCTACGACGACGCATACGAGATCGGTCCTGAAAAAATCATCGAGACCTATGCAGCAGCAACTCAGCACGTGGACCAGGGTCTATCGCTGACCTTGTTCTTCAAGGACACCGCAACCACCCGCGATGTTAACAAGGCACAGATTCAGGCTTGGCGCGCAGGCATCAAGACCATTTACTACGTCCGCATTCGTCAGATGGCACTAGAAGGCACCGAAGTTGCCGACTGCGTCAGCTGCATGCTCTAAGCAATAAGGAGATCAAAATGGCTGAAACCAAGTACAAGATCGCTCGCCCGGTCAACTGGAACAAGCTCGAGGACCCAATGGACCTCGAAGTTTGGAACCGACTGACCTCAAACTTCTGGCTGCCTGAGAAGGTGCCGATGGCAAACGACATCCAGTCATGGGCAACTCTTCGCCCTGAAGAGCAGCTCGTAACCATGCGTGCGTTCACCGGCCTAACCCTGCTTGACACCATCCAGGGCACCGTCGGCGCTATCTCACTGATTCCAGACGCAGTCACCATGCACGAAGAAGCGGTTTACACCAACATCTCGTTTATGGAGTCGGTTCACGCTAAGAGCTACTCATCGATCTTCTCGACCCTGTGCTCAACCGATGAGATCGAGCAGGCTTTCCGCTGGTCAGAAGAGAACCCTTACCTTCAGAAGAAGGCCGAGATCGTTCTTGGTTACTACCGCGGTGACGACCCGCTAAAGCGCAAGGTTGCTTCAACCCTGCTCGAGTCATTCCTGTTCTACTCAGGTTTCTACCTGCCTATGTACTGGTCATCACGAGCAAAGCTGACAAACACCGCAGACCTAATTCGCCTAATCATTCGCGACGAGGCCATCCACGGTTACTACATCGGCTACAAGTTCCAGAAGGGCATGGAGCAGGAGACCGAGGCACGCCGCGAAGAGATCAAGGCTTACACCTACGACTTGCTACTAGAGCTTTACGACAACGAGATCCGTTACACCGCCGACTTGTATGACGGCCTCGGATTGACCGAAGACGTCAAGCACTTCTTGCACTACAACGCCAACAAGGCTCTTATGAACCTTGGTTTTGACCCGTTGTTCCCACGTGAAGTTTCACAGGTGAACCCTGCGATTCTGTCTGCGTTGTCACCAAACGCTGACGAGAACCACGACTTCTTCTCTGGCTCAGGTTCGTCTTACGTAATCGGTAAGCACGAGGCAACCAGCGATGACGACTGGGACTTCTAAGACAGCATCCCTTCGCCCAACACTGGGCAAACTTGGTCCGGCGCTAGTTGCCGGGGTCGCATATCTTGACCCCGGCAACTTCGCGTCTAACCTGGCTTCTGGGGCGCTCTTCAACTATTCACTCGTCTGGGTGGTCTTACTAGCCAACGCAACCGCGTGGTTTGTCCAATACCTCGCTGCGAAACTGGCTATCGGAACCGGCGAGAGCCTGACCGGCGTCTTGAGCGGCCGGTTCAAAACTCAGTTCGCACGCCTGGCCTATTGGCTTCAAGCCGAGGTCGTCATCCTTGCCACCGAAATTGCCGAGGTAGTTGGCGGCGCCGTTGCACTAAACATTCTTTTTGGCCTTCCTCTCGGTGCGGGGGCAGTCATTACTGCGATGATCTCAATGATCATCCTGGCGAGTCAGGGCAAGGCCCGTGGTTTCTTTACCGCATTCATAATTGCGCTAACAATTGTGACCTCAGCCGGAATCATTGCGGCCGTAAACTTCGGTCTGCTTGAGCCTCAGGCTTTATTCGCGGGAATGGTTCCGCGCATCCAATCGCAGGCCGAACTCTTGGTCACTCTCGGTATGCTCGGCGCTACGGTAATGCCACACGCTATCTATAGTCACTCGGCTTTTGTGCGCGACAAGTTCGGCACCGTAGGCAACGCGCCGGCTCGACGTGTGTTGCTCAAGGTAACCCGCGTCGACGTCACCTTGGCTCTGGGCATCGCGGGTTTTGTAAACCTCTGCCTGTTGCTCATTGGGGCGACGGTGTTTCCGGCGGGTGCCGAAGTAAAAGACCCGATCTATGAGACCTTCCAAAGACTCTTCGAAACGGTTAGCCCGCTATTGGCCGTCATGTTCGCCCTCGCTCTGCTAGCCAGCGGCTTGGCATCCTCTGCGGTTGGTGCCTACGCCGGCGGCGAGGTAATGGGAAGCATGATCAATCGCCAGATTTCACCTTGGGTCAGGCGAGCCATCACGGTTGTGCCTGCAGTGGCAATCATGCTGTTTACAACCAGCCCGAGTCAAGTGCTGCTATTCAGCCAGGTGCTACTGTCGTTCGGCTTGCCATTTGCGTTGATCCCACTGGTTTACCTAACTTCACAGAAGAAGCTGATGGCCGAGCTCGTGAACACTAAGCGCACCGTGATTTTGGGTGTAGCAATCGCGATCGCACTTGTTTGCCTGAACCTGAAGCTCGTGTTCGACACCATGATTGGGTTATTCGCCTAAAACAAAAGGCGTTTAGAAACGAGAGCGAATCGCCCATAGGTCAGGGAAGACCGGGCGGAATAGAGTCGAGGCAAGATAGCCGACGCCGGAAGATCCGCCTGAGCCCATCTTGTGACCAATGGTACGCTCGACCATTTTGACGTGGCGATAGCGCCACTCTTGCAGACCTTCATCCAGGTCAACCAGTCGCTCGCAAATAGCAGCGGCGTCGGGGTCTTCGCGGTGCACGGTTAGCAAGACATCCTGGACGCCTTCGTGCGCCTCATAGCCGGTGGTTACGTCACGATGCAGAGCATCAGCCGGAATAGCGTGGCCCCGGTCGGCTAGGTAGGCGAGCGCGCTGTCCCAGAGGGAAGGTCGCGTCATAGCTGATTCAACCCGGGCGCGAGCCGGTGAACCAGGGATGAGGTGTTCGGCCATGCCCATTCCCGTGTGCTTTTCAGCGCCTGCACCGGCCTGATCGCGACGACCTAGAACGGCTTCAAACTCGCGGAACTGTGCTGACTGGAAACCACTCGAAGACTGCAGACGACCACGGAACGTGTTGAACTGCAGGGGAGTCATGGTCTCGAGAATATCTAGCTGGCCTACACAGGTCTTCATGATGGTTCGAACGCGGCCGAGAATCGCCAACGCGCGGTGAGTTTCGCCCTTGACCAAAACCCTTTGAAGTTCGGCGATCTCGTGCAGCATCTGCTTGAACCAAAGCTCATAGGTCTGGTGGATAACGATGAACAACATCTCATCGTGTTCACCATCAGACTCCGGTTGCTGCAGTTCTAGCAGCTCGTCCACCTTCAGGTATGAGATGTAAGTGATGGCCTTCTTGTCGGTTTCGCCCATTAGGTGACGCGGCTTCCGTTGTCTTCGACTTCCAAATACTTCTTCGATGCAACCAGGTCGCGCATACGAGCCAGGCCATCCCAGATTTCGACGTAGCTGGTCGGCAGCGGAGCCATGGCCAGACGAATCGAGTCGGGGGTTCGGTAGTCAGGCACAACATTTGCGAATTTGCGCATTCCCGCGGCAATCTTTTTGGCATCGGGGTGACCAACTGTGATGTGCCCGCCTCGATGGTGTGCTTCACGCGGAGTCAGAAGGGTGAAGCCGAGCGGCGCCAACCATGCGTCGAACAAATCAAGGATGAGTTGGCTGCCCGCAGCCGCCTTTGCGCTGATTGCCGGCATGCCGGCCTCCTCGATCATCTTGTATGCGGCCTGCATGACGCGGATGCCGATGATTGATGGGCTGGCGATTTGGAAACGACGGATTCCGTCGGCAACCTCAAAGAAAGGCCCCATTTCAAACTGTTTATCGTTTGCGAACCAGCCCTGAATTGTTGGCTCGACCTCAGACTGAATGCGTTTTGCCACATACAACCAGGCCGGAGAACCCGGGCCCGAGTTGCCGTACTTATAGGTGCAACCCACAGCGAGGTCAACGCCCCATTCGTCGAATCGCAGGTCAATCGCACCGGCAGCGTGTGAGGCATCCCAGACGACTAGACCGCCGTGAGCACGCACCAGGTCGGTGATTGCTTTGATGTCGGGGCGGCTACCCGAACGGTAGTGAATTGCCTGAAGCGTGACCAGTGCGACATCGTCGTTTAGGTGTGGCGCCAGTGCCTCCGGTGAAATCAGCTCGCAGTGAGATTCGATCTCGACAGAACCCGGCCCACCTGAGCCATCGTTGTTTAGAGTGACAAGATTGAGCCCAAAGTCCTTGGCGATTCCGGCCAAAATGTAGCGGTCTGTCGGGAAGTTCGATGCATCAATGATGATTGTCTTGCGACCAGGTCGAGCCTTGATTGCTGCCAAACACATCTGGTAAAAGTTGACCGACGTGGTGTCTTGCACCAAGGTCTGGCCTTCGGCCGCGCCAAGCACCGAACGACCAAGAAGGTTGCCGGCTGCCTGAGACTCATCGATCCAGTGTGACCATCCGTCGACAAGTTCACGACCCCACTCGTTGGTGAGGAAGTCGTTGACTCCGGCAATGGCCGCCAGCGGCAGTCTGCCAAGCGAGTTGCCGTCGAGGTAGCAAAGCTCTGGGTCAGAGATCTGAAACTGTGCCTTGTATTTCGCTAGCGGGTCGTTGGCGTCTAGGGCCTCTGCATACGAGCGATCAGTTGGTAGAGCCATCGGGCACACCTTTCAACATTGAAATTCTTTTCTAAGAATACCTAGACCAGCAGTTGCTGCTTGGCCAACTTCTTGTAAAGCGGCGTTGAGGCGACGAGCTCGCTGTGAGTTCCAACCCCAATCACCTTGCCGTGTTCGAGAACAATGATCTGGTCGCTATCCACCACGGTTGAAAGGCGATGAGCGATCACAAGCAGCGTGCGATTCTTGGCCACCGCATCGATGGCATCGCGCATGCGCTGCTCGTTGAGGCCATCCAGCGACGAGGTCGATTCATCGAGCAGCAAGATCGGCGGCGCCGAGAGCAAGGCTCGGGCGATGGCTAGGCGTTGACGCTCGCCACCCGAAAGCATGATGCCGTTTTCGCCGACTTCCGCGTCGAGGCCGCGACTGTCGCGCTCGAGAACTTCGGTGAGATTCACCTGCTCCAAAACCGAGGTGAGCTGCTCATCGGTGGCTTCTGGTGAGCCAATCATGAGGTTGGCACGCAGCGAGCCGGCAAGCACCGGGGCGTCCTGCTCAACGTACCCGATTTGAGAGCGCAGGGCATCACGAGCGATGGTAGTTACGGCCTGGCCGTCGAGCAAAATCTCTCCGCTGGTTGGCTCGTAGAAGCGCTCAATCAACGAGAAAATTGTCGACTTGCCAGAGCCCGATGGTCCAACCAGAGCCACGCGAGAACCGCGTTTGATTTCGAATGAAACCTTTTCAAGCACTTCACGGCTCTCCGGGTTCGGGTTCTCCTCGGTGGCTGGTGGAGCCGCATAACCGAATGAGACTCCAGCGAACTCGATGGCAGTTTCATTCACGGCTACAACCTTTGCCGAAGAGCGAACTTCGGCTTCGGTCTCTTCTAGAGGCAGATCCAAAATCTCTTGGATGCGGGCCAGTGCGCCAAGGCCCGACTGAACCGAGCTGTAAGCACCAAACGCTTGACCAAGAGGTCGAATCATCTGGAACATCAACAGGATGAAGGTGATCAGGCTGGCAACGGAAGTTGTGCCGGAGGCCACGCGGTAACCGCCGACGCCAAGCACCACGATGAATGCACCGTTCATAGCGAGACCCGCAATCGGTGTGATCATGGCATTGATCTTGGCAATCTTGACGCCTTGGGTGAATGCCTCGTTCGCATCCTTGGCGATGGCTGCACTTTCACGCTTCTCAGCGCGAGCGGCACGGATGGTGCGAACGGCAGACAGTGCACGGTCGACGGCTGCCGACATGTCACCCACGCGCTGCTGGGCCTTGGTAGTGGCAGAACGCACCTGGCGGGCAGTCACAGAGATGGAAGCGATAGCGACGACCACCATTAGAAGGGTGAGGCTAAGCAATAGCGGGTCGATGATTGCCATTGCGATTAGCGAACCGACAAAAATCAGGATGCCACCGACGGCGTCAACCAGACCTTGGGTTAGAACAGCGCGCAAGAGGGTCGTGTCAGAACCGACACGTGAAACCAGGTCGCCGGTGCGACGAAGGTCATACTCGTGAATCGGCAACTTCAATAGGCGGTGAGCCAACTTCTGGCGAGCCGAAAGCACAACACCCTCCCCGGCCTTGGCAAGCACGTAGTACATGAAGCCACCGCTGATTGCGCTGCCCAGGATGACCGCCACCAGTGCTGCGACCAGGCCGGTCAAATTCCCGCCCGATTGAACTGCGGTAATGACCTGACCGACAACGAGAGGTTGAGCCAGGCTGATTCCCGCGCCAAAGACCGATAGGGCCATCGCAACCCAGAGAGCGCCCTTGTGCTCTAAGAGGTATGGCACCAGTTGCGAAAACTTTGCCTTTGGTCCGGTGTCCTTTGGTGCTGCGCCTCGACCGCGTCCGCGGCCACCCATCATGCTCATGTTTCTATTTACTCGGTTCTTCTAGGTGAGGGTTTCCAAAAATGGCTTCGTTCAACAGGTAGTTGATTTCCGG
>JBEDKF010000059.1:0-8868 GCA_041172305.1 Actinomycetota bacterium | reverse complement strand
CGCGACCTCGGCCGACGGCAACGACGTTCAGTTGATCATCACCGGCACCAACAACGACATCGGCTCGGATGACGTGCGCGCGGCGATTGCCGCCTTCGCAGAGGCTCACCCAGACCACGTTTCTTACGTCGAATCTTTCGGCCAGCTCGGCTACCTATCGGTCATGCGCGAGGTCGATGTGGTCACAGGCAACTCATCCTCGACGGTTCTCGAGGCACCGATTTTCGGCAAGGCTTCGGTCCTGATTGGCAACCGCCAAGAGGGTCGCCCGATGGGTGCCGGAGTAATCAAGGTAGACGGCGTCGCATCTGGCATTTTCAACCGCAATGAGATTCTCGCCGGCCTGCAGAAGGCCCTCACTCCAGAATTCAAGGCGTTGGCGGCCGCATCGCCTTCACCTTTCGGTTCATCCGGTTTCGCTAAAAAGGCAACCGAGTTGCTGACCAAGTTTGAACTACCAAGCCCACCAAAGAAGATATTTCGCGACCAGGCCTCGGCCGGAGCATAACGAGGAGCAAAAAGCATGAGCAACAAAGTTCTGATCATTGCCGAGGCCGGCGTAAACCACAACGGTTCTGTTGAGCGTGCCATCGAGATGATCGACGTTGCCCTCGAGGCCGGCGCCGATATCATCAAGTTCCAGACTTTCTCAGCCGACAAGCTCGCTCGCAAGGATGCTCAGCTGGCCGAATACCAGAAGAAGGGCGACGGAGACACTCGCTCGCAGTGGGACCTCTTGAAGGGCCTCGAGCTTTCACACGAAGAGTTCGCACGCCTTCGCGATCACGCCAAGGCCAAGAACATCGGGTTCCTGTCAACCGGTTTTGACCTCGACGAGCTCGCCTTTCTAATCGACGAACTCCACATCCCATTGGTCAAGGTTGCCTCTGGCGACCTAACCTTCGCACCGATGTTGGTGGAGGCTGGCCTCTCAAACCTCCCGGTGATTCTTTCAACCGGAATGGCGAACATCCCAGAGATCGAGCAGTCGCTGAAGTTCATCGCATTCGGATATGCCAAAGCCAACGGCTATGTTGCCTCCGAGGCTTACCCATCGGCGGCAGAGTTAGACCTTTACTGGGATGACCCTCGCGTCGAGAAGGTCATGAAGCAGAAGTGCACCATCCTGCACTGCACCACTCAATACCCAGCTGAGCTCGACATCCTGAACCTGAAGGCAATCCAGTTGATTGCCGACGAGTTTGGCTTGCCAGTTGGTTATTCAGACCACTCGGCCGGCATCCTGGCTTCAACCATCGCGGTGGCGCTTGGCGCAACCGTCATCGAGAAGCACTTCACACTCGACAAGACTCTTGAAGGCCCTGACCACGAGGCATCACTGGACCCAACCGAGTTGAAGGCCATGATCGACCAGATTCGTTTGACCACCATCGCACTTGGCGAAGAGGTCAAGGAATGCCAGCCGATCGAGGTTTCAAACAAGGCCGCGGTTCGCCGTTCACTGGTTGCCAAGCAGCCAATCGCCGCGGGCGCTGTGATCACCGAGGCCGACCTCGAATGCCGTCGCCCAGGTGCCGGCAGAACCGCCTTCGACTTCTATGAGGTAATCGGCTCGGTTGCCACCCAGGACTACGCGATTGGTGAGTACGTTGGCCAATAGTTTTCCGAAGTTGGTAATGCTGGGCTCGGGCGGTCATGCCCGAGTGCTTCAGCAAACCCTTCGAGATGTCGGTTTTGAACTGCACGGATACGTTGCCCCGCGCGACATCGACTCGCGCCTCGCGCCAACTGATGAGGGCGTTGAGGTCGAGTGGCTCGGTTATGACGCCAACCTTCTCGAGTTCGACCGTGAAGAACACCTGCTCATCAACGGCATCGGCTCGGCCGGCTCACTCCACGTTCGTCGCGCGGTCTTCGAGAAGTTCACCGAGGCCGGTTTCAACTTCCTGCAGATAGTCGCAGACACCGCCATCGTTAGCGATTCGGCTAACCTGCTCGAGGGCGCTCAGATTCTCACCGGAGCAATCGTTGGCGTCGACGCTTTCATCGATGAAGACGTGATCGTGAACACCGGCGCTATCGTCGAACACGACGCGGTCATCGGCCGCAGCTGCCACATCTCGGTCGGCGCGAAGCTAGCTGGAGAAGTCGCCGTGGGTCAGGGCTCACACATCGGCATCGGTGCGACCATCATCCAAGGCATTCAAATCGGCGAGAACTGTATTATTGGCGCAGGTGCTGTCGTGATTCGCGACGTGCCAGACAACCACATGTCGATTGGCGTTCCGGCGCAAAACCGTCCGATTGAGAGCTAGGCGATGATCAAGAACCTCACCGACCTAACCGTTCGCCCAGACGCAAGCCTGCTCGACACCATCGCGGCGATTTCTAAGGGAACCAAGCAGATTGCACTCGTCATCGACGATGCCGGTGTGCTCATGGGCACCGTCACAGATGGCGACGTTCGCCGCGGCCTGCTTCGCGGCCTAGACATGAAGGCGCTCGTGACCGAGGTCATGAACCCGAACCCAACCACCGCAGCCGTCGGCGATGACGCCCAGACCGTCATGGTCGAGCAGCTCGCGCGCATGATTCACTCGGTGCCCGTGATCGATGCCTCAGGCAAGGTAGTTGGTCTTTTCACCGACGCCGACTTGGTGACCCCGGATGAGATCTCAACCCCGGTTGTCCTGATGGCCGGTGGCAAGGGCGTTCGCCTTTACCCTCTCACCAAGGATGTTCCAAAGCCGATGCTCAAGATCGGTGACATGCCGATTCTGGAAATCATCCTGCGCAAACTTAAGTCTCAGGGCTTCAAAAACATCTACATTTCGGTGAACTACCTGGGCAACATCATCGAAGAGCACGTCAAGGATGGCGCTTGGCTCGGCCTGAACGTCACATACCTGCACGAATCACAGCCGCTTGGCACCGCGGGTGCGCTTGGCCAGCTGAACGGCACGCTAAACGAACCGTTCATTGTGATGAACTCAGATTTGCTAACCAACTGTGACTTCCGTCAGGTAATCCGCTTCCACAAGAAGACCGGAGCAAAGGGCACCCTGGGTGTTCGCGAATACTCTTTCCAGATTCCTTACGGCGTCGTGAACATCAACGGCACCGAGGTCGAGTCAATCTCTGAGAAGCCGCTGCACCGCTCGATGGTGTCTGCCGGAATCTATGCGCTTGACCCATGGGCCCTGAACCTGGTTCCTGCCGATGAGTACTGCGACATGCCAACACTGCTCGACAAGATCAAGGCCGAGGGCGAGAAGGTTTCTGCCTTCCCGATTCACGAGTCTTGGCTCGACATTGGCCGCCACGACGACCTAAACGATGCTCGCAACAACATTGAGCAGTGGCTGAACTAGGGCCTCCGGAGAACTCCAATGTTTGACGACAACCTGGTTATTGCTTTCATCCCGGCCCGTGGTGGGTCAAAGGGCTTGCCTGGCAAGAACACCATGAAAATCGCCGGTAAGAGCATGATCGAGCGCGCGGTTGCATCGGCAACCGACTGGCCGAGCGGTTCAAAGGTCGATGTGACCGTAGTGTCTTCCGATGACGAATCAATCCTGGTCGAGGCCAAGGCCGCCGGAGCCGTAACTTTCGAGCGTTCGGCTTTCGCCGCCTCGGATGAAGCAACCGCCGCGGATGTCATCCGTGATTATTTCGAATCACCAACCGTTGCCATCGACATGGATGGTCGCGACCCTTGGATCGTCTACCTTCAACCAACTTCGCCGGCGCGCACCGGTAAGCACGTCGAAGCCGCGTTCAGTCTGCTGAGCCAAGATGTGCATTCGGTGGTTTCGGTTACGACCCCGGAGAAGAGCCCATACTGGACGCTCAATGTGAACGAGAGCGGTCAACTGACCCCGCTGTTCCCGCAAGCTTTCGAGGCTAACCGTCAGAGCCTGCAGGCCGCTTACATTCCAAACGGCGCAATCTACATCTTCAAGTTGAGCGCTTTCGTTGCGGCCGGTGCCGTGCCGGTCACCAATGCCGCCGCATACATCATGAGCCGAGAAGAGTCGGTCGACATCGACACCCGCGAAGACTTCGAAAAGGCAAAGGCCCTTCTTGAGTCGTAAATCGAAGCTCACAATCGAACACCTTTGGTCGGTGTTTGCCGAGATCGAGGCCAAGGAAAACCTGGTTTCGTGGCAGGTCGGTTCCATCTTCATTTGGCCCCTTATTCGCGCTTCATTGATGCGCGAGGTTGCCGAAAAACTGGGCATTTTCGAGGCTCGCCCGCCGCAGGCAAAAGTCGGTGATGTGGCCGGCAGAGACATAGCGTTTGCCCCGGCCAACTATGCGGTCGTGCCTTTCGTTCGCCGCAACTCCGCCGGCCTCGACCCATTCTCAACCTTCATCGTCGATTCCCTAGTTGCCCATGGTGAGAAGCCGCTGATCCTAGGGATGGGCCCAGACGATCTCGGTTCTGGCCGCCCACAGGTCGAGCAGCTTGAGCGTGAATTCCTGAGCCGCTACCGCAACCTTGCCAAGCTGGTCATTGCACCGACCCTGCGCAAGTCACATTCGGCCAAGTATGCCCGCGTCATCTCTCACATCGAAACCTCGCTGGCCGAGAACGCTGAACGAGCGGGGGTCACGCTTTCGAGCATCACCGGGCCATACCGGGCCTTCCCGCGTTGGTTGCTGGTCGATTTTTGGGCTCAGCAGCGCGGCTGGGCCAAGTTCTTCAAAGCCGCCGGAGTCCGCAAGGTTTTCATCGTCAACGCCTGGAAGCGAGCCATGATTTCCGGTGCGCAGGCTGCCGGCGCAACCGTGGTAGAGCCGATGCACGGCGCCATTTCCGACATTCACCCATACCTGACTTGGGCAGGTCAAGACTGGGTCGCCTATCAACCGGATGAGCTTCTCGAGTGGGGGCCATACTGGGGTGAAATCGCCGACCTGCCTGCTGCAACTGCGCGTAAGGTCATCGGTGCCCCGGCTGCGATTGCCGATGCCGTCGCCAAAGAGCAAGAGTTAGCCGAGCTCGAACAGGCTCACTTGACCAACACCGTGTTTGTTGCATCTCAGGCGCACGCGACCAAGAAGATCACCAAGTTCTTGTTGGCCGCAGCCGCAGCGCACCCAACCTTCTTCTTCACGCTCAAGCAACACCCGCAAGAGGCCCCGGTTGACTTCGAAGCGGTTGCGCGAAACGCTTTCCGCAAGGGCAAACTTGAATCTCCGAGGGTGCCTTCAAACCTCATTTTGGCCGACCCAAAGGCGAACACTCTCGAGATGATGTCTCGTTCCGAGTTTGTCCTCGGCGTTTACACCACCGCACTGTTTGAGGCGTTCGCTCTCGGTTGCAAGGTCGGCGTCCTAGCCTTCTCGGGTTGGCACCACATCCGTCGACTGGTTGAACGCGGCGATGCGACGCTGATTCATGACTTGGCAGAACTCGATCAGTACCTGAAGCTCAACAGCTCTCGCGATGTCTCCGGGCTTCGCGAGCGGGCCGATTACTACTATGCCAAGCCGGCATCCGAAGCAGAACTCTGGGCTGCGATTAAGATTGCTGAGTGAGCAATTCGTTAGAGCCAACCGCTGAAGATTCGTCAAATGACGACTCAAAGGTTGATGCCGGCATTGCCTCAATAGGCGAGGCGTTCTTTGCCGTTGAAGCCGCCGAAGACCTCTATAACTGGCGGGTCATGGGCGTTCAAATCTGGCCTGTCATGCGTTCACGACTTCTCAAGACCTTGATGGCAAACTCGGGCCTTTTCGCCTCGAGTCAGGGCAAGCAGGTCGACTTTTATGACGATGTTTTGCAATACCGCGGCCGCAAGCCATCGCTGTTGCTTTGGCGAGCAGTTCGATTCGGTTGGCTGGGTGCGCTGGCTTCTGCCTCATTCGCGCCGCGCAAAATCGCCGGTGCCGCGGCACATCTCGGCGAGCCCGACTATCGCAAGCTTCGCTCCAAGCAGGCCATTGTGGTTCCGTTCGCAACTCGCGACGGCAACGAACCACATATCGAAAAGTTTGCCCAACCCGTGATCGACGCCCTCGGTGACCGCGGCCTCGTGCTGGGTGTTGGTACCTGGGACAAAATCACCAATCGGCCCCGAGTCGAAGACCTAAACGGGTTCTTCAATCGTCGTTGGCACTACCCGGCCGCTGTCATCGTGCGCCTGGGCGTCAAGAAAGCCGACCTCGCCAAGTATGCGCGTGTGGTCCAGGCTCTCGAAGCACAGACCGGGTTCAGTCTCGACCCGCTTCGCACGTTCCCGCGCTGGATGCTTCGAATCTTCTTCATCCAGAAGCATGGCTATCGCAAGATCTTCAAGCGCACCAGCGCCAAGTATGTGTTTGCCGTCAACGCCGCCCGCATGCCGCTGCAGGCCGCGGCTCAGAGCCTGGGCATGAAGGTCATTGAGATCCAAAGCGGAGTCTTCTCGAAATATTCACTTCAGTTCTCGTGGCCTGGGTCGCCGAAGATTGAATACATCCCAGATGAAATCTGGACCTGGGGTGACTATTGGACCTCGGGCATCGAGCGTGCCGGCGGCCAGTCGGTTCGTGTGATCGGCTCGACCGAGGAGTTTGAGTCGATTCGCCAGCGCGGCATCGCCAAAATCGCCGGTCAGGTAGTCGTGCTATCCCAGCCGCTGATTGGCCTGGATATTCTCAAAGCAGCAATCGAGCTGGCCGCCGCCCGCCCAGACCTAAAGGTGATTTTCAAACTTCACCCTAGAAACGAAATTGAGGAGTTTGCCGGCTACCTCGCCGATGCGGCTAACGGCCCGGCTCCGGCGAACCTGTCTTTGATGCAGTTCGAAAAGTCTTCGCTAGAGGTAATCGCCGAATCTGAAATCTCGGTCGGAGTGTTTTCGACGGCTCTCATTGAAGCAGCAGGTCTCGGTGCCAAAGTCGCCATCATCAAGTTGCCGGGATGGGAGCACCTGGCCCCGCTGATCGATGGCGGATACGCCTCTGCATTCGCAAATGCTGCCGACCTGGTTGCTGGCATCCAGACGCTGAAAAACCCGGCGGACGAATACTTCTTCTACGGCCGCCGGGCCAATGTTCAGTCGATTATTGACGAGATGTTGGGTTAGCTAGCGCGACCAGCCTCGGTTGCGGTTGGAACCTCAACCAAGCGACCGGTGGTTACGTCATAGATGTAGCCATAAACCGGGATGCCCTTTGGCACTAGCGGGCTTGCCTTGATGCGCGCAACGTCTTCGGTAACGCTCTGTGCCTGGTCTGAGATAGTCAACCAGTCGATGTACTTCGCCTCGGCAGAACCAGGGCCGGTGCCGACGTCGTAGAAGCCCTCGGCGCCAAGAGCAGCGGTCTCTAGGCTGTTCGCCAGTAGGCCACGGATGACCTCGTCGGTGAAGAATTCCATGCCGCAGTTCGAGTGGTGAATGACGAACCATTCCTTGGTGCCAAGCAGCTTGTATGAGATGACCAGCGAGCGAATAGCGTCGTCTGATGCGCGGCCACCAGCGTTGCGAATGACGTGTGCGTCACCTTCGCTTAGGCCGGCATACTTGGCTGGGTCTAGGCGTGCATCCATGCAGGTAAGAATCGCGAAACCACGTGCCGGTGGAAGAGCGAGTTCTGACTTCTCGCCAAAACTTGCTGCGTAGTTTTCATTGGCTTTTAGAACTTCGTTTAGAACAGACATAGTGAATCCTTAGCTAGATTTTGAGGAGGTCCCGGATGAAATTTCGAGCATGCCAAAAGACTAGTTTGGTGATTGCAGTTGCAGCAGAATGCGACTTTTTATGACTGATTGTGAACGAAGATTACGCGTGTTTGCGCAGCGCCAGATAGCTTCCGAGAGCCACGAGTGGGAGGCCAACGAGCAGGCCAATTGTGATCGGTTCGCCAAGCAAAACGATTCCGAGTAGCAATGCCCAGGCTGTGTTTGGGTAGGTAACCAGGGTGGCGCGCGCCGAGCCGACTTCCTTAACCAATTCGAAGAACATCACAAAGGCAAGAGCCGAGCTGATTATGCCTAGACCGACCAGCGACCAGACCGATTCGGCGCTTGGGCTGGCAGCAAACTCACCTGGCAACGCACTGATGGCCGGAATCGCATAGAAAGCCGCAACGATAAGCAGCGAGAGGCTCATCATGCCGGCGGCCGGCACATGCTTCATCCGGGTGTTCACGATCGCCGGGGCAACAGCGTATCCGAGGGCCGCGAGAACCATCATCAAGAGATAGATCGGTTCGTGGGTGCCGGTGAGTGAGTCAATGCCAACGAGCAAAACCACTCCAGCGAAACCAATCGCGAGGCCCGCCAATGTCTTCGGGTGGCCAACCGATTTGTCACCTTGAAAGAAGTAGGCGATCAGCATGCCGAAGATCGGCACGGTCGCAATCATCAGGCCGGCAAGCCCAGATGGCACGTGACGCTCGGCCTCGGTCAGCAGGAACCAAGGGCCAATCATTTCGATGGCCGCGAAAGTCAACACCCAAGGCCAAGCCTTTAGAGCCGCCTTGAATTCGCCGCGCTTGAACGCGAACGGCACCAAGATTGCCGCACCGATTACGACGCGAGAAAAGATGATGCTCGGGGTCGAGAAGTCCTTGCCAGCTACCGCTAGGAAGAAGTAAGGAACACCCCAGGCGAAACCGATGGCAAGAAATAGAAATAAACCGCGACGAGACATTTTGCCAGCCTACCTGTTATGCTTAGTAAACCCCCACTAGACAAAAGGTATAAAGCATGTCAAAAACTGCAATCACCGCCGCACCAATCCTGCCAATTCTTGCAGAGCGCTGGTCACCACGTTCATTCAACGACACCTACCTACTTACCAAGGACGAGACCATCTCGGTTCTTGAAGCCGCTCGCTGGGCAGCCACCTCAAACAACTCAACCCCTGCGCGATTCTCGGTTCTAGTTCGCGGCACCGACCTTCACGCCGCAGT
>JBEDKF010000058.1:0-6904 GCA_041172305.1 Actinomycetota bacterium | reverse complement strand
ATGTACTTACAGTTTGAGCTCGGTGGTAGCTGAGGCGGGCTTGCCATGTAGCTTCCGCTAGTGGCGGTAATCGCGGTGTCACAGAGTCTCCAGCTGCGAGTCAGTGATACTGCACCGGCCCAGGTTCCCTGGGTCACGCTCGCAATACCAGCGTTTACCACTGGGGTTGTTGGTGCTGTGGTCACTGTGCCGGCTGAAAAGCCACCGCCACCGCCACCGCCACCAGAAGTGACGGTTCCAGTTAGTGCAGAAGTCGTGTTTCTAATGAATGCACTAGGCCCACAGCTGATTACAGCATCGGTTGCCTGGGTGTAGCTAACTGAGATGGACTGCCCGCTAGTTAGGGCTCCCGCGAAGTTAAGGACTACGTTGCCGCCAGTTGTGGTAACGCTAGAGATGGTCCTCGCTGATCCACCCACGAGCAGTGTGAAATCCGCAAAACCCGAGAGGCTTGACGATGCGAAGTTACAGCCGTTGCTCACACCGAGTGTTACCGATGTCCCGCCCACTGTTGGGTTCTGCAATGAAAGGCTGCGGCCTTCCTGAATTGCGACAGCGGCTGATGCTGAAATGTCTGAACCATTCTGTTCAATCCAGCGGATTTTGAATGCGGTCGAGGAGTTTCCAAACGGCGTGCAGATATTTGCGCAGTATGAGATCGAAGGAATTGTCAAGGTTGTTGTGGTGAAAGGCGTGGTGTCTAATCTGGAGGTGTAGAGAGCGTCACAACCGCTAGGCACAGACGTCGCTGCTGCTGCAGAGCCGAAGCTGTCGCAGACATACCACTTACCAGTTGCAGACCCTGAAGCCCAAACCGCAGGAGTAGCCGAAACGGTGTTTCCAACAAGCGCGGTTGATGAAACGACCGGGGCTGTCGTCGCGGCTGCTGCCGAAGCGGAGGTGGCCGCAGTTAGCGAACCTGAAATTGCCAAAAGCGCCGCAGCGCCAATGGTGATGATTTTATTAAGAGTGTTTGAACTAGTCATGGTTATAAGGAAACCAATGTCCAGACAGACAACCGGCCATTTTTAGGGGATAACCCCAACTCTCGAGACTAGGTGTGTCGGGTTATTTGCCCGGGAAACCTAACCGACTTGTTCGGCGTGACGCTTTCCACGGGTATGGGTGTCTTTGTGCTCCGAGTGGGACGGGTCTGCATAGCAGGTGTCGCAAAGCAGAACGAGGTCTTTGCAGCCCACGTTCGCACAGTTGCGGAACGAGTTTGTCGGGCCGGAACAGTTTTCACACTCACCGATGACCACTGCCTCATCGCTGAAGTCCTGAACCATGCGGTCATCAAAGATGTAGAGCGAACCTTCCCAAAGACCCTTGTCTTTGAAGGTTTCGCCATAGCGAACGATGCCGCCGTCGATTTGGTAGACCTCTTTGAAGCCGCGCTTGATCATTACCGCCGACAAAATCTCGCAGCGGATGCCGCCGGTGCAATAGGTGACGATCGGCTTGTCTTTAATGTGGTCATACTTGCCAGATTCGAGCTCGGCAATAAAGTCGTGTGAGGTTTCAACGTCTGGCACGATGGCGTTCTTGAACTTGCCGATCTTCGCTTCGAAGGCGTTGCGGCCATCGAAGAAGACCACCTCGTCGCCGCGCTCTTCAACCAGCTTGTTAACCTGGGCTGGCTTTAGGTGCTTGCCACCGTTGGTCACGCCATACTTGTCTACCTTGACCTCATCCGGGGCCTTGAAAGCGACCAGCTCGGGGCGATTTTTGACTGAGAGGCGAGGAAAGTCGTTGCCGGTTCCGTCTGACCACTTGAAATCGATCTTGCCGAAGCCCGGGTATTCGCGGGTCTGGCGCACATACTTCTTCAAAGCCATCATGTCGCCACCGAGGGTGCCGTTGATGCCGTGCTCAGAAACGATGATGCGACCCTTTAGCCCGAGCGACTCACAGAGAGTCTTCTGCCAAAGCTTTAGAGCAACCGGGTCTGCTACTGGTGCAAAGCCGTAATACAAGATGATTTTTTGTAGGTCCACGTTCTCATTCTAAACCCGAGCGCATTTCGGGCGACAGGGCTACCCATTCCTGCCTGAGACAGTTCTAGGATGTAGGAATGAGCATGAACCCAGGCATCGACGCCAACGACCTCAACCCAAACATTCGTCCCCAGGATGACCTCTTCCAGCACGTGAACGGTAAGTGGTTCGCCGAGGTGGAAATCCCTGAAGATAAGGCCATTTATGGAGCCTTCGCAATGCTTGCGGATGACTCGGAAGCGGCCGTGCGTGAGGTGCTTGAAGAAGCTGCCGCCAACCCACTGCCTGGTGTGAGCCAGCAGATCGGCGATCTATACGCCTCGTTCTTGGATGAAGACCGCGCCAATGAGCTCGGAGCCGCACCAATCGCCGCCGACCTCAAGCTGATCGAGCAGGTTCGCCAGATCGATGACGCCACCAAGCTGCTCGGGACCTACGAGCACCTGGGCCTATCCGGCCTGTTCGGCATTTGGGTAGACAACGATGAGGGCAACCCAGACCGCTACATCGTCAACCTTGCCCAGGGTGGTTTGGGCCTGCCAGATGAGGCTTACTATCGCGAAGAGAAGCACGCGGAGATTCGTGACGCATACGTGCCTCACATCGCTCAGATGTTGACCTTTGCTGGCTGGGATGCCGACGAGGCGCTCGCCGGAGCTCACAAGATCATGCACTTGGAGACCGAGCTGGCCAAGATCCACTGGGATAACGTGGCGACCCGCGATGCCGAAAAGACCTATAACCTAACCGCCCGCGCGCACCTCGACGCAATGACCCCGACCTTTGACTGGAGCATCTGGCTCAACGCCGCTAACTTCGATGCCAAGGTCTTGGATGAGCTCAACGTGGCGATGCCGAGCTTCTTCGAGGGTCTTGCGGGGCTTTGGAACAACGACCACCTAGACGCAATCAAGCTTTGGTTGTCATGGCAGGTTATTCGTTCGACAGCAACCTTGCTCAGCGATGACTTTGTCAACGAACGATTCGACTTCTATGGCACCAAGCTCACCGGTGCACCGATGAACCGTGCCCGCTGGAAGCGCGCGGTCTCCCTGGTAGAGGGCTCACTCGGCGAGGCAATCGGCAAGATCTATGTAGACAAGTACTTCCCGGCCGAGGCTAAAACTCGCATGGATGAATTGGTCGGCTACCTCATCGAGGCATACCGCGACAGCATCAACAAGCTTGAGTGGATGACCGAAGAGACCAAGGTCAAGGCACTCACCAAGCTAGACAAGTTCACCCCGAAGATCGGCTTCCCGGTTAAGTGGAAGGACTACAGCTCAATCGAGATTCGTCGCGATGACCTAGTCGGCAACGTTCGTCGAGTCTCTGCCTGGGGTGTCGCGAAGGAGCTCGCCAAGATTGGCAGCCCAATCGACCGCGATGAATGGTTCATGACCCCGCAGACTGTCAACGCGTATTACAACCCTGGCTTCAACGAGATCGTGTTCCCGGCCGCAATCCTGCAGCCTCCGTTCTTCTCGCTTTCAACCGACGATGCCGTGAACTTCGGCGCAATCGGTGGTGTGATCGGTCACGAAATCGGCCACGGTTTCGACGACCAGGGCAGCAAGTATGACGGAGATGGCAAGCTCGAGTCTTGGTGGTCAGATGCTGACCGCGAGGCCTTCGAAAACCTAACCGGCGCGCTAATCGGCCAGTACAACGAGCTATCGCCATCCCAGCTTTCAGATGAGCACAAGGTCAACGGCGAGCTCACCATCGGCGAAAACATCGGTGACCTCGGTGGTTTGGGCATCGCATTCAAGGCCTACGAGATGATGCTCGGAGACCGCGATGACGTTGTGATCGATGGTTTGACCGGCCGCCAGCGTTTGTTCATGAGCTGGGCTCAGGCGTGGCGCACCAAGGGCCGCGACGAGATGGTCATTCAGCGTCTAGCCACTGACCCGCACTCACCACCAGAGTTCCGTTGCAACCAGATCGTGCGAAACGTTGACGCTTTCTATGAGGCATTCGATGTAAAGCCTGGCGACAAGCTTTGGCTTGACCCAGAGCACCGCGTCAAGATCTGGTAGCCCATGAATCTTTGGTTTCGTCTCTTCTATCAGCTGATTTCTTGGCGGTTCAGGTCAAAGCTTCACTGGTCTGATGTTGGCAAGCGCAGCTTCCGCGTCTGGCCATCCGACCTTGACGTGTTCATGCACATGAACAACGGCAAGTTTCCGGTGCTCTTCGACCTGAGTCGCTATGACCTTGCCCTTCGCTCGAACACCTGGCGTCGATGGAAGAAACTGGGCTGGTATCCGGTCGTAGTTGCCGAGACCTTGACCTTCCGAAAGTCACTGATGCCTTGGCAGAAGTTCGACATGGAGTCGCGAGTAATCGGTTGGGATGACCTGGCTTTTTACTACGACCAGCGCATGGTTGTGAACGGCGAGATTTACACTCAGGGAATCGTTCGTATTCGATTTCTCAAGAAGAGCCGAGGAATTGTTACTCCCGCCGAGGTGCTCGAGCTGACGCGCGATTGGCAGGGTGAACCTCCAGTCTTGCCAGATTGGGTCAAGAAGTGGGCTGCCGACTCGGCTCTCCCAAAGGGCAAGGAACCCGCTCCAAGCACCTGGCTGGATTAACCCCTTACATTCAGACTGCTCACAGGTAACATTCAGGCACACCCGCAAGACTGAAGACATGACAACGCAAGTAATCTTCACGAAGCCCGCGGGCAGTGTTCGCTTGGGCTACAAGAAACTCTTGCAACTCAAGAGAGCACAAGACGTCATCGAAGCTCTAGCCTGGGCCACAGTGCTTGCCGTCACCCTGATGTTTTTGGTCGATGGTGGGCTCAAGGGAATCACGGATGTCCCATCAGCTCTAAATGCTTTCAGCCGCCTGACGGCTCTGGTTGGCACCGACCTTCTTCTAATTCACATGCTCTTGATTGCTCGAATCCCCTGGATCGACAAGTTCTACGGTCACGACCGAGCCACCCTTGCTCACAAAAAACTCGGTAAGCCGGTGCTTTACATCGTCGTAGCCCACTTCTTAGCTTCGCTCATCAGCTTCTCGATCACCGGCGGTCTCAACCCGATTGCCGAATTGGTCAACCTCTTTATCAACGTGCCTGACATGTGGACCGCGACAATCGCAATCGCCCTCATGATCACGGTCGTGGTTACCTCGCTCAATTTCGCACGTCGCAAGATGAGTTATGAAGCCTGGTACATCGTTCACGTGCTGTCATACCTGTCGGTTCTTGCAGCCATACCTCACCAATTTTCGAGCGGCAGCGACATCCACGGAAAGCCCGTGCAGACCATTTTTTGGGTCAGCCTCTATCTCTTCGTGCTGTTCAATTTGGCTTGGTATCGCGTTTTTTCTCCGATGATTCGAGGCTGGAAGCTCGGGCTCAAAGTGGCTGGCACTCAGACCGAGTCAAGTGACAGCGTTTCGATTTACCTCGAGGGCAAGAACATCTCGCGCCTGGGTGGCAAGGCTGGGCAGTTCTACATGCTCCGCGTCTTGACCCCGACCGCTTGGTGGAGACCTCACCCATTCTCACTTTCGGCTGCCCCGAATGACAAGTATGTGCGTTTCACCATCGGTCACCGCGGCGACGATACCGGCGCCCTTCAACACATTAAGCCGGGCACGAATGTCATGCTCGAAGGCCCTTACGGAGTTTTCACCGAAGATCGTCGCACCAAGGAGAAGGTCGTTCTGGTTGCCTCGGGCATCGGCATCCCGCCGATTCGCGCACTCGCCGAGTCGGTTACCGGGCGCCCAGGTGATGTGACTGTCATCTATCGTGTTCGCAACGCTGCCGACGCAGCACTTCTCGACGAGGTTCGTGTTCTTTGCGCAAGTCGTGGATTCAAACTTGAGATCATGGATGGCCCGCGAGCCAACCACTCATCCTGGATGAATGCCGATGACACTAATCGCTCGGATCAGGTGCGTTTGGCGGATATCGTGCCAAACATCGTTGACTCGGATGTCTTCATCTGTGGGCCAACCGGTTGGACCCACTCTGTCGAAAAGAGTGTGCTGCGCGCCGGAACCCCTGCGCACCAAATTCACTCAGAGGAGTTTGCCTGGTGAGAAAAAGTACTCAAGCTTTCTTAGGCGTCGTCTCGCTTGGCCTTGTCGCCGCTGGTTATCAAGCCGGCTTGGCCGCCGAGGTCAGCAACGGCTTTAGCGCTGCGGCGCCGGCCGAGCTGACTTCTGCCGCGCCTGCTTCTAACGCGACGCCAACCAGCGCTGCAGCCGCAAGCCCATCTGCGGAAAGTCCTTCGCCGGTCGAGACGCCCGTTTCGTCCACATCGACTGCACCTGCTCCTGCACCTGCATCTACGCCCAAAACAACTGTGCCTGCACCGGTTTCGACGCCAAAGGCTCCAGCCCAGGCGCCGGCAGCGCCGGCTCCAAGTGGAAACAGCTCGACCAAGACTGGCGCTGCGGTTCAGTATCGCTATGGAGTGATTCAGGTCTCGGTCACGAAGTCCAACGGCAAGGTGACCGGTGTTGATCTCATTCAACAGGGTGCAACCGGTGGGCGACAGGCGGCATTCACATACCTAGTCGATCTGGCGATTCAGGCCAACGGCACGAGCTTCGGCAACCTGAGCGGCGCAACCTTTACTGTCGATGCCTTCAAACAATCGATGGAGTCAGCCCTTGCCAAGTTCTAACTGGAAGCTCGGAGCAGCTGTCCTCGGCCTAGCTAGCGTCGCTGGCGGCTTTGCGGTCAACGCTATTCTCAACCCACCGGCAACATCGAGCACGATTTCGGGCGCGACCACCGAACCCGACAAGACCGTAACCAGCGATCAGATTCCTTACGAATACGGATTCGTCGAACTGACCGTAACCAAGAGTGCCGGAAAGTTGTCGGCCATAAACGTCGGTGGTTCGACGGCAACCGATGGCCGTGAGCAGGC
>JBEDKF010000057.1:0-3012 GCA_041172305.1 Actinomycetota bacterium | reverse complement strand
GAACAGGTTTTAGGTTTTTCTAAGGCTTGATGTTCTTTTGGGCCCAGGCGTAACCTTCGGGCGAGAGCCAGGCTAGTAGTTTCAAAACCTCCGACTTGTGCCCCGCGAAGGTCGATTTGGGAACCAAATCGTGATGAGCAACTCGATTTCTGAGATTGTAAATTTTATTCACGCAGTCGTATACGACTGCACGTGAAACTTTGTCTTCGGCCGCGAAGGCTTTGTGCAGAGCTCGCGTCCAAAGCGTGGATTCATATCTACCGCTCAATAACTTGACCCAGAACCCAAAAGGAAGACTCGAAATCACCGTTGGAGGGGATAGCGCTTTTCTGCTGCCCTGTATTCTGCCTATGGTTTTTCGAAAAGTAGTTAGGGCATCCGAATCAATCAGCATTGAAGGATTGGCCATCCACCCGTCGCGTTCCGTGCCGTACGCAGCGTCCAACTCGCGAGAGATGGCGTTTCGAAGCGAAATCTCAGCAAGATGCAACCAAATCATTAGGTCGCCAGCGGCAATCGCGTCTGCAACGTATCGATGAAAGGCCGATTCCATGTCGTTTCCGCTGGCAACTGAATAAGCGCGCAGTCGATACTGGGAAACCAGCTTGTTCGCCCAGTGTTCGTTATCAACATGAGCTGCGTTCTTCATTGACAAGGTTGACCCGATTTCCTACACTTTGAGTGGAGCCCCGGTGTGACCTCTGAATTCTTCGGAATTTATGCCCCCGGGGACTAGCCATTTAACGGGTCGATTCTTTTCTGAAAACCCTCGGTCCCGCCCGATTTATGCACACAGCCGATAAACTTGACCCCTATGAAGGTCTTTCTAACTGGCGCAGATGGTTTTATCGGTTCACACCTGGCAGAAGAGCTGGTTCGCGCCGGCCACCAGGTAAAAGCGCTCTGCATTTACAACTCAATCGGCTCTCACGGCTGGCTCGACACCATCTCACCTGAGGTTAAGTCTCAGATGGAGATCGTCATGGGCGACATCCGTGACCCATATCACATGGCTCAGTTGGTCAAGGGCCAGGATGCAATCCTTCACCTCGCCGCGCTGATCGCGATCCCGTTCTCATACGTGGCTCCTGACATGTATGTTCAGACCAACATCCAGGGCACCCTGAACCTTTTGAACGCTGCGCGCGACGCCGGTGTTTCACGCTTCATCCACACCTCGACCTCTGAGGTTTACGGAACCGCTCAGTATGTGCCGATGGATGAGGGTCACGTTCTTCAGGGCCAGAGCCCATACTCGGCAACCAAGATCGGTGCCGACATGATGGTCAAGTCGTTCTACAGCTCATTCGAGTTGCCGACCATCACCATTCGCCCGTTCAACACCTACGGCCCACGCCAGTCGGCCCGCGCGGTTATCCCGACCATCATTTCTCAGCTGGCTTCGGGCATGAAGACCATCAACCTTGGTGCGCTCACCCCGACCCGCGACTTCACCTATGTCACCGACACAGCAAAGGGCTTCGAGAAGGCCCTGCACGCGACCACCGGTTTCGGCGAGGTCACCAACCTCGGTGTTGGCTTCGAGGTTTCAATCGGTGAGACCTTCAACATCATCAACGACATCATGGGTGCCGGCGCGGTTGCGACCGAAGACCCGAACCGCATTCGCCCTGCAAACTCAGAGGTCGAGCGCCTATTCAGCGACAACACCAAGGCCAAGTCGGTTCTCGGTTGGGAGCCTGAAATCAAGGGCTTGGATGGCTTCCGCGTCGGTCTAGAAAAGACCGTCGAGTGGTTCACCAACCCGGTCAACCTTGCGAAGTATCGCCCAACCGAATACACGGTCTAAATGTCTGACTTGTCGCGTGAACTCGTCGAGCGCATTCGCTCGGTGGTCTCAAAGAGCGAGCTAGGCAACGAGCCTCGCCCGGTCAATCTTCACGAACCAGAGATCGACGAACTCGAGAAGAAGTATGTTCTCGAATGTCTCGACTCAACCTTCGTTTCTTCGGTTGGCGCGTTCATCCCGCAGCTCGAACAGCGCATCCAAGACATCACCGGTGCTAAGCACGCCATCGCAGTGTCAAACGGAACCGTTGGCCTTCAAGTAGCGCTTTTCCTAGCCGGCGTCGAGTATGGCGACGAAGTCATCGTGCCGACCCTGTCTTTCATCGCCACCGCCAACGCCGTTTCACACGCCGGCGCTGTTCCTCACTTCATCGACTCCGAACTAGGCACCATGGGCATGAGCCCGGCCGCGTTGCGCACCGCACTTGAGGCTTGCGTTCGCGAAAACGGAGTCTTGATCAACCCTGAATCTGGCCGTCGCATCGCTGCTATTTCACCGATGCACACCCTCGGCCACCCGGTCAAGATCGAAGAGATCTGTGCGATTGCCGCCGAGTATGGCGTGCCGGTTGTCGAAGACTCTGCCGAATCCCTCGGTTCATTCGTGACCAACTCGGCCGGCGAGCTTCAGCACACCGGAACCTTCGGTTTGACCGCCATGATCTCGTTCAACGGAAACAAGATCGTCACCACCGGCGGTGGCGGCGTGATTCTGACCAACGACGACGAAATCGGTCGTCGCGCCAAGCACCTCACCACCACGGCCAAGCTGCCGCACAAGTGGGAGTTCGAGCACGATGAGATCGCCTGGAACTACCGCATGCCAAACCTCAACGCAGCGCTCGGCATGGCTCAGCTCGACAAGTACCCGCGATTCCTCGAGCAAAAGCGCCAGCTCGCTGTTGCATATGGCGAGGCATTCGCAGATATCGATGGCCTGAAGTTTGTCTTCGAACCAGAAGGAACCATTTCGAACTACTGGTTGTGCGCGGTTCAGCTCGACGAGCCATCGCTCGAGAAGCGTGACGAACTGATGCAGGCTTGCCACGATGCGGGCATCCTGGTTCGCCCGATGTGGAACCTACTTCACAAGCAGCGCATGTATACCTCGGCTCCGGTCGGCGATGTTTCGACCGCAACCGCGTTGCACGCATCCTTGATTTGTTTGCCATCAACCCCGCGCCTGGCCCAGGGTTTGTAGGC
>JBEDKF010000056.1:0-26862 GCA_041172305.1 Actinomycetota bacterium | reverse complement strand
GTAAGCGGAGCTCTCGACACCGGTTCTTCATGAACATTTCGGTTAGTTCGGCGGTAGCGATTGGTGCGTTGTTGCTAATAAACCAGGCTGTCGCTTCTTCGACGGTGGCCGATGCCGTTAAGACCACAGCATCGGGCTACATGATCGGCGTCTCGATTGTCTATTACTTGGCATCTGTGATTGCGGCCGCGCTCACTCAGTTTCTGATCGTCAAGCCGAAGCAAGATAAAATCTAAAAATGCGCATTCACATTGCGACCGATCACGCCGGTCTGGACCTGAGTCATTTTCTAATTGCTGAACTGACCGAGCAGGGCCATGATGTTTTTGATCACGGGCCAAGCTCTTATGACCCGCTGGATGACTATCCGAGCTTCTGCATCAACGCGGCCCTTGCGGTAGTAGCCGACCAACAGGCTGGCATTGAAGCCCTCGGAATCGTTCTCGGTGGTTCCGGAAACGGCGAACAAATCGCGGCAAACAAGGTCAAGGGCATCCGTGCCGCTTTGGCCTGGAACGAATCGACAGCAAGACTCGCTCGCGAGCACAATGATGCGAATGTCATTGCAGTCGGAGCGCGCCAGCACACCCAGGATGAAGTGCTCAAGCTCATTGAGTTTTTTATCGCAGAACCTTTCAGCCACGACGAGCGTCACGTGCGCCGCATCGGCAAGATCGGCACTTACGAGCAAACCGGCGACATCGTCGAGTAAATGCCTGAAGGCCACACCGTTCATCGAACGGCAAACGAATTCAACAACCTTTTCGCAGGAAAACCTCTGGGGGTCATTTCCCCGCAGGGTCGTTTTTCAGAGAGTGCGAAACTGATTGATGGCCGCACCCTGATTGGCGCAAAGGCAATCGGCAAGCAGATGTTTCTGCTTTTTGATAATGACCTGACGTTGAGGGTGCACCTCGGCATTTACGGCAAATGGAACTATCACCGCCTCGCCGATGAAGATGCGACACCGCCGGCTCCGGTAGGGCAGGTTCGAGCAAGGTTCAGTAACGCCATGGCCGTCGCGGATCTTCGCGGCCCAACGGTGTGTGAGGTCATCAGCAAGGATGAGGTCACTCAGGTCGAGCAGCGTTTGGGTCCGGACCCCTTAAACCCAAACCCTAAGAACCGCGAGGCCGAACGGTTCATCGAAAGGGTTTCAAAGTCAAAGACCTCGATTGGTCTTCAATTGATGAACCAAGACGTGATAGCCGGCATTGGAAATGTCTATCGTGCAGAACTGCTTTTTAGAGCGGGCATTAATCCGCACACACCCGGAAACCTCTTGGGCAAAGAGCAACTTCAGGCGATCTGGGAGGATTCTGTAAAGCTCCTAAACGTTGGTGTGGCGACGGGTGTGATGATCACGCGTGACGAACTGTTTAAGAAGCGCCCAAAAAAGGCTGATCGATACTTCACCTATAAGCGTGAAGGTTTGCCCTGCCGAGTTTGCGGCACCAACATCAGCATCGAAATCTTGGCAACACGCAAGCTTTATTGGTGCTCTGGCTGTCAAAAATAGGCGTTCCCGTTAAAGCAAAAACCAGGCGCTAGGCCTGGTTTTTATTGGAGCGGATGACGGGAATCGAACCCGCATCATCAGTTTGGAAGACTGAGGCTTTACCACTAAGCTACATCCGCAACTGAAGGAAGATTTTTTTCAAAATCGAACCAACGTGTCTATTCTATGGGATAGACTCGACGAGGTTGTTCCAGTTCACTGGAAAATCAACCGGGGTGTAGCGTAGTGGCTAGCGCGCCTGCTTTGGGAGCAGGATATCGCAGGTTCGAGTCCTGTCACCCCGACCATGCACCATCGTCTGGTCCGGCAAATCTCCTAAAACTATTAGCTTTAGGAGACAAGCCGGCCGGATGGTGTGTATCGGCCTAAAAATCCTTTGGGCAAAAATAATCCGGCTCGTTCCTTTATAGGTGCGGGCCCTTCTTTTCAGGAGATGCAACCTTGAAGACCGTTGTTGAACAGCTAACTCCAACCCGCGTGAAGCTAACCATCGAGGTAACCCCTGCCGAATTCAAGCCAAGCCTTGACCACGCATACGAGCACATTGCTGAGGGTGTAAACATCCCGGGTTTCCGCAAGGGCAAGGTTCCTGCTGCGATTCTTGACCAGCGCGTCGGCCGTCCAGCCATCCTGGCTCACGCCATCAACGATGGGCTTGACAGCATCTACCGCCAGGCAATCGAAGAGAACAAGGTTCGCCCTCTAGGCCAGCCACAGGCAGACGTTAAGCAGTCTCCAGACGAGAACACTTTCGAAGGCAACCTAGTTGTCGAGATCGAAGTTGAAGCACGTCCTGAAATCAAACTTCCTGAGTACAAGGGCCTAAAGGTCAAGGTTGACGAAGTAAAGGTTGCCGGCAAGGACATCGAGGAAGAGCTTGACGCTCTTCGCGGTCGTTTTGGAACCCTTAAGACCGTCGACCGCCCAGCAAAGAAGGGCGACTTCACCACCATCGACCTAACCGCTGCTATCGATGGCAAGACCATCGACTCTGCTGAGAACATCTCATACGAGATTGGTTCAGGCAACCTGCTGGACGGCATCGACGAGGCGCTAGACACCCTTACCGCAGGCGAGTCAACCACGTTCAAGTCAAAGCTTGTCGGTGGCGAGAAGGCTGGCCAGGAAGCTGAAGTTTCAGTAACCCTGACCGCAGTCAAGGAGCGCGAACTTCCTAAGCTTGACGACGCATTCGCTCAGTTGGCTTCAGAATTTGACACAGTTGCAGAGCTGAAGGCGGAAATCGAGAAGCAGCTTGCGGCTTCGAAGGTATTCGGCCAGGGCATCCAGGCTCGTGAGCTTCTAACCGAACAGCTTCTTGAGCTAGTAAAGGTTCCTGTTTCAGCTGAGCTAGTAGAGGCCGATGTAAACCGTCACCTCGAAGGAGAAGGACGTCTCGAGGACGCAGCCCACCGCGCTGAAGTAACCATCGAGAGCAACAAGTCTTTCCAGGTTCAGATGCTGCTAGATGCAATCGCTGAGAAGGAAGAAATTCAGGTTGGCGAGCAGGAGCTGATCCAGTACCTAGTGCAGAGCGCACAGCAGTACGGCATGCAGCCAAATGACTTCATCAAGGCCATCAGCGAGAACGGACAGGTTCCAGCGTTCGTTGGAGAAGTTGCCCGTCGTAAGGCATTGACCATCGTTCTAGAAGCCGCAGTCGTAACCGACTCAAAGGGCAAGGCTGTCGACCTAAGCGAATTCACCAAGTCTGATGCCGTTGACTCAGCTGAAGACCACTCAGGTCACAACCACTAATCAAGTTCAAAAAAGGGATGGCTCAGACTTCGGTCTGGGCCATTTCTCTTTAGCCACTGGCGAACACATCACGGATTTGGTGTCGAGGGCGGTTATCTTTGTCAAGCAACCTCAAGATTTAGGAGTACTTCAATGGCTGATCAGGCTAAGGCACCAAGCAGCACCTTCGATCGTCTGCTCAAGGACCGCATTATTTGGCTCGGCTCCGAAGTGCGCGATGACATGGCAAACGAGATCTGCGCAAAGATCCTTTTGCTTGCCGCAGAAGACTCAACCAAGGACATTTTCCTCTACATCAACTCACCAGGCGGCTCCATTACCGCTGGTATGGCCATCTACGACACCATGCAGTACGTGCCTAACGACATCGTGACTGTTGGCATCGGCATGTGTGCATCGATGGGCCAATTCTTGCTTTCATCGGGCACCAAGGGCAAGCGTTATGCGACGCCAAACACGCGCGTTTTGCTTCACCAGCCTCACGGTGGCTTCGGTGGAACCGCTGCCGACATTCAGACTCAGGCGCAACTCATCGTCTCGATGAAGCGCCAGCTCGCTTCGATTACGGCAGAGCAGACTGGCAAGACCGTCGAGCAGGTAATGATCGATGGCGACCGCGACCGTTGGTTCAGCGCGGAGGAAGCCCTAGAGTACGGCTTCATTGACCACATCCAGAAGTATGCAGCTAGCGCCACCGGCGTAGGAACCAACTAGGTTCAGGGAGAGAAACGATGACAAACCCAAACGTATTTAGCAGCCCAGAAGCTCGCTACATTCTTCCAACTTTCGAAGAGCGCACCTCATACGGGTTCAAGCGCCAAGACCCGTACAACAAGCTTTTTGAAGACCGCATTGTGTTCTTGGGTGTCCAGGTAGACGACGCTTCGGCCGATGACATCATGGCTCAGTTGCTTGTCTTGGAGTCACAGGACCCTGACCGCGACATCACCATGTACATCAACTCACCTGGTGGTTCATTCACCGCGATGACCGCAATCTACGACACGATGCAGTACATCCGTCCACAGATTCAGACCGTTTGCCTAGGTCAGGCCGCCTCCGCAGCTGCCGTGCTATTGGCTGCCGGCGCACCAGGCAAGCGTTTGGCTTTGCCTAACGCTCGTGTCTTGATTCACCAGCCATCATCAGGAGATTCAGGTCGCGGCCAGGCTTCAGACATTGAGATCCAAGCCAATGAGATGCTGCGTCTGCGTGACTGGCTTGAATCAACCTTGTCTAAGCACAGCAAGCGCTCTGTTTCTGAAGTCAACAAGGATATCGACCGAGACAAGATTCTTACCGCGCCAGAAGCGCTCGAATTTGGTCTTATCGACCAGGTATTGACCTCGCGCAAGAACGCATAAGTCTAGAAACCTCAGAAAAGCGGATGGGCGAGGCTCATCCGCTTTTTCTTTGCCGAACGATAGGGTTTTGTTATGACTAAGCTCGGCGAATCAAGCGACCTGCTCAAGTGTTCTTTCTGCGGAAAGAGCCAGAAGCAGGTGCGCAAGCTAATTGCCGGCCCGATGGTTTACATCTGTGACGAATGTATTGAACTTTGCAACGAGATTATTGAGGAAGAACTTGGCGGCGCTGCTGCCGAGAGCGTCGAAGATATCGACTTGCCTAAGCCTCGCGAAATCAAGGGATTCCTTGATGAATACGTAATCGGCCAAGACCAGGCAAAGAAAGCCCTAGCGGTAGCCGTCTATAACCACTACAAGCGCCTTCGTTCACGTGGCACGCTAACAGCTGCCGGCAAGGATCACGACTCAATCGAAATCGCCAAGTCAAACATTTTGATGATTGGTCCAACCGGTTGCGGCAAGACCTATCTGGCTCAGACTCTCGCTAAGCGTCTAAATGTACCTTTTGCAGTTGCCGACGCCACCGCACTTACTGAAGCTGGTTATGTCGGTGAAGATGTTGAGAACATTTTGCTCAAGTTGCTTCAGGCAGCTGACTTCGACGTCAAGCGCGCGGAGTCGGGAATCATCTACATCGATGAGATCGACAAGATTTCCCGCAAGGCCGAGAACCCTTCAATTACCCGCGACGTTTCGGGTGAGGGTGTTCAGCAGGCTTTGCTCAAGATTCTCGAAGGAACCGTAGCCTCTGTTCCACCGCAGGGCGGCCGCAAGCACCCTCAGCAGGAGTTCATTCAGCTCGACACAACCAACGTGCTTTTCATCGTCGCTGGCGCCTTCGCTGGTCTTGAGGAAATCATTTCGGCTCGCTCGGGCAAGAAGGGCATCGGCTTCGGTGCTCCAATCGCGGGCAAGAACGACAACATCGAAATTTTTACCGAGGTTCAGCCAGAAGACCTTCGCAAGTTTGGCCTCATCCCTGAATTCATTGGTCGTCTCCCGGTTATTGCAACCGTTACGCCTCTAGACCGTGAAGCTCTCATGGAGATTCTGACCAAGCCGAAGAACGCACTGGTCAAGCAGTACCAGCGCATGTTTGAGCTTGACGGCTTCGAGCTTGAGTTCGACGTCGACGCACTTCAGGCGATCGCCGACCAGGCCGTCGCCCGCGAAACCGGTGCACGAGGCTTGCGCGCCATTATGGAAGAAATTCTTGGCCCGATCATGTTCGAAATTCCGGGTTCGGAGATCCAAGGAATCGTAAAGATTTCCAAGGCGGTTGTTGAGTCAGGCGCCGAGCCGGCCATCGTGCCTTTCAAGAGCATGCGCCAAGAAAAGTCTGCCTAATCAATGGGTCGTTTCTCTGACCACAAGGCACCTATCCTTGCTGGCACCGTCGCCTCAATAACGGGCACCGCAGCCAGCGCAGGTCTGGTGCTGACAGCGCTCACGGCGTTGAACGCCACCACTTCACAGACCGCTTCGGCGATCTTTGTTCTCATCGCAATGTATGGGCTTCTGTCGATCGCACTCAGCTGGCGATACAAGATGCCGATTTCGATTGTTTGGAGCACGCCCGGCGCCGCACTGCTCATCTCGTCTGGCGAGCTCAACCTGCCGTTTTCTAGTGCAGTAGGCGCCTTCATCGTCACCGGCGTACTTCTGCTTCTCACTGGTCTCTGGCCGGCTCTTGGGCGACTTGTATCCGCAATTCCTAAGCCGATTGCATCCGCGATGCTTGCTGGTGTCATTTTCAACTTCTGCATCGCGCCATTCAAATCCGCAGCCGATTTCCCTTGGGTAGTGTTGCCGGCAATCCTAGTGTGGTTGATTCTCTATAAGTACGCGACTATCTGGGCGACCCCGGCGGCGATGCTCATCATCTTTACTCTCACCGCAATCGACAAGGGCATCGCCTTTGGTTCGGGTGGCTTGTTGCCGCACATCGAGTTGGTGTCTCCGACCTTTGACGTCACGGCAATCATGTCGATTGGAATTCCGCTCTATTTGGTGACCATGGCTAGCCAGAACATCCCGGGTGTCGCCATCATGAAGAGTTTTGGTTACGAGGTTCCCTTCAAGCAGGTAATGGCCTCTACCGGCCTAGCGGCCATCGTCGCCGGGTTCTTCGGTGGCTTCTCGATGAACCTCGCCGCAATCACAGCAGCATTGAACGCCAATGAACACGCTCACAAAGACCCTAAGCGTCGCTGGCTATCTTCGGTTTACGGCGGCTATGTTTACCTGATCATTGCGCTACTGGCCGTGCCAACCGTGGCCTTCGTGCTTCAGGCGCCGAAAGAACTTGTCTTGGCAGCCGCCGGTTTGGCGTTGCTAGGCACGATCATCTCTGCACTCAGCTCGGCCGTTGAAGTGGTCGAACTGCGATTGCCAGCCATGGTTGCGTTTTTGGTCGCTGCCTCGGGCGTTTCAGCCTTCGGAATCGGCTCAGCTTTCTGGGCACTAATCGCCGGACTTATCGTCTGGGGCTGGCTCAGCCTCAAAGCGAAGGCTAAATAAGACCTCTGCGCTTCAGCAATGGCTTAATGTCGGCGTCGTGACCCGTAAAGGTGCGGAACATTCCCATCGAATCGGTTGAACCACCGCGCGATAGCAGTGATTCTCGGAATCGTTGACCGTTCGATCGAGTCAAACCTCCGTTGGCCTTGAACCAGTCAACCGTGTCTGCATCGAGAACCTCTGACCAGATGTAGCCGTAGTAGCCAGCTGAGTATCCGCCATCAAAGATGTGTGAGAAGTAAGTGCTGCGGTAGCGTGTCGGCACAGGTGCGTAGTCCAGGCCGTAACCCGCGATTGCGCCGGCCTCGAAGGACTCTACGTCTTCTACTGACTCGTCGATGGTAAGCGAGTGCCAAGCGAGATCAAGGATGGCAGCCGCAAGATAGCTGGTAGTTTCGAACCCCTGGTTGAAGGTCTCTGCGCGGTTGAGGTTCTCAACCCATTCAAGCGGAAGTGGTTCTCCGGTCTCAAAGTGTTTCGCGTAGTTGGCCAATACTTCTGGCCAGAGCATCCACATTTCATTTACCTGTGATGGGAACTCAACGAAGTCGCGTTCGACGCTGGTGCCGCTGAATCGTGGGTAAGTGACGTTTGAAAGCAGTCCATGGAGTGCGTGTCCGAACTCGTGGAAGAGTGTTGCGGTCTCGTCAAAAGTCAGCAGGGTAGGGGAGCCCTCGGATGGCTTAGGAACGTTCATGTTGTTGAACACCACCGGGAGTTGACCGAGCAGGTGGTTCTGTTCGACGAATGCCGACATCCAGGCTCCACCGCGCTTTGAGTCGCGCGTGTAGAAGTCGCCGATGTAGAGGCCTAGGGCAGAGCCATCTTCATTGTGAACCTCCCAGACGCGGGCCTCCGGGTGATAGGCGTTTAGGTCTGGACGCAGCTTGAAAGTGATTCCAAAAAGCTTGGTGGCTGCCCAGAACACACCATCGTTTAGAACACGCTCAAGTTCGAAGAACGGCTTGAACTTCGAGGTGTCGACGTTGTATTTCGCCAAGCGAACTCGCTCGGTGTAAATAGACCAATCCCAGCTGGCTAGATCGAAGTCGCCACCTTCGGCATCGATCATTGCTTGGATGGCTTCGCCTTCGGCGCGGGCGTTGGCAACCGCCGCAGGGGCAATCTTGCGAAGCATTTCGTGTACGCGATCTGGGTGACCCGCGGTTTGCTCCGAGAGCACATACTCGGCGTGGGACTTGAACCCCATTAGATTGGCGCGCTTAGCACGGAGTTTCACCATTTCGAGCAGAAGAGCTCTGTTGTCGTTGTCGTTCGCGCGGCCGCCCTTTGAGAGCGATGCCTTCATGATTCTTTCGCGAAGATTGCGGTTGGTAAGGGCGGCGAGAGCCGGGTTTCCTGTGTAGTTAACCATCGTGATCAGCCATTTGCCGGTGAGCCCACGCGCTTCTGCAGCTGCCGCCGCAGCATCGATCTGACCAGGCTCGAGCCCGTCGAGTTCCGTTACGTCATCGACGAGAACGGCGAGATCGTTCGAATCGTTCAATACGTTCTGGCTGAATTTGGTTCCAAGCTTTGACAGCTGCTCATTGAGGCTCATCAGCTCGCTTCGTTCAGCGACGCCAAGTTTCGCGCCGGCGTGGACGAAATCGCGGTAGTAGCGTTCAACCAACCAAACCGATTCGGCATCCAGGTTTTGGTCGTGGCGTGTTTCATAGACGTGTTCAATGCGGGCAAAGAGCTCGGCATTCAAGTTGATGGCATCGCTGTGGGCGGAAAGCTTTGGGGCTAGTTCTTCCTCGATTTTGTCAATCGCGTCGTTAGTGTCGGCGCTTGACTTGTTATAGAAAACTGCAAGAACGCGAAACAGCATGCGACCCGATTTCTCGAGGGCAAGGATGGTGTTCTCAAAGGTAGGCGCACCCGATTCTAGGATGGCGTTGACTTCGGCTAGCTGCTCTTCGCAACCGGCATAGAAGGCGGGCAGGTAGTGCTCGTCGCGTATCGCGTCAAACGGAGGTAGTTCATACGGCAGGTTTGAGCGGTGTGCGAACGGGTTCATTTATGCCTCTTCTATTGCCTTAAGGATTACATCGACGATAGCCACTTCTTCGCCCTCTGCATAGCCGAGGGTTTCAATACGACCAACAGCCTTTAGGTCTGTTTCAAGCAGTCTAAGACTTGTTAGCACTGCCGCAGGGGCCTCTAGCACTGCAGACTCAACGGCAGCTTTCATTGAAACCTTAGCGTCAGACTTCGCCTTGCGAACGCCAACCAATGCGCTTGAAGCAAGCCCGAGCAAAGCGGCGTTCGAGCCATCCAAGCCTTGGGTCAACTCTTCTGCGGTTGGCCATGGTGCTCGGTGAATTGAACCGGCGTCGGTCTGCCACCAGCTCCAAACCTCGTCGGTTGCGAACGGTAGGAATGGTGCAAAAAGTCGGAGCATGGTGTGCAGTGCTCGGCGCAGCGTGATTGCCGCCGAGGCTTGCTGTGCGGCTGACACCTCGCCGTTGGCGTTATAAGCGCGGTCCTTGACCAGCTCTAGGTAGTCGTCGGTGAACTTCCAGAAGAAGTGTTCAGCGAGCTCGAGCGCCTTTGTGTGGTCGTAGCTCTCGAATGCCGCAGTCGCGCCACGAACCACTTCTGCCAGGCCGAGCAAAAGAGCCTGGTCGATTGGCTCGGTGACATCGGTGTGGCCCTCAGGAACCTCGAATGAAAGCGAGAACTTAGCTGCGTTAAGCAACTTCACCGCGAGGCGACGCCCGACCTTCATCTGACCTTCGTCGAAGGCAGCATCGGTGCCTAGGCGTGCCGAAGCCGCCCAGTAGCGAACGGCGTCAGCACCGTGGTTGTCGATTGGCTCGGCAGGAACGACTACGTTTCCCTTCGACTTAGACATCTTTTTGCGATCTGGGTCGAGAATCCAACCGGAAATGGCAGCGTTTGACCAAGGTAGCTGGCCAAATTCCTGTTCAGATCGCAACACTGTTGAGAACAACCAGGTGCGGATGATGTCTTGGCCCTGTGGTCGAAGGTCATAAGGGAAGACAAGGTCGAACTTCTCTGGGTCTTCAATCCAGCCACCAGCGAGCTGAGGGGTGAGCGATGAGGTCGCCCAGGTGTCCATGATGTCCATCTCGCCGATAAATCCGCCGGCAACGCCGCGCTGAGCTTCGATGAACCCTGCCGGGACATCTGTTGACGGATCAATTGGTAGTAGGGCTTCGTCTGGCACCAACGGCTTGTCGAAGTTAGCTTCTCCGTTTGCATCCAGTTCGTACCAAACCGGAATTGGCACACCAAAGAATCGCTGGCGCGAAATCAGCCAGTCACCGGTTAGGCCGTTTACCCAGTTTTCGTAGCGCACGCGCATGAAGTCAGGGCTGAAGTTGAGCTTCTTGCCGAGCTCAATCAAGCGTTCACGGATGGCTGCGTCACGGCCGCCGTTGCGGATGTACCACTGGCGAGTCGAAACAATCTCGAGTGGCTTGTCGCCCTTTTCGAAGAACTTGACGTCGTGCTGGATTGGGCGTGTGTCGCCAACCATGTCGCCTGAATCTTTAAGGAACTCAACTATGGTCTGCTTGGCCGAAAAGATCGTCTTGCCGACGAGTTCGGCAAAGATCTCCTTGCCCCGAGCCGAGGTGATGACATCTGGCATTTCGTCGATGATTCGACCATCCCAGCCGATGATTGCACGGTTTGGCAGGTCTAGCTCACGCCACCAGATAACGTCGGTTACGTCACCGAAAGTACAGATCATCGCGATGCCAGAACCCTTGTCGATCTGAGCCAGGCGGTGTGCGACAACCGGAACCTCAACGTCAAATAGGGGAGTACGAACGGTCTTGCCGAATAGAGCCTGGTAGCGCTTGTCATCCGGGTGTGCGACAAGAGCCACACAGGCAGGCAAAAGTTCTGGGCGAGTGGTTTCGATGAAGATCTTGCCGCCGTCCCAGAGAGTTGGGTCTACGTTGAAACCGACTCGGTGGTAGGCACCCGGCTGTTCGCGGTCTTCAAGTTCTGCCTGCGCCACAGCGGTGCGGAAGGTGACGTCCCAAAGGGTTGGAGCCATCGACTGGTATGCCTCGCCGCGCTTGAGGTTGCCCAGGAACGCCTTCTGTGAAACGGCGATAGCCGCTGGCGAAATGGTCTGGTAAGTCTGCTTCCAGTCAACCGAAAGGCCGAGCTTGCGCCACAGGGCTTCGAATTGCTTCTCATCCTCGGTGGTTAGCTTCTCGCAAAGTTCGATGAAGTTGCGGCGAGAGATCGCGATCTGGTCCGCAGCCTTAGAGCTCTTGTTGTCGCCGCCTTCGAATGGTGGAACGAAGTTTTCGATGTATGGCAAAGATGGGTCGCAGCGCACTCCGAAGAAGTTCTGAACGCGACGCTCGGTTGGTAGACCATTGTCATCCCAGCCCATCGGGTAATAAACCTCTTTGCCGGTCATGCGCTGGTAGCGCGCGACGACATCCGTGTGGGTGTAGCTGAAAACGTGACCGACGTGAAGTGATCCAGACACGGTTGGTGGCGGAGTGTCGATCGAGAAAACCTGCGACTTAGCAACGTTGCGGTTGAAGTGGTAGGTGCCGTCCGACTCCCAACGGAGCCCCCATTTTTCTTCTAGACCCTCGACACCGACCTTGTCTGGTGCGGTTGCAGGTGCAAGAAAGTTGTTGGCTGAGCCTGAATGGGCATTAGTCACGTGAAAGTCTCCAAAAAACGGGTTTGTAACAGGTTAACATTGATAGGAGAATTCCTTTTACTGACAAGCCAGAAAGCCTTGAATGTATCCCAAGCACAATGACTCAAATACTGCCGCGCGTGATGGTGTAAACCCAAGCCCATCTTTTCCGGCGGTTGAGCAGGGAATTCTTGCGTTCTGGAAGGGTGATGACACCTTCCAGGCGTCAATCGATCAGCGCACGGCAGCCAATGCCGAAGAATTCGTCTTCTACGACGGCCCTCCATTCGCGAACGGTTTGCCGCACTACGGCCACCTACTTACCGGTTACACCAAAGACATGGTTCCGCGTTTCAAGACGATGCAGGGTTATCGCGTAGAACGCCGCTTTGGTTGGGACACTCACGGTTTGCCTGCCGAGGTTGAGGCCGAGCGCCAACTTGGCATTTCTGGTCGACACGAAATCGAAGCCGTTGGAATCGACAAGTTCAACGAAGCCTGCCGAACCTCGGTGTTGAAGTACACCAAGGAGTGGGAGCAATATGTAACCCGCCAGGCGCGTTGGGTTGATTTCGAGAACGATTACAAGACCTTGGACACCGACTACACAGAGAGCGTGCTTTGGGCGTTCAAGGAGCTTCACAATAAGGGCTTGGTCTATGAAGGCTTCAAGGTTTTGGCTTACTGCTGGCGTTGCGAAACCCCGCTGTCAAACCACGAGCTCCGAATGGATGACGAGGTCTACAAGAACCGTCAAGACCAAACCCTGACAGTTACCTTCCCTGTTTCAGCGGGTCAAGAGCTCGAAGGAGTTCGCTTATTGGCCTGGACGACAACTCCATGGACCCTTCCGACGAACTTCGCACTGGCAGTCGGCCCTGAAATCGAGTACGTGGTGGTAGCGGCCGGCGCTAACGGTGCTGCCGACGGCGGCCCTGCAGGCACCAAGTATCTCTTGGCTAAGAATGTAGTTGCTGGTTTTGCTAAGGACCTCGGTTTTGAATCGGCCGAAGAACTCGAATCATCGATTGTCGCCACTTACCTCGGAAGCGAACTGGGCGGTTTGAAGTACGACCGCCTATTTGACTACTACGCCGATTCTGAAAAATTCGATACGTCAAACGCCTGGACCGTCTTGGTCGATGACTACGTTGGCGATGGCGACGGAACGGGAATTGTCCACCAGGCACCGGCATACGGTGAGGATGACCAACGCGTCTGTCTAGCCGCGGGTATCCCTACCTACATCTCAATCAATGAGCGTGGAGAGTTCAACTCGATCATTGCCGACTTCGAGGGTCAGCATGTTTTTGAGGCGAACAAGCCGATCTCTCAGCACCTAAAGGCGGCAGGCCGCGTCCTTCGCCAGGCCAGCTATGAGCACTCTTACCCGCACTGCTATCGCTGCAAGAGCCCGCTAATCTACAAGGCGGTTTCTTCATGGTTCGTTGAAACCACGAAGCTTCGCGACCGCATGCTCGAACTAAACCAGGAAATCGACTGGACTCCAGACCACACCAAGGATGGTTCTTTCGGTAAGTGGCTTGAAAACGTTCGCGACTGGGCAATTAGCCGAAACCGTTTCTGGGGCGCACCGATCCCGGTTTGGAAATCAGATGACCCTGCCTACCCGAGAGTCGATGTTTACGGCTCGATGGAAGAGTTGGAGCGTGACTTCGGAGTTCGCCCAAGCGACTTCCACCGACCGGTAATCGATGAACTGACACGCCCAAACCCAGATGACCCAACTGGCAAATCGACCATGCGTCGAGTTCCAGAGGTCTTGGACTGCTGGTTCGAGTCTGGGTCGATGCCATTCGCGCAGGCTCACTACCCATTTGAGAACCGCGAGTGGTTCGACACGCACAACCCTGGCGATTTCATCGTCGAATATGTAGGGCAGACCCGCGGTTGGTTCTACACTCTGCACGTTCTTTCCACGGCGCTGTTCGATCGCCCGGCTTTCAAGTCGGCCGTTTCGCACGGCATCATCCTTGGCAACGATGGTCAGAAGATGTCGAAGTCTCTGCGCAACTATCCAGATGTTAACGAGGTATTCGACCGTGACGGCGCGGATGCAATGCGCTGGTTCTTGCTGTCGAGCCCGATTCTTCGCGGTGGAAACCTAGTTGTCACCGAGCAAGGCATCCGTGAGGGTGTTCGCCAGTTCTTGCTGCCACTTTGGAACACCTGGTACTTCTTCTCTCTATACGCAAACGCCTCAGGCTATGAAGCCAAGCGCTCATTCGACAGCACCGATGTGCTCGACCGTTACTTGCTATCTAAGACTCGCGATTTGATCGATGAGGTTGAAGGTCACTTCAATAAGTACGACTCATACTCTGCTGCAGCAACTCTTCGCGACTTCGCTGACGTGCTAACCAACTGGTATGTGCGTCGCTCGCGCGACCGCTTCTGGGAGGGGTCGACTGAGGCGTTTGACACCCTTTACACCGTTCTCGAGATCCTTTGTCGCGTAGCGGCGCCGCTGTTGCCAATGGTTGGCGAGGAAATCTGGAAGGGTTTGACCGGTGGCCGCAGCGTGCACCTGGAGAGCTGGCCTGATTCTTCGGAGCTACCTCAGGATGCGGGTTTGGTTTCGGCAATGGACCAAGTTCGAACCGTTAGTTCTGTAGCTTCGAGCCTTAGAAAAGCAAACGGTCTTCGCGTTCGTTTGCCACTTGCAAAGTTGACTGTTGTGACCGCAAACGCATCAGCGCTGCGTGAGTTCAGCGAAATTCTCGCCGAAGAGCTAAACGTCAAGGCGGTTGAATTGGTTGAGCTTTCGCTCGATTCAACAACGGAGTTCGGAGTTATCAAGCGTTTGACCGTGAACTCCCGCGCAGCCGGCCCTCGCATCGGCAAGAGCGTTCAAGCAGTTATCCAAGCCGCGAAGGCGGGGGACTGGTCTGAGGTTAATGGAGAGATTACTGTCGGCGGTGTCGCTCTAATCGACGGCGAGTACACGATTGACCTCGTTGCAAACCTCGCAGATGGCGCCGATGACAGCGTGATTACCGAGCACATCGGAATCTTGCCTGGAGGCGGGTTCCTCATCCTCGATGGCCTGGTTACCGCTGAGCTTGCAGCCGAAGGTTTGGCTCGCGATGTTGTTCGCGCTGTCCAGCAGGCGCGCAAGGACGCTGGTCTCGATGTCAGCGACCGCATTCGCTTGACCCTTGAGGCTGCCGAAGACGTACTTTCTGCAGTTGCTGCGCACAGCGAACTGGTTCAGAGTGAGACATTGACGCTTGAACTCGAATCGATCAGTAACTCTGCTCTATCTAACCCAGTGACCGTCGGAGACGGCCAACAGGTTCAGGTTTCGGTGGCAAAACTTTGAGCGAGGAAACATACTGGGCTGAGCGCGCCGCCGCAGTTGAGGCGACTCTGGTTTCACGTGTACCTGAGAACAAGATCCGCCCGCGATTGGCTCCGACCCGCCGATTGGTCGAGTTGCTCGGTGACCCGCAGAAGATTTATCGAGTCATTCACGTCACCGGAACGAACGGAAAGACCAGCACCACAAGGTTCATCGAGCGTTTGCTTCGCGAACACGGCTTGCGCACCGGGCGCTTCACCAGCCCACACCTAGTGAAGTTGAATGAGCGACTCTCAATTGATGGCGAGCCGGTTTCTGACGAGGCGCTAGTTGCCGCCTGGGAGGACATCGCTCCTATCGTCGAGATCGTCGATGCCGAACTGGCCGCAGCCGGCGAGGGTGCCCTGACTTTCTTCGAAGTGCTAGCGGTGCTCGGCTTTGCAGTGTTTGCAGACGCGCCGGTTGATGTTTTGGTTCTGGAAGTTGGAATGGGTGGCGAGTGGGACTCGACAAACGTAGCCGACGGTGACGTTGCGGTTTTTGCCCCAATTTCGCTGGACCACATGGAGCGTTTGGGCCACACGATCGAAGAAATCGCGAAGACCAAATCAGGAATCATCAAGGCAGGTGCTTTCGTGGTCTCATCCGCGCAACCAACCGAAGCTTTGACTGTGCTGAAGGCAAAAGCCGAATCAACCGCGGATGCGTTCAAGAGCTACGGAACCGATTTCGAAGTTCTCGAATCTACCCCTGACATTCTCGGTCAAAAGGTTTCTATCAGAACCCTGGCAGGGGAGTATTCCGACCTGAATCTCCCGGTCCACGGCTATTACCAGGCCGAAAACGCAGCTTTGGCTATTGCCGCTGTAGAAGCCTTCCTTGGTGGCGGCGAGCAGCGCATCATGGATGACGTTGTCCGTGCAGCCTTTGCCGACTTCTCATCGCCGGGCCGTCTTCAGGTCGTGTCGCGTGAGCCGCTAGTTATTCTCGATGCTGCCCACAACCCGGGCGGCGCTGAATCTCTGGTGCAGGCGCTAAAGACTAACTTCGGCTCGCCATACGTGGTCGTAGTCGTCTCGATTCTTGCTGACAAGGATGCTCGAGGGTTGCTAGAGGCGCTCGACTCATCGGTTGTCGAAGTAATCGTCACACAGTCAAGTTCGCCACGTGCCCTTCCCGTCGAAAAGCTGGCTGAACTTGCTCGCGAGGTGCTCGGCGCCGACCGCGTGAAGGTTCAGGCGAACCCTCAATGGGCTATCGCAGAGGCTACGCTCGCCCTTCCAGACGGGCAGAAGTCGGCTATTCTCGTGACGGGATCCATCACTCTGGTCGGAGAAGTTCTGGCCCTAAAGCAAATCGAAGCGGAGCAAGATGTCTAACACACCAAAGGTTAAGGTTCGAAACAAATCAACCAAGCGTGCCCTCGGTTCGATTCTCATGGCATTCGAATCGCTAGTCGTATTCTTCGCAACCCTGGTAGCTTTCGGCACCAAGGTGCTGGGCCCAACTAACGAGAACGCAGCCACCGTTTGGGCGGTCGGCCTATCTCTTGCTGTGCTTTTCATTCTGACTCCAGCCATCCTCGGCAAACCAGGCTCGTACATCTTTGGCTGGGTTCTGCAAATCGCCGTGATTTTTATTGGTGTCTGGGTTCCGCTGATGTACGTGGTCGGTGGCATTTTCTTATGCCTATGGATTTGGGCGATGGTAGCCGGCGGCACCATCGACAAGGCGCGCGCAGCCTACGAGCGCACTCTTAGTTAAACAGGGCAATACCGAAGCAAAGGAGCATCACATGACCGACGCAACACTAGTTCTTATTAAGCCTGATGGCGTAAAGCGCAACCTCATCGGCGAAATCATCGCTCGACTCGAAGCCAAGGGTTACGTGGTAGCCGACCTAAAGAAGTTCACACCTTCTCGCGAACTTCTAGCCGAGCACTACGCAGAACACGACGGCAAGCCTTTCTATGAGCCATTGGTTGAGTTCATGGGCAGCGGCGATGTAGTAGCAATCAAACTCACCGGCAACCGTGTCATTGAAGGTTTCCGCTCTCTGGCTGGAGCAACAGACCCAACCGCCGCGGCCCCAGGAACTATTCGTGGCGATCTCGGACGAGACTGGGGCCTAAAGGTCCAGCAGAATCTAGTTCACGGATCTGACTCACCGGAGTCAGCCGCTAGGGAGTTAGCTCTCTGGTTCTAAGGAACAAAAAAAGGGTCCCCGATCGGGACCCTTTCTCTTTGCTTGGATTTACTTCCAAAGCGCTGGCCAGTATGACCAGAAGCGCACGATGATGATTGTCGCGATCAAGAGGTCTGTAGCCAGAGCCCACAACCAAACTCTTTCGTACGCGCGGTCGAAGAAACCGGCAAGCCGAATCGGGCTGTCGATCACGCCTTCTCGAATCAAGAAGAGTATTACAGTCCAAAAGAGTGGAACCATGGCCACCCAGGCGACCATGCAGTAAGGGCACAAAACGTTGATTACGAAAGTGCTCTGAACCCAGAGCCACAAAACGAATAGAAAACCCATCGTGATTCCAGTTGCGAAGATTCGCCAGAACCAAAGTGCAAACTTTGCACCGGCAAGGATGGCCGCGCCAACAGCAATCGGGAAGACGAAGGCGGCGAGCCCAATCAAAGGGTTCGGGAAGCCGAGCAGACGTGCCTGCTCCGTAAGCATCACCGATTTGCACGAAATGAAGGGGTTTAGATCGCAGCTGAGCGTGGCATCGGGATTTGTCGCGACGTGAATTCGCTCAAGAGTTAGGGTGAAGGCGGCGATCCATCCGAGGATGCCGGAGAGAATAAGTGTCCAGGCAAATCGCTTGCCCGGGCTAGGCAGTGTCTCTACAGAGTTTGTCGATAGTTCGCTCACTCCTTCAGTATTACACGCGCCATTGATGACTTTTGATGGCTGTGGTGTCATACTTGAAGAAGTTAAGTCAGTCCACACCTGACTCAACCCAAAGATTTAGCGAGAACTGAAGCGTTGAAGTCGCGTAAGACCCATCGGGCAGCGGATGCCGTGAAAGAAAGTGACTCGCATTCAAATTTGGTTGTTTGCAATCGCAAGCAACATGGTTTTACGCCTTAGGGCCTAGTGAGTGTGGCCTAGGTTTCGCAGGCAGCTTGGAGTGCACCAGAAATGGTGAAAAAAGAAGAATCAAACGCACCTTCATCAGAAGAGTCTGCAACCGCGAAGAAGCCTGTTCGCAAAACTGCTTCTAAAGCAACGGCCAAGGCTGAGACTGCAGAAGTTAAGAAGCCGGTAAAGCGAGCATCGAAGTCAGCTTCCAGCGAAGCCAGTGAAACGACTGTTTCTGAAGTTGCACCAGCTGAAAAGACGGCGGTCAAGAAGGCCGCGGCCAAGCGCGCCAGCGCTAAGAAAGCCGCGCCTGTCGAAGAGGCACCTGCGTCCTTGCCTTTGGCACCAATCTCAGCCACTTCGCTGATGTTCATGGCTCCAGACCTACCGACTCCCGTTATTGATGCAAAGCGCGGTCGCCCAGTCGAAGACAAGAGCGACGATGGAGAAAGTCACCGTCGCACTCGCACACGTCGTCGCGCAGGCGAAGAGGGCAACGTTGATTCGGTAGCCCCCAATGCAGTCGTCAAGGTTCGCACCCCTCGCGAACCAAAGGAACCAAGCAACGAGCCGACTCGAGTAAAGGGTTCGACTCGTCTCGAGGCAAAGAAGCAGCGTCGCCGCGACGGTCGCGACGCAGGTCGCCGCCGCACCGTAATCACCGAGTCAGAGTTCTTGGCTCGTCGCGAAGCTGTAGACCGCACCATGGTCGTTCGCTCCAAAGACGGCAAGATCCAGATCGGTGTGCTCGAAGATGGCATCTTGGTCGAGCACTACGTTGCAAAGGCCTCTGAAGCATCGCTAATCGGCAATGTCTATCTTGGAAAAATCCAGAACGTTTTGCCTTCGATGGAAGCGGCGTTCGTCGACATCGGCCGCGGTCGCAACGCCGTTCTTTACTCGGGCGAAGTCGACTGGGAACTTGCCGAAACCGGCAACCAGCCGCGTCGCATCGAACTTGCGCTGAAGTCTGGCGACACCGTTCTCGTTCAGGTCACCAAAGACCCAGTAGGTCAAAAGGGTGCTCGACTAACCAGTCAGGTTTCGCTTCCAGGTCGCTACCTGGTTTACGTACCAAACGGCTCTATGAACGGAATCTCGCGCAAGCTGCCTGACTCTGAGCGTGCACGCCTAAAGAAGATTTTGAAGGAAGTACTACCAGAGGATGCCGGCGTCATCGTTCGCACCGCAGCCGAAGGTGCAACCGAAGAGCAGCTGACTCTCGATGTGCAGCGTTTGCAGCAGCAGTGGGAAGACATCAGCAAGAAGGTCGAAAAGGGCCAGGCTCCAGTTCTTCTCCACAGCGAACCAGACCTTTTGGTCAAGATTGTTCGCGACGTTTTCAACGAAGACTTCCAGAAGATGGTCATCTCGGGTGAAGACGCTCGCGAAGTCATCGAGGAATACCTGAAGTCAGTTGCTCCTGATCTACTCGAGCGCGTCTCCAAGTATGACGGCGGCAAGGACATCTTCGATGAATACCGTGTTGGTGAGCAGATTGCTAAGGCTCTCGAGCGCAAGGTCTATCTACCTTCGGGTGGTTCGTTGGTTATCGACCGCACCGAAGCAATGACAGTAGTTGACGTCAACACCGGAAAATTCGTCGGTTCTGGCGGAAACCTTGAAGAAACCGTCACAAAAAACAACTTGGAAGCAGCGGAAGAGATTGTTCGTCAGCTAAGACTTCGCGACATCGGTGGAATCATCGTCGTTGACTTCATCGACATGGTTCTTGAATCGAACCGCGATCTCGTCTCACGCCGACTGATGGAATGCCTAAGTCGTGACCGCACCAAGCACCAGGTAGCCGAGGTCACCTCACTAGGTTTGGTTCAGATGACCCGCAAGAAGCTCGGAATCGGGCTGCTAGAGGCATTCAGCGAGCCATGTGAAGCGTGTGCCAGCCGTGGTGTAATAGTCCACCACGAGCCAATCATGCGTTCTAAGAACAACACTCACGAGGAATCGCGCCCGCAGCAACAGAAGCAGGGTAAGAAGAATCGTGGAAACGGCAACAATAACTCAAACGGTTCGGCAAACCAGCAGCCGAAGGTGGAGACTGCAAAGGTAGTTACCCCGGAACGCGCGGTTGAATTGAATAACGTGATCGGAAAGATTGCAGCCTCAACCGTTGCCGCTCACGAAGCGGCGGGCGAAGAGTCGCCAATCGTGTTGCCAAACGCAAAGATTTCTGTTGAGCCGGCGCAGCCTGCTGAGACAGAGAAACTACTTGAAGCAGTTCTAGATGCCCTGCCAGAGCCGAAAGCTCCAGGCCAGGGTCGTCGCAAACCGCGTCGAGCAACAAGTGGGGCACCGTCGGCACCCGTCGCCGATGCCTCCAGTTCGGAAAATAAGGGTTAAATAGGTTTGACCCAAGCCCAAAGGCGATGTAGACTGAATCCTCGTTGCCTGAAGAGTTTTTCGCACGAGCAACATCCAAGTCTTTTTGAACAAAGGGTAGATCTGTGGTTTTCGCAGTTGTCCGCGCAGGCGGCCGCCAGGAGAAGGTGTCGGTAGGCACTATTGTGACTCTCGACCGTATTAAAGCTGATGCTAACGGCAAGATTGAGCTTCAGGCTCTTCTTCTAGTTGACGGTGACAAGGTCACCACCGACGCCAACGCACTAGCAAAGGTGAAGGTTACCGCCGAGGTCCTAAACGACCTACGTGGTCCTAAGATCATCATTCAGAAGTACAAGAACAAGACCGGTTACAAGAAGCGTCAAGGCTTCCGTGCGGACCTAACCCGCGTCCAGGTCACCGAGATCAAGTAAGTAAAGGACTGATCCAAGATGGCATCGAAAAAGGGTGTAAGTTCCACTCGAAATGGTCGCGACTCAAACGCACAGCGTCTAGGCGTTAAGCGTTATGCAGGTCAGGAAGTAAACGCAGGCGAGATTATCGTCCGTCAGCGTGGCACTCACTTCCACCCAGGCGCAAACACTGGCAAGGGCAAGGACGACACTCTGTTCGCACTTGTTGCTGGCAAGGTTGAGTTCGGCACCAAGGGTGGCCGTCGTGTTGTGAACATCGTCGAGGCTGCGTAAGCGGTTCTAGTTTTTCTAGGGAGGCGAGCCTTTTGGCTCGCTTTTCCTGTTTCTAAAGCATTTTGAAAGGGGCTCACCATGGTTTCATTTGTTGACCAAGTGACGCTTCACCTTCGCGCAGGCGATGGAGGAGACGGTTGTGTCTCAGTTAAGCGCGAGAAGTTCAAGCCGCTTGCTGGCCCGGATGGCGCTGACGGCGGCAAGGGTGGCTCAATTAGCCTCATTTCCGACCCTAATGTCACCACGCTTCTAGACTTCCACTTCCACCCTCACCGCGCCGGTGGCGATGGTGGCGACGGTGCTGGAGACTTCCGCAATGGAGCCCATGGCGAGAGCCTGGTTCTAGCGGTTCCAGTCGGCACCGTAGTTAAGAACGAAAAGGGTGAGTTGGTTGCCGACCTCGATGAGCCAGGAATGGAGCTCGTTGTAGCAGAAGGCGGCATCGGCGGCCTCGGCAACGCAGCGCTATCGAGCTCAAAGCGTAAAGCCCCAGGATTCGCTCTGTTCGGCGTTCCGGGATGGCGTGGGGACGTCATCCTTGAGCTCAAGACTGTCGCCGACGTTGCTTTGGTCGGTTATCCAAGTGCGGGCAAGTCATCCTTGATTGCTGCTCTGAGCGCCGCACGCCCTAAGATCGCCGATTACCCATTCACGACCCTTCACCCGAACCTCGGAGTTGTCCAGGCGGGCCAAACCCGATTCACAATCGCTGACGTTCCTGGACTGATCGAGGGTGCAAGCGAAGGTAAGGGTCTGGGCCTAGAATTCTTGCGTCACGTTGAGCGTTGTGCGGCCTTGCTGCACGTCATTGACTGTGCGACCCTTGAGCCGAACCGCGACCCAATCACCGACTTGGAGAAGATCCTCAAGGAACTCGATGCATACGAGGTTCCTGAAGGTCAAACCCCGCTCACCGAACGCCCTCAGCTAATCGCTCTCAATAAGATCGATGTGCCTGATGCTCTCGAACTCGCTCAGTTTGTTCGAGGAGACCTCGAGGCGCGCGGTTACCGCGTGTTCGAGATCTCGGCGGCAAGCCACCAAGGGCTACGCGAGTTGAACTTCGCATTGGCTCAGCTTGTCGAGCAAGCCCGGAAGGATGCCGAGGGTGCGCCGGTCAAGCCGCGAATCCAGCTAATGCAGGCAAAGCGTGACGAGAACAAGTTCACGATCACTCGTGAAGAAGTCGGTGGCGAGGAGATCTTCCGCGTTCTTGGTCCAAAGCCTGAGCGCTGGGTTCACCAAACCAACTTTGCTAACGAAGAAGCCATCGGCTATCTTGCCGACCGCCTTGGCAAGATCGGCATGGAAACCGAGCTATTCAAGATTGGCGCTTCTGCCGGTTCAACCGTTGTGATCGGCCCTGGCAAGGGAATCATCTTCGACTGGGAGCCGAGCATTGCCTCAGCAGGTGAACTAATCGCTGGTCCTCGAGGAACAGACGCTCGCTTCGACATGCGCGAACGTCGCACCACCAAGGAACGTCGTGCAACTTACACCGAACGCATGGATGCTAAGGCAGCTCTTCGCGCCGAGATGCAAAAAGAGGGCGAGGCCGGAATTTGGTCAAACCCTGAGGACTTCGAAAAGGAAGACTAAGTGGGACTTCGGGATAGAAGCGAGCTGGCTACTGCCAAGCGCGTCGTTGTCAAAGTTGGATCTTCTTCCATTAGTGGCACAAACGAAGGCAAGATCGAACACCTAGTTGACGCACTCGCGGCCGCGCACGCACGTGGCGTAGAGGTCATCCTGGTTTCATCGGGTGCAATCGCAACCGGCCTTCCGTTGCTGCACCTAAGCGAGAAGCCAGAAGACCTTGCGACGCAGCAGGCCCTCGCTTCGGTAGGTCAAAGCCGCCTTATTTCTCGGTACCAGGCGAGTCTCGAGCGCTACCAAATTCTTGCCGGCCAAGTGCTTTTGACTTCTGGCGACATGGAAGAAGATGAAACCCGCCTGAACGCAAAGCGCGCGATGGACAAACTTGTATCACTGCGCGTTCTTCCAATTGTCAACGAAAACGACACTGTGGCTACCGCCGAAATTCGTTTCGGAGACAACGACAGACTGGCGGCGCTCGTTGCTGTGTTAGTCGAAGCCGATGCGCTGGTACTGCTCAGTGACGTCGACGCACTCTACGACATGCCACCTACCAAGCCTGGAGCGAAGCGCATCGAAACCGTCGCTTTCGGTGAGACTCTTGAGGGCGTCGAAATCGGCGGCAGCAGCACGGCCGTTGGAACCGGCGGCGCAGTTACCAAGGTAGGCGCAGCGCAACTTGCGACGGCCTCGGGAGTGAGCGTGCTCTTGACGAGCACCGCAAATGTTGCCGCAGCCTTGGAAGGCCAACCTGTAGGCACTTGGTTCGAGTCGGAATAGGCTATAAAAATGTCAACTGCAATCGAAAAAATCACTCTAGCTAAGAATGCAGCCAGCGCATTGGCTCAGGCATCCACGGCTAAGAAGAATGCCGCTTTGGCAAACATTGCGCAGTTGTTGCCAGCTCGAGCAACCGAAATCATCGCCGCCAACAAAGTGGATCTAGCCAACGGCATTGCAAACGGCATGACCGAAAGCCTCCAAGATCGCCTGCGTTTAGATCTCGATCGAATCCAAGGCATCGCCGACGCGGCTTCCAAAATCATCGGTCTGGCAGACCCAATTGGCGATGTTGTTCGCGGCATGTCGCTACCTAACGCACTAAAGCTGACACAGGTGCGCGTTCCGCTAGGCGTCATCGGTGTGATCTATGAGGCTCGCCCGAACGTAACCATCGACATCGCTGTTCTGGCCATCAAGAGCGGAAACGCGGTGGTTCTTCGCGGTGGTAGCGCGGCGGAAAACACCAACGCGGTGTTAGTGAAGCTTCTCCAGGATGCTCTAGCTCTTGCCGAGATCGACTCGGATGCAGTTCAGACCGTAGACGAATTCGGCCGCGACGGTGGCGCAGAAATGATGCGCGCAGTCGGATTGATCGATGTCTTGATTCCTCGAGGCGGTGCCGGCTTGATTCAGCAGGTCATCCAAGAGGCAAAGGTTCCAGTAATCCAGACTGGTGACGGTGTGGTTCACATTTTCATCGACGAGACCGCTCGTCTGGACTGGGCTGTGGAGATTGTTCACAACGCCAAAGTTCAGCGCCCGAGCGTTTGCAACGCCGTCGAAACTCTCCTCATTCACGAAAATGCAGTTGAGCGCGTCTTGCCAGCAGTGCTTGATCGTTTGGCTGAATCTGGCGTCACTATTCACGGTGACCAGGCAACCCAAGACAACTTCTTTGCCGCGGTTCCTGCCACCGATGAATCATGGGCTACCGAATATCACGATCTTGAGATTTCTGTAAAGGTTGTCAGCGGTCTCGACGAAGCGCTGGCACACATCGCGAATTATTCGACGAACCACACTGAATCGATCATCACTGAGAATGTCGAAAACGCCGAGCGCTTCCTCAATGAGGTCGACTCGTCGACCGTCATGGTCAACGCATCAACTAGATTCACCGATGGTGGCGAATTCGGGTTTGGCGCCGAGGTGGGCATCTCGACTCAGAAACTCCACGCTCGCGGCCCGATGGGGCTATTGGAACTCACCAGCACAAAGTGGTTGGTTCGTGGCGCTGGCCAGGTACGAGCCTAATTTCGTTTGTTTCTGGGTTATTCTTTAGTTAAGTTTTTAGGAGAAAAAAATGCTTTCATCTGTTCTTGCATCTGCCGCTGAAGTTCACGTAGAGATGCCGTTTCCGACAGTAGTTTTCGGGATTATCGCGATGTCGACTTTCATTCTTCTAGCTGTCATCACCTTCTCTTACCGCGATGTTGCGAACCGCCACGACCACAAGTCGGGCAACAACAGCGCCCACCACTAAATCACGCCTAGCTGTTGAGCATGAGCAGGCTTCGACTCGGTGTGATGGGTGGAACTTTTGACCCCATTCACAACGGGCACCTGGTGGCAGCCAGCGAAGTAGCAGCCGCTCTCAATCTCGACGAAGTCCTTTTTGTTCCTACTGGCGAACCATGGCAAAAGGATGAAGTTACACATACCTCTGCTCGCCAATTGATGGTTGAAATTGCGACCGCAGCCAACCCTCGTTTCAAAGTGAGCACAGTTGACATTGATCGAAGTGGGCCAACCTACACCGTAGACACTCTCCGAAACCTACGTTCAATGCATCCAGACGCAGATCTGTTCTTCATCACCGGAGCCGATGCTGTGACGTCTATTGCCGGCTGGAAAGATGCGAGCGAACTTTGGGATCTTGCCCATTTCGTTGCCGTAACCCGTCCAGGCCACAACCTTGATCTCCCTGCCGCACCCGAGGGTGCTATCGAGGTTTTGGAGATTCCAGCGCTTGCGATTTCATCGACCGACATCCGTGCACGAGTCGCCGCAGGAAAACCAATCTGGTATTTGGTTCCGGATGGCATCGTTCAATTCATTGGAAAACATGGCTTGTATAGGGGAGTAGAGTGAGCGAGTTCCAGAGCCGACGTGAGCTTCGCGAAGCCGAGCGACAGGGATTGGTTCCAAAACCGGAGCAGGTATTTGACTTACCTACCGGGCAAATCAAACTGCCAGAGAACGCCGATCAGGTGAACACCGACTCGCTTGATTTGCCGGCTGCAAGCGAAATGTTGACTCGAAAGCGAATTCGCGAGATGGAACGCCAAGGTTTGCTCGACCCACTAACCGGTGCTTTGGCCGTTGCGCCCGCTTCGACTGAAACCCCTGTAGGTCAAACCAGAACCTACGATGAAGTTCTTGCTGAAACCGAAGAGCCGATCACATCCTCAATCAGCGCTGTCGCACAGACCGCTGAAGGTGAGGCGTATGCGAAGCCGGTCGTTTCAAATACACCGGCCGCGCCAGTGTCTTCAACGCCAGTTGCATCCGAGTCAAGGCCAGTTGCATCCGTGCCAGTTTCTTTTGCCACCGAGTCAGTTCCTGCAACGGATATTTTTCACAACATGGCTGTAGACCTAAATTCAAAAAGGCCGCGAGTTGGCTTGATCATTGGGCTGATTATGGTCGTTTTGGTTGGAGCAGGTGCCGCAGCGTATATGCTTGGTATCTTCAAGTAAAAATAAGGATCTCGTGACTGCAACCCCTAAAGCCATCCAGGTAACCAACATCGCTGCAAATGCCGCAGCCGACAAGCTTGCCGAAAACCTAGTGGCCCTCGATGTGACCGCGGTCATGCCTCTAACTGACGTATTTCTCTTGGCCTCGGGCCGAACCGAGCGTCAGGTAGCAGCAATCGCCGACAGCATCGAAGAGAAGATGTTGGAAAACGGCTACAAGCTTCTGCACCGTGAAGGAAAGACCACAGGTCGTTGGATTCTTCTAGACTTCGGCGACGTTATCTGCCACGTAATGCATGAAGAAGACCGCATGTATTACTCGTTGGAACGTCTCTACAGCGATCAGCCAATAGTCAAGCTGGATGTAGTCACGCAGGCTTAAATTGTTGTAAACTTGGACGGTTGCCTCGGCAACAAACGGGCCCGTGGCGCAGCTGGTAGCGCACCTGCATGGCATGCAGGGGGTCAGGGGTTCAAATCCCCTCGGGTCCACAATGAAAATCCTCGCTTAGGCG
>JBEDKF010000055.1:0-17808 GCA_041172305.1 Actinomycetota bacterium | reverse complement strand
GAGTCGACGAAGCGGCCATCCTTGGTCGCGAAGCGCTTGAATGGCAGCACGGCTTCCTTCACCGAAATTGGTGAACCGGCCGGGATGTATGTTCCATCCTTTTCTGGCAGGTGACCTTCGGCAATTAGCTCCTTGATGGTCTTGCCAACCATCACGAGCGAAGCAGCCTTAGCGAGGGTGATGCCAAGCGCCTTCGAAACGAATGGAACGGTGCGTGATGCACGCGGGTTCGCTTCAAGAACGTAAAGAACATCGGCAGCCAGAGCGAACTGAACGTTCAGCAAACCGCGAACGCCGACGCCTTGGGCAATCTTCAGAGTTGCCTCACGAACTCGTGCAATCTGTGAGTCGCTCAACGTGACCGGCGGCAGGGTGCAACTCGAGTCACCAGAGTGAATACCGGCCTCCTCGATGTGTTCCATGACGCCACCAACGTATAGGTCGGTCCCGTCGAACAGGGCATCGATGTCGATTTCGATTGCGAAGTCCAGGAAGCGGTCGACGAGCAGTGGGTGCTCAGGGCCAACGATGGCCTGATCCTTGATTCGGTCGAAGTAGTCACGGATGCCGGCCTGGTCATAGATGATCTCCATGCCACGGCCACCTAGAACGAATGACGGACGGACGAGAACCGGGTAGCCAATGCGGGTCGCGATAACCTCGGCCTCTGCCATGGTTAGGGCAGTGCCGTTTGGTGGCGCAAGTAGGTTGCCGTCATCCAAGATCTTCGAGAACAAGCCTCGCTCTTCGGCGAGGTCAATTGCCTCCGGGGTGGTTCCCAAGATAGGAATTCCCGCTGCCTTCAAGCCTTTGGCAAGCCCAAGAGCGGTCTGACCGCCGAGTTGGACCACAACTCCAACCAACTCGCCGCTCTGTTGCTCGGCGTGAATGACCTCGAGCACGTCCTCAAGCGTCAATGGTTCAAAGTAGAGACGGTCCGAGGTGTCGTAGTCGGTCGAGACGGTCTCAGGGTTGCAGTTGATCATGATGGTTTCATAACCGGCATCCGACAGCGCGAATGAAGCGTGCACACAGCTGTAGTCGAACTCGACACCCTGGCCGATTCGGTTGGGGCCAGAGCCGAGGATTACGACCTTCTTTCGATCCGAAGGACGGACCTCGGTCTCCTCCTCATACGTGCTGTAGTGGTAAGGGGTCTCTGCCGGGAACTCGCCGGCACAGGTGTCGACAGTCTTGAAGACCGGGCGCAGACCTAGATCATGACGGATTCCACGCACCTCTGCCTCGCTGATTCCGCGCAGGTTGGCGATCTGGATGTCGCTGAAACCGTGGTCCTTGGCATGACGAATGATTTCGGCGTCTAGGTGCGATGCGGCCGCGGTTGCGTCGGCCACTTCGTTGATCAAGACGATTTGGTCAATAAACCACGGGTCCATCTTGGTTGACTCAAAAACCTGCTCCGGAGTTGCGCCAGCGCGAAGGGCTTGCTGCAGCAACACGATACGGCCGTCGGTAGGGGTCTTGATGGCTTCAAGCAGCTCGGCTGCGTTGCCTGGCTCGCCATCCCAGTGGAATGACGAACCGCGGCGTTCGAGGCTGCGAAGAGCCTTTTGAAGCGCCTGGGTGTAGTTGCGCCCGATAGCCATCGCCTCTCCAACCGATTTCATGGTCGTGGTCAGAGTGGCGTTTGCCGCTGGGAACTTCTCGAAAGCGAAACGAGGAACCTTGACCACGATGTAGTCAAGCGTCGGCTCAAAGCTGGCCGGGGTGACTCGGGTGATGTCGTTCGGAATTTCATCAAGCGTGTAACCGATCGCGAGCTTGGCCGCGATCTTTGCAATTGGGAATCCGGTTGCCTTAGAGGCCAGCGCCGACGAGCGGCTGACGCGAGGGTTCATTTCGATTACGACGACTCGACCATTTTCAGGGTCGACCGCGAACTGAATGTTGCAACCACCGGTGTCGACACCAACGGCACGAATGATGTCGATGCTGATGTCTCGTAGGTTCTGGAACTCACGGTCGGTCAGTGTGAGCGCAGGTGCCACGGTGATTGAGTCACCGGTGTGAACACCAACTGGGTCAACGTTCTCGATTGAGCAAACGACCACACAGTTGTCATTGGTGTCGCGCATCATTTCGAGTTCGTATTCTTTCCAGCCGAGAATCGACTCAGAAAGGAGAACCTCGGTTACCGGGCTGGCCTGAAGACCCGATTCACAGATGCGGCGAAGTTCTTCTTCGTCGTGCGCGAAACCTGAACCAAGGCCACCCATGGTGAATGATGGCTGAACCATGAGCGGGTAGCCAAGTTCCTTGACGGCTTCGAGACATTCATCGAGGGTTCCACAGATGACTGATTTAGCTACGTCGGCTCCATTGCCCAGACCAAGCACAAGCTGCTTGAAGAGCTCTCGGTCTTCACCCTTCTTGATCGCGTCAACCTTGGCACCGATTAGCTCTACGTTGTACTTTTCGAGGATGCCCATCTCGTGCAACTGCATCGCTGCATTGAGCGCAGTCTGGCCACCGAGTGTTGGCAGAATCGCATCCGGGCGTTCCTTGGCAATGATTGCTTCGATTACCTGAGGGGTGATTGGCTCAACGTAGGTTGCGTCGGCAAAATCTGGGTCGGTCATGATGGTTGCTGGGTTCGAGTTCACCAAAATCACTCGGATGCCCTCTTCGCGGAGAACGCGACAGGCCTGGGTGCCCGAGTAGTCGAACTCACAAGCCTGGCCGATGACGATCGGACCAGAGCCGATTACTAGAACGCTGTTAATGTCTGAACGTTTTGGCATTACTTGGCCACCTTGTTGCTTTCGATAACCTCAACCAAACGGTCGAAGAGATAGTTGGAATCGTGTGGGCCTGCTGCGGCCTCTGGGTGATACTGCACAGAGAATGCAGGGATGTCGAGGCACTGTAGGCCTTCGACGACGTTGTCGTTTAGTGAAACGTGGCTGACCAAAACGCGGCCGAATCCTTCAGGGCTTTCAACCTCAGGGCCACCATCAACCTTCACGGCAAAACCGTGGTTGTGAGCGGTAACCTCGACCTTTCCGGTAGTGCGGTCCATGACCGGCTGGTTGATTCCACGGTGTCCGAAGGTCAACTTATAGGTTTCGAAACCAAGAGCCCGCCCTAGCAACTGGTTGCCGAAGCAGATCCCGAAAAATGGAATCCTCTTGGCCAAGATCTCGCGGAGCACAAGAACCTGCTGACCCGAAGCCTCCGGGTCGCCAGGCCCGTTAGAGAAGAAAACTGCGTCCGGGCTCGATGCGATGAGAGTTGCTGCGTCAACCGTGGCTGGGAAAACCTCAACCTCAAGCCCACGCGCGGCCATGTGCTCGATGGTTGAACGCTTGATTCCTAGGTCGACGATGGCAACCTTACCGATTTTTGCGCCTTCGGCTGCCACGGTGTAGGCAACATCGGTGGTGACCTGGTCGCTGAGTGAAAGGCCCTTCATCTGAGCCGCAGCCTTCACCTGAGCGAGCAGTTCTTCAATTGAAGCCTCGGCCGCTTCACCCGAGAAGATACCAGCGCGCATGGACCCCGCTGAACGAAGGTGAATGGTTAGCGCGCGAGTGTCGATTCCGGAGATTGAAACGATGCCAAACTTCTTGAGTTCGTCCGGCAGCGATTTTTCGGCACGGAAGTTGGAGACGATGCGTGACGGGTCTCGCACTACGTAACCGGCAACCCAAACTTTGTCTGACTCTTCATCTCGAGCATTGACTCCGGTGTTACCGATGTGTGGCGCGGTTTGCAGGACAATCTGACCGGCGTAAGACGGGTCGGTGAGAGTTTCCTGGTAACCGGTCATGCCGGTGGCAAAAACAAGCTCTCCAAGAGTCTTACCCTCGGCTCCGTATGCTTGCCCCTTGAAGACGCGACCATCTTCAAGAACTAGTAGAGCTGTGCTCATTATTTTGCCTCTCTGTTGCTAATGGTTTCGAGCGCTGAAATCAGCGCTGCTCGATTGCTCTGTTCGACAACACGAAGGTGCGTCGAAAATCTGGTGGCATCTTGAGACCAGTCAATCGTGACGATGCCCTTGGCTTCGGTCACTCGGTCGATTGTGACTTGGTTTGTCGAGATCGAATCGATACTTGTTCTGCCGATTGCAAGCGGTCTCTCACCCTTTCGGATGAGTTGAAGACCGCCTTCATAAACGATTGCGTGAGCGAGCCCACGAATGCCGAGCCCGTAGGCCCGGATGCGCTCAAGGTGATTTTCGGCAAACGTGGTTGCCACGTAGAACGCCTTGACTTTCAGAAGTTGCGTTCCAGCCGCCTCGAGGGCCATAGCCGGCTGTGAAAAGTCTGCCTCTTGCTTGGCTGTGCGTGCGCGCCAGGCACGGATGGCGGTCAGGATGAAAAAGAAAAACAGGACGGCGAGGATGATCGCAACGTAGTACTTCTGCATTAGCTGCGGCCCTTTTCTGCTAGTTCTCCATCGCGGACGGTGAAGTATCCGCGGTAAATCGTGTGCACGACCTTGCCTGGAAGTTCCAAGCCCACGTATGGCGAGTTCTTCGACTTCGACGCGCTGTCGGCAACTACTTTGCGCTTCACGGTTGGGTCAATCAGCGCGATGTTTGCAAATGCGCCGACAACCAATCCTTGACCCTGTTCGGTGTCGCCACCAATGCGAGCTGGGTTGGTAGAAAGAACTTCACCAAGGCGTGCCCACGATGATTTGCCGCTGTCGATCAGCACATCTTGGGCGATTGATGCGGCGGTTTCAAGACCGAGCATGCCGAAAGCGGCCGCATTCCATTCGCAATCCTTGGCTTCAATCGGGTGTGGAGCGTGGTCGGTAGCGATGATGTCAATGGTGCCGTCAACAAGCGCTTCGCGAAGTGCAACCACATCGGCTGCTGTGCGAAGAGGTGGGTTCACCTTGTAAACCGCGTCGTAGCTTCGAACCAGTTCGTCGGTTAGCAGAAGGTGGTGTGGAGTGACCTCTGCGGTTACCTGGATTCCCCTCGCCTTGGCCCAACGGACGATTTCAACCGAGCCGGCGGTCGACAGGTGGCAAATGTGCACTCGTGAACCGACATGCTCGGCAAGAAGAACATCTCGAGCGATGATCGATTCTTCAGCTACGGCTGGCCAACCGGTCAGGCCTAGCTCCGCTGAAACTGCACCCTCGTTCATCTGGGCACCTTCGGTTAGGCGCGGTTCCTGAGCGTGTTGGGCGATCACTCCCCCGAATGCCTTTACGTATTCGAGCGCACGGCGCATCAACACAGGGTCATGAACGCATTTGCCGTCATCCGAGAAGACGCGAACCTGTGCCTTTGAACTAGCCATGGCTCCCAGTTCGGCAAGCTGCTTGCCTTCGAGCCCAACGGTGACCGCACCAATAGGGTAAACATCCGCATAGCCCGCCTCGCGGCCCAGAGCAGCAACTTGCTCTACGACACCCGCGGTGTCGGCTACCGGGCTGGTATTTGCCATCGCGTGAACCGCGGTGAATCCGCCCATGGCCGCAGCCTGAGTGCCGGTCAGCACGGTTTCGCTCTGCTCGAAACCAGGCTCGCGAAGGTGTGTGTGAAGGTCTACGAACCCAGGCAGCGCCACGAGGCCGGCGCAATCAATTGTTTCGGCAGCCGAAAGGCCCGACCCGATGGCGACGATCTTGTCTCCGTCAACCAGGATGTCCGTTGCTCCCCCGTCACCGAGGTTCACGTTCTTTAGTACGAAACTGTTAGACATTTGCGGCCCTTTCGCCTGAAAGAAGTGAGTAGAGAACAGCCATACGAACCGAAACGCCGTTGGCGACCTGTTCTAAAACCGTTGACTGTGGTGAATCTGCAGAAATAGCATCAATCTCAAGCCCACGGTTCATTGGCCCCGGGTGCATTAGGAACGCTGAAGGCTTGAGTGTCTTGAGGCGATCGGCGTTGAAGCCCCAGATCCGTGCATACTCGCGCTCGGATGGGAAGAAGGATGCGTTCATGCGTTCAGCCTGAACACGAAGCATCATTACAACGTCTGGCTTTTCCACCTGAAGGGCTTCATCCAACGAATAGTGAAGCTTCGCATTCCAGTTGCTCGGGTTTGCCGGCAGCAAGGTCGGTGGAGCAACGAAGTGAACCTCGGCACCCAGGGTGTTTAGCAAAAGTAGGTTTGAGCGTGCCACGCGAGAGTGCAAGACGTCGCCGACGATGGCGACCTTGAGGCCTTCGAGAGCCTTACCTTTCGAGTTTGCGCCGTGAATGCGCTTTCGCATCGTGAAGGCATCGAGCAGGGCTTGAGTCGGGTGTTCGTGCGTTCCATCGCCCGCATTGACGATTGCACCATTAATCCAGTTGCTGTGGGCAAGAACGTTGGCGGCACCGCTTGCTGGGTGGCGGATCACGACTGCATCTGCACCCATCGCCTCTAGGGTCTGCGCCGTGTCTTTTAGGCTCTCACCTTTTGAAACGCTTGAACCCTTGGCCGAGAAATTAATCACGTCAGCCGAAAGACGCTTTGCCGCTAATTCAAAAGAAATCCGGGTTCGAGTCGAGTCTTCAAAGAAGAGGTTGACCACAGTCTTGCCGCGCAGGGTCGGAAGCTTCTTGATTTCACGGTCATTGACATCGGCCATGCCCTCGGCAATGTCGAGGATCTCGATGGCTTGTTCGCGCGATAGATCACCGGCTGAGAGAAGGTATTTGATCATGATTCGATTACCACCGAGTTCTCTGCATCCGATTCGGTCAGGTGAACGCTGATGCGTTCTTCGCGAGCGGTAGGCAGGTTCTTGCCCACGAAATCGGCCCTAATTGGAAGTTCGCGATGCCCTCTGTCGACCAAAACCGCTAGCTTCACCGCGCGAGGGCGGCCAAAGTCGTTCAGCGCATCGAGAGCGGCGCGAATTGTTCGACCGCTGAAAAGTACGTCGTCTACCAAAACCACAACCTTGTCGTCGATTCCCTGGCTCGGAATCATGGTCTCGGTAACCGGCCGCGTCGGGTTTGTCGCGAGATCGTCGCGATACATGGTGATATCTAAGCGGCCCAAAAGCTGGGCGACATCGGTTCCTGGTTCGTTTCGTGCGATCACTTTGGCGATGCGTTCGGCAAGCATGACTCCGCGTGTGGGAATACCTAGGATGACGAGATTGGAAGTGCCACTCTTCTGCATTGCAGTATTGGCTTCGAGAATTTCGTGAGCAATGCGGGTAACCGCGCGATCGATGTCGTCGCTACTCAAGACGGTGCGTGCGGACACGCCCACCTCCTTCTCCGCCTCTCTGGACGGTCTTAAAGGATGTTTGTAAGAGTCTAACAGCCGAGCAGGCTACTTGGCGGTCTTGGTGGCAGAAATCCGAGACAGCAAGCCGTTGATGAACGAACCTGAGTCGTCGGTAGAAAGCTCCTTGGCCATTTCGACAGCCTCGTTGATTGCTACGGCGTCAGGAACCTCGTCGTTGTGCATGATTTCCCAGACAGCGCATCGAAGTATGGCTCGATCGAGGTTTGGCATGCGATCGATTGCCCAGCCCTGCGAATAGGTGTCGAGTAGGTCATCGATTTCGTCGTAGTTCTCGATAACGCCGTTGACGATCATCCGGGCGTAGCCGAAGATCTCATCCTGGTTCTGTCGGTCTGCGGTTAGGACCGCCACTTCATCCAAAAGGATAAGAGGAGAAATCTTACGAAGATCAGCTGCGAATACTGCGTCTACGGCACGCTTACGTGCTTTAGTTCTAGCGCTCAACTGATTAGTCGGTCACGCGGCCGAGGTAGTCACCGGTGCGGGTGTCTACGCGGACGCGGGTGCCGTTGTCAACAAATAGAGGGACCTGAATCTGTAGGCCGGTCTCTACGGTTGCTGGCTTGGTTCCACCTGATGAACGGTCGCCCTGCAAGCCTGGCTCGGTGTAGGTGATCTCAAGCACTACTGAGGCTGGAAGTTCGACATAGATTGGGTTGCCTTCGTGCATCGCCACGGTGGCTTCCTGGTTCTCAAGAAGGTAGTTGACTGCGTCGCCAACGGTTGCCTCAGAAAGCGAAACCTGGTCGAAGGTGTCGGCATCCATGAAGATGTAGCCGTCGCCGTCGTTGTAAAGATAAGTCATGTTGCGCTTGTCAACGTTTGCGGTCTCGATCTTCACGCCAGCGTTGAAGGTGCGGTCGACAACCTTGCCGGTTAGGACGTTCTTTAGCTTTGAACGCACGAACGCAGCGCCCTTGCCAGGCTTTACGTGCTGGAACTCGACGACAGCCCAAAGCTGACCTTCGATGTTTAGGACCATGCCGTTCTTCAAGTCGTTTGAAGTTGCCATGACAATCACTCTTTTCAAGATTTAGGTTTATTGCAAAAAAATAGCGGGATGGAATCCCTGCGCCTAACAGTCTAACTGAAGCGCGATGAATTTACTTAGCTTGCGATGGCAGAAAGAGCCAGCAAGTATGAGGTCAAACCGAAGCCCGCAATAACGCCGGTAGCAACCCCCGAAATCACGCTGTTGTGGCGAAATTCTTCGCGGGTGTGCGGGTTGCTGAGGTGAACCTCAATGAGCTTTTTGCCGCTCTTGGTAACCTGCACAGCGGCATCTCGCAGTGCGTATGAGTAGTGGGTGAAGGCGGCCGGGTTAAGAACCACGTCAATGCCACCATCAACTGCCTCGTGTAGCCAGCCAATAAGTTCAGATTCGCTATCTGTTTGGCGAACCTCCACACTCAATCCAAGGTCAGAACCAAGACCGCTCACCGCAGCCACGAGCCCCTCATAGTTGGTTGAACCATAGATGTCAGGTTCGCGCGAACCGAGTCGTGCCAGGTTTGGGCCGTTTAGGACTAGAACTTTTTGCATGCCTCTAGGCTATCGCTAGCCGGCAACAATCTCTTGGTAAGCGGCGTGGAGCAGTTCGGTGGCCGGAGCGGTCATGATCGTTGGTTTGCCTACAGCGTCGAGCACAACGAATCGCAAGTTACCAGCGCGAGATTTCTTGTCGCGTTGCATGGTGGCGAGAAGCTGGTCCCATTTTTCCGCCTTGTATTCGACTGGCAGGCCGATGAGCGCCAGTATGCTGCGATGACGGTCAACGGCCTCATCGCTAAGTCGGCCAGCAAGTCGAGCAAGCTCGGCCACGAACACCATGCCGATGGCAATGGCCGCGCCGTGACGCCATTTATAACGCTCGGCGAGTTCAATCGCGTGCCCGAGGGTGTGCCCGTAGTTCAAGATTTCTCGTAGTCCAGCCTCCTTGAAATCCTCCCCTACAACTCGTGCCTTGATTGCAACCGAACGCTCAATCAACTCGGCAAAAACTTCCGATGTAGAGTCTGTGGCTACAGCGACGTCGGCTTCGATAAGCTCAAGGATTCGCTCGTCAGCGATGAAGCCATATTTCACTACCTCGCCAAAGCCAGCCAGAATTTCATTCTTTGGCAGTGTCGACAAGGTGTCTAGGTCGATGATCACGGCAGATGGAGCGTAGAAACTACCGACCAGGTTCTTACCCTCGGCGGTGTTTATGCCGGTCTTACCGCCGATTGCCGCGTCAACCATGGCCAACAAGGTAGTTGGCACTTGGATGAGCGTCACGCCTCGCAGCCAGGTGGCTGCAACGAACCCTGCGAGGTCGGTGGTCGAACCGCCGCCAAAGCCGATAACGGCATCGCTTCGCGTGAAGTCTGCCTGGCCTAAGACTCCCCAACAGAATGCCGCAACCTCAACGCGCTTCGCGTCTTCGCTGTCGGGAACGCCAGCAAGGATGGTCTCGTAGCCTTGATCATCCAAGGTTGCTTTGAGCAACTCAGCTGAGGCTGCTAGACCGACCGGATGGATTACCAGGACCTTTTTAACTGACGCACCGAGTGCCGCACCGACCTCGCCCAGAAGAGCACGCCCGATGATGATGTCGTAAGGGTCAACGCCACTGACTGTGATGATCTTGTTCGTCGACATTACTTACCTAACTTCTCGATGATTTCTTGGATGCTTACGTTGATTGGCTGGCCGCTCGTGTTGATTTCAAAGTCAGCCGCCTCGATGTAAACGGGCTTACGTTGCTCGTAAATTCTTCGCCAGTCTTCGACACCATTTTGAATCAATGGCCGATTTCCATTCTTGAGTCGAGATGCGATGTGCTTTCCATCGGTGGCTAGGTAAATCACGGTCACATCCTTCAAACGCTTGCGAGTGAGCGGGCTGAGGACAGCGCCACCACCGGTTGCGACCACTCCCGGAGCCTGGATTGCTGTGTGCATCGCGTTTTCTTCTAACCGGCGAAACTCGGCCTCTCCGCGTTCCTCGAAAATCGCTGGAATCGGGCCATGGTCAGCAGAAATCAAGTTATCGGTGTCTGTGAAAGGCAGTTGCAGACGCTTTGCGAGCTTCCTTCCGATAGTGGTTTTGCCGACGCCCATCGGGCCGATCAAAACAATCACATCGTTCGAAGCTGGCACGATTAAGCCGGAGCGTCGAATGAAGTTAGAACGGCTGGGATGCTTTCCAAGTAGCTCTTGAGGTTGCGCTTGGTTTCAGCAACTGAGTCGCCACCAAACTTCTCCAAGACGGAGTTAGCAATAACAAGTGCGACCATGGCCTCGGCAACAACGCCAGCGGCTGGAACCGCGCAGACGTCTGAGCGTTGGTGGTGAGCCTTGGCGGCCTCGCCGGTTGCAACGTCAACAGTTGCAAGGGCTTTTGGAATCGTTGAAATTGGCTTCATGGCAGCTCTAACACGCAAGATGTCACCGTTGCTCATGCCACCTTCGATACCGCCTGCGCGTCCTGATAGGCGTCGAACAACACCGTCTGCATCGCGCTCGAGTTCGTCATGCGCAACGGATCCTCGACGACGAGCGGTCTCGAAACCGTCGCCGACCTCAACACCCTTGATTGCTTGAATGCCCATGAGCGCGGCTGCGAGTTGAGAATCTAGTCGGCGATCCCAGTGAACGAAAGTTCCAAGGCCTGGTGGAAGGCCGTAAACCAAGGTTTCTACAACTCCACCAAGGGTGTCACCATCCTTGTGACAGGCGTCAACTTCGGCAATCATTTCCGCTGAGACGGACTTGTCGAAACAACGCATCGGGTCTTCGTCAAGCATCGCGACGTCAGATGGGGTTGGCAGGGCGGAGCCTAGCGGTGCCATTATCGGGCCAATGCCAACCGTGTGGGTAACCAGTCGGATCCCAAGTTCATTCAAGAATGACGAAGCTACGGCGCCGAGGGCAACTCTCGCGGCGGTTTCACGTGCGCTGGCGCGCTCAAGAACAGGGCGTGAATCTAGGAAGCCGTACTTCTGCATACCAGTGAAATCTGCGTGACCTGGGCGAGGTCGAGTTAGAGCCTCCGCGCGGGCTCCGGTGAGTTTCTCCGGTGCCACCGGATCTGCAGACATCACATCTTGCCACTTAGGCCATTCGGTGTTTCCAACGGTGATTGCAACCGGCCCACCCATGGTTAGCCCGTGACGTACGCCACCACTGAGCGAAACCTCATCTTGTTCGAACTTCATACGGGCACCACGGCCATAACCGAGACGACGTCGTGCGAGTGCATCTTGCACGTCTGACGTGGTGACAGGGATTCCTGCGGGCAGACCTTCAAGAACGGCGACTAATTCGGGGCCGTGCGACTCCCCTGCGGTGATCCAACGTAACATTTCTCAATTGTGCCACACGGAGCCTGTTGAACAGGGCAGTTCGGCGCTATTGCTCGGTTTCCACTGAGATGTGCATGGCGGATATCACGGCGATTTCATTCGGCAATTCGTTCTCAGCCGAGCCACTCGTAAAGATTCGAATTTGGGCCACTGCTTGCCAAATAAGCATTTCGAGACCGCTAATGGTCCGCTTTCCCTTTGCATCCCAGGCGGCAGCGAGCTTTGACGGCCATGGATCATACGAGACATCCAGCAATGCCCCTTTTGGCTTCCAAAGGAAGGCTTTTGCTAGGCGGATGGCCTGCTTATCGAGTGCTCCAGCAGGCAGAGTCGAAATCGTGAGGTTTGAGATTCTGCTAGCGGCGCGCAAACCACCGGCTCTTTGAACCTTCAAGCCAAGTGATTTTCCGAGAGTAAGCAGCTTCTGGCGTGCTTCCTTGTTTCGTGCAAGCACTTCGACATGCGCGTCTGGATTGAGCACACTTAGCGCAACCATTGCAGAGGTAGCGGTGGCTCCTGAGCCAATAATCAACGCGCGCTTTACTAAACCAATTCGAGCTTCGGTGACAGCTTGAACGATTCCGAAAACATCGGTGTTGAAGCCGAACCACTTGCCGAATTCGTCAAGGTAGAGAGTGTTCGTAGCGCCGGTGAGCTGCGCATAGCTATCAAGATGGTCGGCAAACCGGGATGCCTCTTCCTTGAGCGGCATGGTGACCGAGAAGCCGTTCCAAACCTCGGGCAACCCCGCAATAAAGGTGCGCAGCAAGCCCTTTTGAACCTCAGCGCGGCCGTATTCCCAATCGAGCCCCAGAACTCGATAGCCGGCAAGGTGGATGGCCGGCGATTTTGAATGTGCGATCGGTGATCCGAGAACTGCAAACCTTTTACTCATAGCCAGGGTTTTCCTTCATCCAAGCGCGCCATAGAGCGACAGCTTTGCTGTGTTCCGCATAGGTGGTGCTGAATACCGTCTCACCGGTTTTTAGATTGATTGCACAGAAGAAAAGCCAAGTACCCTGTGCCGGGTGGAGTGCCGCATCTATTGCAATAGCGCCCGGAGAGCTGATTGGTCCAATTGGTAAACCAGCGTTCAAATAGGTGTTGAAGCCGTTTCGGTTCGCACGGTCGGCGGCCGATGTGCTGACGGTGTTTCCATTGACGCCGTAGCTCACGGTTGCATCCGACTGCAGGTGCATGCCCTTATCGATTCTGTTAAGGAAAACGCGGCTTACCTTGTAGAAATCTGGCTCGAGCCTTGCCTCGGCTTGAATCACGGAGGCGAGAGTCAGCACCCGGTGGCGGTCGGCAGCATTAACGCCGAACCTATCCAGCTCCTCTTGGGTTCGAGCAATCATGGTCTTCAAAATCGAAACTGCGGTTGCTTTCGGCGAGAACGAATAGGTTGCTGGGAATAGGTAGCCCTCGATCGAGACCGCGTCGGCTGGGAGACCAATTTCTGAACGCTTTGATGCTGCATCGTGAAACTCGCTGCGTGGTATTCCGGTGGCCTTGGCTAGTTCGTCGAGAATCGAGCTGGCACGAAGTCCTTCTTTGATAAGAACTCTGCTGGTAACCGAGCTCTTTGGGTCCAACAGGGCATTCAACGCTGCCTGGGATGACATGTGCAGCCGCAGCTTGTAGGTGCCGGGGTAAAACTTCGGATTCTCGGCCAAAATCAACTTATAAACGGTCCTGAAGTTCTTCACCACCCCAAGATCAACGAGTGAGTTCGAAATCGACTCACCGGTCTCGCCCGGTTCAATTTCGAGCAGGACGGAACTGTAGCCCTCGCCCTGGTAATCGTTGCCCACCAGCTGGTCGAACCCTGAGCGAATGGCAGATCTGTTCAGGACTGCGACTGAACCGAGAATCAAAACAGCAACGGTGACCACGACGATGAGGCGTCGACGTGCAAATTTAGACATCGATGTCTCCAATCAAAACGCCTGGAGCACGATCGCTGTTTCGCTCGATTGAAAGTGCCTGCTCGAGAATCATCGTGGCGGCTATTTGGTCGATTACTTTGCGGCCGTCCTTCGAATTCTTGCCAGAGCTTCTTAGTGCGGCTGAAGCGGAGACAGTGGTGAGCCTCTCATCGATCATGCGCACCTGAATCTCGGTGGCTTCCGACAAGTTGGTCGCCAGCGCAATGGCATCATCCGTGGATGCGGTAGCGGTTCCAGACATGGATACCGGAAGCCCGCAATAGATTTCGATGATGTCGTGATCTGCAATCGCCGAAAGCAATAGTTTGACGGTCTCAGCATCATCGGCTTGGCGAGCAATGTTTTGAAGTGGTGAGGCCAGGATGCCGTGGAAATCCGAAATCGCAAGGCCAATTCTGACCTTGCCAACGTCAACTGCTAGTCGACGACCGGAACGCACTAGGCTCCCAGTGCCCCACGAATAGCCGCGAGTGCATCATTGATCTTCGAGATGTCACTACCGCCACCCTGCGCCAAGTCGTCCTTGCCGCCTCCGCCGCCACCGAGCACCTGGCTAGCGGTGCGAACCAGGCTACCGGCCTTGTGGCCAGCTTCGCGAGCGGCCTCGGTTGTTGCGACTAGAACCATAGGCTTGTCGGAAACGACGGCGAACAATGCGACGACACCGGATTCGCGACCAAGAATTTCGCGAATCTGTGTTGCCAATCCGCGAAGGTCTTCAACCGAGGAAAGTTCGCCGAGGTTTGCTTCAACGAGTTTTGTGGAACCGATGGTTACGGCAGCAGATGTGAATTCCGGGATACGTGTTGCCAGTGCAGCGGTCTGCATCTGTGAAAGCTTGCGCTGGGCAATCTTCAGTTCCTCGATAGTCGCGGTTAGACGCTCCTCGATCTCGGCCTTTGGGCTCTTTAGAGCTTCGCCGAGACGCGCCACGAGTGCACGTTCGGTTGCAAGTGAACGGAAGGCTTCGATGCCAACTAGGGCCTCGAGTCGACGCGACCCCGAACCTACTGAAGATTCGCCGCTGATCGAAATCAAGCCCACCTGAGAGCTGCGAGATACGTGGGTGCCTCCACACAGTTCTCGGGACCAAGGTCCGCCTACCTGGATGACTCGTACGCTCTCGTCGTAAGTTTCGCCGAAAAGAGCCACAGCTCCCCACTCGCGTGCCTCAGGAAGGCTCATGTGCTGTGCGCTCACGGCTAGGTCCTGACGGATTGCAAGGTTGGTGACTTCTTCGATTTCACTGCGCGTCTCAAGCGAGAGCGCCTGTGCCCAGGCAAAGTCGAGTCGCAGGTAACCAGGCTTGTTATAAGAGCCGCTCTGGAGAGCAGACGGGCCGAGCACCTCACGCAAAGCCGCGTGCACGATGTGTGTGCCAGAGTGAGCCTGGCATGCGCCCAAACGCCAATCGGCGTCAACCTCGGTCTGCGCTTTCGAACCAACCGAAACTTCACCTGAACGTACCAATACCTTGTGGCTGATCAGACCCTTTACCGGCTTCTGGACGTCAAGAACTTCTAGAGAGAAGCCGTCTCCGCTAATAAAACCGGCGTCTGAATCCTGGCCGCCTGATTCCGCATAGAACGAAGTCTCATCCAGAATCACCTCAGCGATTTGACCTACCGTAGCGGCGGCGGCGTCCTTGCCATCAACAATGAGCCCAAGGATGCGACCCTCGGTCGCTAGAGCTTCGTAACCGGTGAACTTCGTGACACCCTTCGCTCGGAACGCCGAGTAAACAGATAGGTCGGTGCCGCCGAGCTTCTTCTCGCGTGCGTCTGCCTTTGCACGGTCACGTTGTTCAGCCATCAGGGCCTTGAAGCCATCACGGTCAACGCTCAGGCCAGCCTCTTCGGCTACCTCTAGGGTCAAATCGATTGGGAAACCGTAGGTGTCGTGCAGTAGGAATGCTGCGTCGCCCTTTAGTTCTTTGCCGCCACCCTGTTTTGCGTGAGAAATAGCATCATCCAAGAAGACAGTTCCGGCAACCAAAGTTCGAAGGAAGGTCTCCTCTTCCGCCACAGCAGTCTTCAGGATGCGCTCGAAGTCGGTCTCGAGTTCAGGATACGAAGCCTTCATCGCGTTCTTAGAAGCTGTAAATAGCTCTGTGAAACACTGGGCGTCGACGCCGAGTAGGCGCATTGCGCGAACCGAGCGACGCAGCAGACGGCGAAGCACGTATCCGCGACCATCGTTCGCAGGTGTCACACCGTCACCGATGAGCATCAACGCCGAACGAATGTGGTCGGCGACAACACGCATACGTACGTCATCCTCGACGTTGGCTCCGTAGGTCTTGCCTGAAAGTTTTGCTGCTAGATCTAGAACTGGGCGAACCTGGTCGATTTCGTATAGGTTCTCGACACCCTGCATGAGGAACGCAACGCGCTCAAGACCCATACCGGTATCGATGTTTTTCTTCGGAAGCTCGCGAAGGATCTCGAAGTTGTCCTTGCCGGTTCCTTGACCGCGCTCGTACTGCATGAAAACGAGGTTCCAGATTTCGATGTAGCGATCTTCATCGGCCTCAGGGCCACCTTCGCGACCATACGCAGGGCCGCGGTCGTAATAAATTTCAGAACAAGGGCCAGCAGGTCCAGGTTGCCCCGTAGACCAGTAGTTGTCCTTCATGCCGCGACGCTGGATGCGTTCCATAGGAATGCCGGCAACATCGCGCCAGATTGCGATCGATTCATCGTCATCCTGGAAAACGGTTACCCAGAGAAGTTGCTTATCTAGTTCGAGACCGCCCTCAGATTGGGGCTTCGTTAGAAACTCCCAGGCGAACTCAATAGCTTCCTTTTTGAAGTAATCACCGAAAGAAAAGTTTCCATTCATCTGGAAGAAGGTGCCGTGACGAGTGGTCTTTCCGACCTCTTCGATGTCGAGGGTTCGCACGCACTTCTGCACGCTGGTTGCGCGGGCGAATGGCGCAGGAACTAGCCCGCTCATGTATGGAATGAAGGGAACCATACCGGCAACGGTGAAAAGTAGTGATGGGTCTTCACTGATTAGTGAAGCCGAAGGGACAACTGTGTGGCCTTTGCTCTCGAAAAAATCGAGCCAGCGCTGGCGGATTTCCGCAGTCTGCATGCTTATGCGTTCGAAGCAGGCTTTGAAGCAGCCTTGGTTGCAGCAGGCTTCTTTTCGGCAGCTAACTCGGCTTCGCGTTCGCGGAAGCCTTCTGCTGCGACATCGCCAAGTTCGCGAACCTTCGCAAGGACGTCGTCGGCAATCGCTTTAGCTTTCGGGTTGGTCTTTAGCTGCTCTGCGGCGATTAGGCCGGCTGCAATACCAGTGATGAACCAAAATGCTTTTTTCATGGATTGACCTACTTCTTCTTGCCTAGCAGAGCGCTTCGGAGGCCCTGGGTCAGGCCAGCGATCTTCACCAACGGGGATCCGAGTGTTGCTGAGAACACGGCTACGAGTGAGCTCACGTTCGTGGTAACTTCCGAGATGTTCTCGGTGATTTGATCAACCTTCGCCAACTGCTTGTTGGTCGAGGTGACAGTTTCGGTAAGTTCAGTGAGCAGTGGAGCCACGGTCGTGTTGAGGTCGCGAATTGAATTCCGAGTCTCGTCTAGAACGCGTCCAAGTTTTAGCAATGGCACAGCAACAAATAGCACCAAGAGGACGAATCCTCCCGCTGCGATCAATGCCGCTACGTCTCCACCGCTCATCTGAACTCCTAAACCGATTGTTTATCGAGCTGCGTAGTACTCAACAACGAGCTGAACTTCACAGGTAACTGGAACTTCAGCGCGCTTTGGACGGCGAACAAGAGTCGCCTGCAGCTTGTCTAGGTCGACATTTAGGTACTCAGGAGTCTTGTTTAGGACGTCTGAGTTTCCACCTGCTGCTGCAACCTGGAATGGCTCAACCTTCTCGCTCTTGGCGTGAACGTGGATCATCTGACCAGGCTTTACGCGGAAGGATGGGCGGTCAACGCGCTCACCATCAACGAGGATGTGGCGGTGTACTACCATCTGGCGGGCCTGAGCCATGGTGCGTGCGAAGCCAGAGCGAAGCACTAGAGCGTCAAGACGCATTTCTAGTAGCTCGACTAGGTTCTCACCAGTTAGGCCTTCGGCGCGCTTTGCTTCCTGGAAGGTCTTGCGAAGCTGAGCCTCGCGGATACCGTACTGAGCCCTTAGGCGCTGCTTCTCACGAAGACGAACTGCGTAGTCAGAATCTGACTTGCGCTTGGTGCGGCCGTGCTGACCCGGTGCATACGGGCGCTTTTCCATGTACTTAGCAGCCTTTGGGGTAAGCGC
>JBEDKF010000054.1:0-4573 GCA_041172305.1 Actinomycetota bacterium | reverse complement strand
CTCGATAAGCAGCCGACCACTGAACTCCAGCAGAAGTACTACCTGCGAAATCTGCTCATCTCACTCGAACTACATTTTGTTGGCCGCGACAGCTCCCTAGAAGTCGAGGGTGGCTCGCTCCAAGAGCTCAGAGACGCCGCAACGCTCATGGTTCACGACGCTAAAACCCCTGTCGCACGAGCCTATTTTGAGGAACTACTGGAGGGCGTATTCGCCGAATTGGCTTCAGAGTTTCTCGACTAGTTTCGATCAAACTGTGAATCGCCCGATAATCGGGCACTAATCAACGCCCACGCGCCTAGTCTTAGACCATGAGCATTGCCGCAAGCACCAAAAGCGTTACCAACTTCAACGAGGTGCTGACGAGAGTCAAGGCTGCCGGCCTGATGAAGAAGAAACCAAGTTTCTACATGATTCGCCTAGCCGTCATATCAGCCTTGGCTGCCGGTCTTTGGACGGCTGGCGCTTTCATCGGCCAGGCTTTCAATGAGAACCCGGTATGGATCGTGGCTGGCTTCGGCATCGCCGGCCTCCTCGGTGTTCTATCTGCCCAGTATGGCTTCATCGCCCACGAGGCAGCTCACCGTCAGGTGTTCCGCGGCAACAAAGCCAATGACGCTCTCGGGCTAGTTCTGGCCAACCTATTTGCTGGCCTTAGCTACGGCTTTTGGATGAAGAAGCACAACCAACACCACAAGACTCCAAACCAGATCGAAGCCGACCCAGACATCGCAATCCGCATCCTGAGCTTCACGCCTGATTCTCGCAACCAGAAGAAGGGCATCGAGCGCTGGCTTAGCGAGCGCCAAGGTTACCTCTTTCCATTCCTTTTGTTCCTAACCGGCTTCGACCTGTTGCTCGACTCATTCGCTGGCTTGGTTCGCAAAGAAAAGCCACTCAAGACTCGTCTGCTTGAATTCGGTCTCATGAGTGTTCGCCAGGCTGCCCCATATGTGGCCATGGGCTTCATGTTTGGCTGGCTATGGGCAATCGCGCTCTGGCTCTTCCAGATGATGATTTTCGGTTTCTTCATGGGTGCAGCTTTTGCGCCAAACCACAAGGGCATGCCGCTTGTGCCTAAGGATGCCAAGCTCGACTTCTTCTCACGCCAGGTTTTGACCAGCCGCAACATCCGTGGCAGCTGGTTGAAAGACAACCTCATGGGTGGCTTGAACTATCAGGTTGAACACCACCTGTTCCCATCAATGGCAAGACCAAACCTTCGCAAAGCTCACGCCATCGTGGGGGAGTACTGCCGCCAGAATGACATTCCTTTGATCGAGATGAACCTAATCGCGAGCTACGTCGTAATCATCAAGTATTTGAGCAAGGTCGGGCTAAGCAACAACGTCGACCCGTTCGTTTGCCCGATGGTGGCAACTCTGCGCCCTCGCAGCTAACCCGCCAACTTAACTCGTAGCCTCGGCACAAGGGGTAGAGTTTAGGCATGATTTTTGCTGAATTGAATTGGGCTGCAATTGCAGTCGCTGGCTTTGCCGGCATCGTTATCGGAACCATCTGGTTCGGACCAAAAACCTTCTTCCCAATCTGGTGGAAGCTTCAGGGCAAGCGTCCAGAAGATGCCGCTGGCGGTTCAAACATGGGCGCAATCTTTGGCTCAACTTTCCTTGCCGCCTTCATCATGGCGATTTCGCTCGCTATTTTTCTAGAGCTAGCTTTCGCTGTGGACCCAAACTTTGGAATCCTTAACGGCGGAGTTTCTGGCGCGTTCTTGGGCTTCGGCATTGGTGCTGCAACCTCGATTAGCCACCGCTTGTTTGGTGGCCAGGGTTTCCGCGTTTGGTTGCTTGAAATCGGCCAGGACATCGTGAGCCTGACTGTCATGGGTCTGATCCTCGCCGCCTGGCGCTAAGCCCTAACCGGTTCGCACTGTGACCGTCATCGACGACTTCTTGGTCGGCGTGAAAGAACCTCAGCGTTCGGTTTTGCTTGAGTTGCGAGCGCTGATCCTCGAATTCATCCCTGATGCCGAGGAGTGCATCTCCTATAACCTTCCGTGTTTCAAAGTGGACGGTAAAGGCATTGCAGGCTTCGACTCATACAAGAATCACAATTCTTATTTTCCGTTTAGCGGGCATGTGTTTCAGGAGCTAGGCGATGAGCTTGAAGGTTATACGTTCACAAAGGGCTCGTTGCACTTCAGCAAGGATGAATGTCTGCCGCGCCAGCTGGTCAGGCGTCTAATCGAAGTTAGGCTTTCGCAGGCCTTCTAGGCCTTCTTTAGGTGAATCTTTAGATGATTGGTGGGCGACCGTGTTTGGTCATAACGCCGATGGTCTTCCAAGATAACTTGCGGCGAACCGCATCCTTGTCGAAAACATAACCCTGGTCGGTTAGGTCCATGCGCATTCCCGCGAATAGCCCCTTGAACAGTTCTCGCAATTGGGTCTTGATTGCGTACTTGCCCGATGGGTGCGGAATCTTGCCGATCATGATCTTAACGAAGTCAAGCGCAAACCAGGCGAGCGGGTAAATCACTAGGAACGGCACAGGCAGATTGCGTCGGGCCATAACGACCTTGTTGCGCATGCCAAACCAAATGCTCTTGTCGTGGCGCTCAGGGCCCACAGGCGGGTGGCTAACCACAAGGCGAGGCTCATAGCGTGTCTCAAAACCCGTGTTCCAAACTCGCCAGGCAAGGTCGGTTCCTTCGTGCGCATAGAAAATCGGTTCGGCCCATCCGTTTGCCTGGATGAAGCAGTTCCAGCGGATGACGGTTGCGCCTTCCCATACCGAAAATGCTGGGAAGGTCTCGAGAGTTGGTGTCTTGTCAGCGCGAGGAATCCAATAGCGCGGGCCTGATTCTTCGGTCTCATCGCTCTGTCCGATGCGCGTTACAACCTTTGGCTGCACAAGACCGAGCTTGTCGTTCGCCTCAAAGATGCCGGTCGCCTTTTCGATGAAATCAGAGCCCAGGATGTATGCATCGTCGTCGATGAAGAGGATCAAATCTGATTCTTGACCAGGAGTGGCAGCCAGATCACGAACGCCATAGTTTCGTCCAGCTGGAATGCCAAGATTTACGCCGGTTTCAACGACCTTGATTCCTTTAGGAACCTTGCCCAGATCAACCGTTGCGCAGTTGACTACGGTGATGATGTTCTTCGGCTTTACGGTCTGACCCAGAACATCTGCCCAAATGTGGTGCAGATCTTCGTTTCGGGTTCCTTGGGTCAGGATGACCACACTAACGCTAAGCATTGCTTCAGTTTAGTTTGGCTTTAGGCTTGGGCTGTGAAGCGACTTCTGGCGGGTATCAACCCATGGCTACCACCTATGGTCTACGTGTCGATTTTTCACGTAATGCGCGGCGCATATATCGACGCGATAATTTTTGCGGCCGGCGCCCTCTTGATGATTGCTGACTGGAAGCGGTGGGTTCACTGGAGTATGCCAGAGCGGCCAAAGGCAGGTCGAATACCGGTTTTACTAGTGATTGCCGCATCCAGCTCGGTCTTGTTTTTCTCCGAACGGGGCGGTTGGCAAGACATTGTGCTTCTGCTCGCGCTAGCTCCCATCGCGCTAACCATGGTCTACTACCGAGACCACGGCCCAAAACCATCATCCACGCTGGTTATGAACCGCACGCGTTGGGCCTGGCTCACATTGGCGGTAGTCATGTGTGTCAGCGAATTATTCGCCTACATCTGGGCTAGCGCTTTCAAAGACGATAAGAGTTACCCGACAATCTCAATCATCGTTAATCCCGTTTTAGAATCGCCATACGGCCGAGGAATCTTCTTGGTGCTTTGGATGCTGATTGGCGTTGCGCTGCTGCAGCTGTGGAGGAAGAAGTGACCCTCGCGATTCCCGAATGGGAGTATCTCGGCGTGATTGTCGCTGGGGTTGTTCTTTGGTTGCTTGGAAGATTGAGACCTGATCTAGTTGCCCCGTTTGGCGACTTGATCGCGCGGCTGATGCACCACAGAAATACCCGAATCGCAGTTGTCGTGATTTGGTGGTGGCTTGGTTGGCACTTCTTTACGGTCTAGCGACCTGAATTCTTCTTATAGTGTGCGCGGTGCTTGACCGACGACAACTGCCCCCGGAGCCACATCGTGGGTCACTGTGGTGTTTGCGCCAATCGCCACGTCGTCACCGATTGTGATGTTGCCAATCAAGGTTGCGCCGGCGCCGATAATCACACGGTTGCCAACGGTTGGGTGACGTTTGACTGACTCAAGAGTTTTTCCGCCGAAAGTCACACCGTGATAGATGTGCACGTCGTCGCCGATCACAGCTGTTTCGCCAACCACTACGCCCATGCCATGGTCAATGAATAGTCGGCGGCCGATAGTGGCTCCAGGGTGAATCTCTACACCAGTCCACAGACGGGTGAAATTCGAAAGGACCCGGGATAGGGTGCGGAAACCGCGCTGCCACAGCCAGTGATTTACGCGAAACTGCCAGACAGCGTGAAGACCCGGCGACGTCATAAACATCTCGAAACGAGTGTTTGTTGCCGGGTCACGCACTAGAGCTGCGTCAATGTCCTCGATTACTCGAGAAAATACGTTCTTTCGGGGCATTTAGTCCATCAAGTCAGAGTACA
>JBEDKF010000053.1:0-5833 GCA_041172305.1 Actinomycetota bacterium | reverse complement strand
GTTGTTGGCTATAAAGAAGTTGCGATTGAAGGCAAGTTGGGCGATTCGCCCAGCGTGCCAACAACTATAAACACGAACAACTTGGCTGTATCCGCAACCGTCGACAAATGCTGGTTCAAATAAACTAGAGGGATTATGGCTGAAACCCCAGACGCAACCTGGCTCACGCAAGAGGCATACGACCGCCTTGCTGCAGAGCTTGAGTACCTATTGACCGTCGCACGTCAAGACATCGCCAAGAAGATTCAGGAAGCCCGTGAAGAGGGTGACCTGAAGGAGAATGGCGGGTATCACGCTGCGAAGGAAGAACAGGGAAAGATCGAAGCGCGTGCCGCACGCCTTGAGAACATCCTGGCAAATTCAGTAGTCGGCGAAGCCAAGGAATCACACGGCGTCGTCGAGCAGGGCACCGTAGTGCGTTTGAACATGAACGGCAGCGAGCTTGAGTTCTTGCTTGGTAGCGCCGAAATCGCTGAAGGCAGCGACATCGATGTTTACAGCCCAGACAGCCCGATCGGCACCGCGATTATGGGGGCCAAGGTTGGCGACAAGGTTTCTTTCTTCGCACCAAACGGCAAAGAGCGTGAAATCGAGATTCTCGAAGTTAAAAACTTCCTGGGTTAACCCTGAGCGATGCGTGGCTGCAGGCCGGCATCCTTGAGAGCCTGAATCACTCTTTCGCGGTGATCGTGCCCCATCGTCTCAACCGAAACGCGAAGCTCAACCTCGCCGATTTCTAGGCCTTCTCCGTGGCGCGTGTGCAGCACCTCAACAACGTTTCCCTGTGCGGCAGCAATTGCCTCAGCAGTCTTCACTAGCTGTCCTGGTCGATCCGGAAGCATCACCGAAATGGTCGTGTAGCGCTCGGAAGCGGTAAGACCAAATCCGATGATCTTCTGCATCAGCAGCGGGTCGATATTTCCACCGGATAGCACGGCAACCGTTGTGCCCTTAGGCTTCACTGCACCGGACATCAGAGCGGCCACTACAGCCGCACCAGCAGGTTCAACAACCTGCTTTGAACGCTCTAGAAGCACGACGATGGCCTTAGCAATCTCGTCATCCGAGACGGTGACAACCTTGTCGATGTGCTTCGAGATCAACTCAAATGGGATGTGTCCTGGCTTCGCCACGTTGATGCCATCCGCGATCGTGCGCTGAGTTGTGATTTCAACTTCTTTGCCGGCCTTGAGCGATGGAACATAGGAGGCTGCATTCTTCGCCTGCACGCCGATTACCTTGATCTTGCGACCCTGCTGCGCCGCCTTGAGCTTCGCAGCAACCGCAACTCCAGCGGCCAAACCGCCGCCGCCAATCGAAACCAGGATGGTCGTGACGTCGGGCACCTGATCCATGATTTCTAGGCCAACGGTGCCTTGGCCGGCAATTACGTCGATGTGATCGAAAGGCGGGATAAAGATTGCGCCCTTAGCTGCAGAGTATTCCTTGGCAGCCTTCAGAGTCTCGCCGAAAACGGCGCCTTCGAGAATGACCTCTGCGCCGTAATTCTGGGTTGCCTGAAACTTCGGCAGGGATGCACCAACCGGCATAAAGATGGTGGCCTTAATGCCAAGCTTCTTCGCAGCTAGGGCAACGCCCTGCGCGTGGTTGCCAGCGCTAGCGGCAACTACACCCAACTTGCGCTCGGCTGCGGTCAACTTTGACATGCGATTAAATGCTCCGCGGAGCTTATACGCCCCGGTTCGCTGGAGGTTTTCGCACTTTAGGTAGACATCTGAGCCAACAAATTCTGAAAGATAGTGGCTGTGCAAAACCGGAGTCTGAATGGCAACCTGAGCCACGTTCTTGTGTGCGATCTCGAACTCCTCTAGAGTCGGCGCGACAACCGGAACCGTATTTGACATGGCAGGACCTCATTCGTTTCTATGCTGGTAACGAGTCTAGTTTGAGAAGTGGAACCAATGCCCGAACAAATGAGTTTGAAGGATGCCCGCGCTCTGGTCATTAATGCCCAGGGATTGGCGGCCAAACCATCCAAGCTTGAAAAGCAAGCCGGACCTCTGAGCACGATTAATCGACTCAGCTTGCTTCAACTCGACTCTGTAAATGTCTTCGAGCGTGCTCACTATATGCCTGTCTTCTCTCGAATCGGCAACTATGACAAAACGGTCTTGGATGACGCCTCTCGCCCGCTGACAGAAACCGGAAAACAGGCTGAACTCATGGAGTATTGGGCTCACGAGGCGGCTTGGGTAAAGACCGAAGACTTGCCATTGCACCGCTTCCGGATGGACTGGTACCGGTACGGCACGGATGACCGGCGCTATGGCAAGCGCGGTTGGGCCGCAGCTGTTGCCGAACACGGCAAGTTGATGGACTGGATTCGCGATGAGTTGCGAGCACGCGGCCCTCTTACGATCTCCGAAATTGAGCACGACCAAAACAAACGTAAAGGCGCTTGGTGGGGTTGGAGTGATGTAAAACTTTGTCTCGAGCGCATGTTTTTGGCCGGCGAAGTCGTGTCGGCTGGTCGCCATAATTTCAGCCGGAGGTATGCGCTTCCTGTCCAGGTCCTAACCGGTGCAACTCTCGATCGGATGCTTGACCCGAAACCTGACTATGACCAGATACTGAGAACCCTGATTGAACGCGCGACTCGAGTAGAGGGTGTTGCGACGGTCAAGGACCTTGCCGATTTCGTCAGACTAAAGATTGATCGCGTCGCACCTCGCGTTCTCGAACTCGTCGATGCAGGGTTATTGATTCCCACCAATGTGGAGGGTTTCAAAGACCTCGCCTACATGCACCGAGATTGGCAAGGAGCCTCGACCCAGGGTGTGCTGCAGAAGGCCAACCACGTCACCCTTTTGAGCCCATTCGACCCGCTAACCCGCAACCGTGACCGCGCTATTCGCTTATTTGATTTCGACTACAAGATCGAGATTTATGTTCCTGAGCCAAAGCGCGTTTTCGGCTACTACACGCTTCCGCTGCTGCAAAACGGAAACTTGGTAGGCCGCATTGACTTGAAGAGCGAACGCAAGACCGGAGAGCTGCTTGTTCAGTCGGCCTGGCATGAGACGAATTTGAAACCAAGTGCGGTGGATGGGCTTGCGACCGACTTAGCCAAACACCTCAAGGATGTAATCGCGTGGCAGGGGCTCGGCGCTATCGTCATCAGCGACAAAGGCAACCTTTCGGCTGCTTTGAAAAGCGCAAGCGACTAGAAGCGAGAACCAATCTCGCGCAAACGCTTGATGCGTGCCGGAAGTGGCGGGTGAGTCGAGAACAAACGCTCTGTAATTCCAGGTTTGATCGGGTCTGAAATGTACATGTGCGCCATTGAAGACGAGGCTCGGCGCAACGGGCGCCCATACTGGGCGAGCTTTTCGAGCGCGCTGGCAAGACCCTCAGGGTAGCGAGTGGTGTGTGCTCCGGTGGCATCTGCTAGGTATTCGCGCTGGCGTGAAACCGCTGCACTAACAATTGGGCCAATCAAGAATGCGACAATGCTAGCCACGATTCCGATTGCTAGAAGTGCGATGCCGAGACCACCATCATTCTGGTTGTCACGGCGGCCGTTCCCGGCAAAGAACGATGCGCGGATGGCCATATCGGCAAGCACTCCGATGGCACTCACCAAACCGAAAACGATTGTCGAGACTCGAATGTCGTAGTTCTTCACGTGACCCAGTTCGTGAGCCATGACGCCCTCGAGCTCTTTGTCATCCATGATGGCAAGCAAGCCGGTGGTTGCAGCGACGATTGCGTGCTTTGGGTCACGCCCAGTGGCAAATGCATTCGGTGCATCGTCGGGGATGATGTAAACCTTCGGCATCGGCATACCTTCTGTAATCGCAAGGTTCTCGACGATGCGCCAAAGTCGCGGGTTATCGCTCTTTTGGATCTCGTGAGCCCCGCTCATTGCTACCGCAAGTGCGCCGGCCGCGTAGTACTGGAAAAGCGTATAAAGCAGCACAAAGCCAACGATGAAGATTGCACTCGAGCCATTACCGCTGGTGTAGCCCCACCAAAGTGAGATTCCGGTAAGCAGGGCGACGAACAACCCAATGATGATGACCGTGTTGCGCTTATTAGCGGCGATTGCCGAATACATTCAGCCCCTCGGGATGCTTAGGTGAGTCTGGTGTGAAGTTTAGAACCTGGTTAGAACTTGACTGCAGGTGGCTCAGAGATTGCACCTAGGTCAGCAACCTCAAAGAACTCGCGCTCCTTGAAACCGAGACCGCGAACAAACAAAACCTGTGGGAACTGCTTGATCTTGGTGTTTAGCTCGCGAACGCCACCGTTGTAGAAACGGCGCGCAGCCATGATCTTGTCTTCGGTGTCGGTCAGTTCGGCCTGGAGGCTAAGGAAGTTCTGGTTGGCCTGAAGCTGTGGGTAGGCTTCAGCGACGGCAAAAAGGCTCTTCATGGCTGCTGAGAAGTCGCCCTCTGCCTTTGCAGCGAGACCCGGGTGCGCCATTACCTCTGGAGAAACCGTTGCTGCGCGAGCGCGAGTAACGTTTTCGAAGACCTGGCTCTCGTGAGTGGCATAGCCCTTCACGGTTTCGATCAGGTTAGGGATTAGGTCAGCGCGACGCTTGAGCTGAACGGTGATGTCGCTCCAAGCCTCGTCTACGCGAACGTTTAGAGTGACCAAACCGTTGTAGGTTGACCATAGGAAGATGCCGATGATAGCAACGATTGCGATGATGACGATTAGTGAAATGTCCATGGCTCAATGCTATGGGAATACTATTTGTCTAGTGGGGCTTTACTAGGGTGTACTCTAGGTAAGTTCTCAGGATTAGGAGCGTGGCCAAATGCCAGCAGTTACCGCAGACACATTGACACTTCCTCGCTTGGATTCGGCCACTGGTCGCGCTCGCCCGGTGAAGTCGGTCACGCGAGGTCCGCAGGCTCACGAGGGCGACGGTTTTCCGGTCACCCGCGCCTTCGCCGGAGTGCCATATCAAGAACTCGACCCGTTCATTCACATGGACCAAATGGGCGAGGTTGAATACGCGCCCTATGAGCCACGTGGAACATCGTGGCACCCTCACCGCGGCTTCGAGACCTTCACATACATGATCGACGGAACCTTCCAGCACCAAGACAGCCACGGTGGCGGTGGCACGATTCAAGACGGCGCAACCCAATACATGACCGCCGGCTCAGGCGTGCTCCACATCGAAACCCCACCAGACGCACTTGTGATGTCTGGCGGAATCTTCCACGGGATTCAGCTTTGGATCAACTTGCCGGCCAGCAAGAAAATGATCAACCCGGCATACCAGAGCCTCGAAGGCGGAGATGTCGCACTGATTTCGAGCCAGGATGGCGGTGCACTCATCCGTGTCTTGGCCGGTGAAATCGGCGGGCACGTTGGCCCGGGAAAGTCGCAGACTCCAATGACCATTGCGCACGTTACTCTTGCGCCCGGCGCTTCGGTTTCGATTCCTTGGAACCCTGAGTTCAATGCCTTGGCATACACCCTGGCCGGTCAAGGCACCGCCGGCGAATCGGTTGATGGAAACCCGCTGGCGAAGATTTCAACTGGTTCGCTCGCTGTCTTTGGGCAGGGTGACCGCCTCGTGATCACCGCCGATCAACAACAGGATTCCCGTCACAACGCTCTTGAGGTCTTCCTGCTCGGCGGCCAGCCAATCAAGGAGCCGGTAGTTGCCTACGGCCCGTTTGTGATGAATGACAAGGCGGGCATCATCCAGGCGATGGAAGATTACCAATTTGGGCGATTCGGGCAGATTCCAGATGACGCACTTCAGCCTTTCCACCACCGCCACTAAGGCAACTAGAGTTTAGAAATGCTTCTCGAGCCGCGTTATGTGAAACTCTCGACCCGCACGGGA
>JBEDKF010000052.1:0-2502 GCA_041172305.1 Actinomycetota bacterium | reverse complement strand
AACTACTCGCGTGTGCGCGTGGACACCAACCAGATCAGAGCGCCGATCAGCGGAAACATCAAAACCACAACAACCCAGTACACCTTTTGGCCCGAAGACAACTTCTCCGAGTCGACAATGTGCCGGATAGGTGCAATTGAAAGAACCAAAGCGGTTATTGCCAAGAGTGCGATTAGCACGTGGGTGAAATCGGTCACGGTTACCATACCTGACCCGCCGCGTTCACTCGCAATGTGTATGTTTCACTCCAGCTGACTGGGAAGCCGTGGAGGAACGGAGTCATGAGCCACTGCTGGTAAAGCACTCGCTCACTTGTCGAACCCGACTCGTAGCAGTTTTGAGGGGAGACGCCGAAACCAACCGCCCAGTCGATCATGCATCGGTGACTGCCGCTGAAGCCCCGATAACTGGAAGTCACCCAAGCGCGCACGCCGTCGTAATAGAAAGTGCCGCTCTGAGTTTCGCTATCGGTTATGTGATTCATCTGCTGGCTGTAGTAACGGCTTTTGACGGTGCCCGCAGTTACCGCTTGTGCCAGGGAAGCGAACTCGGTCACCGACAGCCCGGACTTTGCCGTCTGGATGTCGGCCAGTGTGATTGACTTCGCATCCGAATAGCTCGTGGGGACCGTAATCCGGCACACGTCGCTTGCAGGTGTCGCTGCATTGGGCACTTTCACAGAACGCAGCGCAGTTTCGCACTCTTTACTTTGGTAGGTCCTGCTCTCGCTTCCACCTTTATCCTTCGGTGCAACGAGAGGGCCAGCATTCGCAGCCGTTGCTGCAGCTAGCCCGACCATAGACAGCGCGAAAATCGAAGCCGCCTTGGTTAATGTCTTGTGTTTCATGAATCCCCGATTCCATTTGATTTGTTTGAGATGAAATGGTTCTCCCCCAACCAATTCACTTCGAAACCTATCCAAGGCGCGTGAATGGCACAATCGTGCCACGGGAATTCGTAGGACAGACTTTTCTGCCCGCGGCTGTGGATAACAGCCGGCGGCGGTCAGCTTAGGTCTGGGGTTCGCGGCGGGGTGGTTCGACGCGGGCACAGGGCCTCGAAGGTGCTGGCAATGCGCAGCAAATTCGCGTCGCTGTATGCAGCGCCCGCGATGGTCAGGCCGAACGGCATCGCGATGTCTTCGGCGGTTCCCATCGGAATTGTCACGGTTGGGATGCCGAGGTGACGGATGGCAAGGTTGCCGGTTGCCACCCATACGCCGTTGCGCCAGGCCAAGTCTGCCGAGGTTGGGTTGGTGTCGGCATCGCTCGGGGCGACATCCGTGAGGGTTGGGAAAATCGCTGCCTCGAACCCGCCGGCTGCTAGCCAGTCTTCGAGATCGATCTTTCGAGTCTCTTCCAACGCTTTGAGCCCAGCAGCGAACAACTCAGCCTGCGGGCCTTCAAACGGATCGATGATGCCAATCTCCAGTGCCCTTGACACGTAATCGGCTGGATCAAAATCAAACTCTGCGTATTGGTCTTTCAACGCTCCCGCTGGCGGCGGGAAGATCTTTGGCCCGTCGACCTCGGTCATGGATTGCAGACCAGGTTGACCGTTGGTTTTCAAGAAGGAATCCCAAGACCAGATTGAAAGATCCCAGATTTCGGCATCGAAGAACTCTGCCGGCACGATTCCGCGGTTGAAAACGTTAGGAGCACCATCGCGGTCGGCTTCGTAATTGGTGACCACCGGAAAATCGGTTTCGACAATCTCGGCGCCGGCTTCGATCAAGGTCTGACAGTAGCTATTCCAGAGAGCCATCGCCGAGGCGCGAGGTTCGATGCGCTGCCCGGTCACAGAACCCATGCCGGTTCCGGTGCCTTGTTCGGCATCCTTGCCAATAAACATCTTTGGAGCAGCGAATTTTTTGCCGGCAAGCGGCTTTGCCGATGACGTAACCGAAGCGACGGCGTCTTCGTGACTCTTTAGAAAGCTGGTCTCGTGGATGGCGGATGTGCCCGGAAGCGAAACCCAAGGCTGCATTCGCCAGAAGTCTCCGGTTGAATCCGCGTCATCAACGACGAGGTGGTCGAGAAGTTCAGCCAGGTCGGCCATGCTTCGGGTGTGTGGAACGACGACATCCATGGTTGGCACCAACGGCCAGTTGCCTCGAGTCGAAATCATGCCGCGCGACGGGGTGTAGGCGCAGAGCGCGTTGCAGGCGGCCGGCGCTCGGCCGCTCGACCAGGTCTCTTCGCCGAGGCCGAAGGCGGCGAAGCTTGCGGCAGTTGCTGTTCCAGAACCGTTTGATGAGCCAGATGCGAACGCCGAAGTTAGGAAGTTTTCGTTATAAGGCGATTCGGCTCGACCGTAGAGCCCGCGCTGCATTCCGCCGTTGGCCATCGGTGGCATGTTGGTTAGCCCGATCAGCACGCAACCGGCATCGCGCAGAACCCGAATCGAGAAGGCATCGCTGGTGGCCACGAGGTTTTCAAAGGCCGGGGAGCCGGCGGCTACGGTCAACCCCTTCACCTTGTATGAGTCTTTTGCGGTGAATGG
>JBEDKF010000051.1:0-4671 GCA_041172305.1 Actinomycetota bacterium | reverse complement strand
TGTCTATGACCAGCCCTGGGCTATAAAACAGACCAAAAAACCGAATAACAAGTATGGGCCGAGCGCAATGCTCGAGCCCATTCTTGTTTTCCGGAGGGCAAGGAGCGCTAATGACCCAACGCCGGCCGCAACAAAAGCGATCAGTAGCGCCAGCAAGGGCAGCAGCGGGCTAAACCAGACCAGAGCCAGGGTGATGCCTGAAATCAGCTTTACATCTCCCATACCGAGGCCAGCGAAGCGATTTAGAGCCAGGCAAATGGTGAAGGCGATAATCGATGCGATGAAGGCGCCGAGCCAACGCCAAGGGTCAGCTCCGAGGATGACCGCCAAGCCTTGGCCAAACAAGGCAATCGGAAACGCCGGAAGGGTAAGCCGATTCGGCAGCCTCCGCTCTCTCAGGTCGATAACGGTCAAAGGCCAGGCAACCGCAACGAGGTAAAGCGGACCAAGCCAAGCAAAATCGAAGTGAGGGTCAAAGGTCATTGGCTCAGGGTAGAGAAAAACCCCGACCGAGGCCGGGGTTCTCCACACGCCATTCGGCGCAAACTCGGATTAGGCGGCGTCGCCGACTCTCTCCCACATCTTTGCCATTACCCACCACTGGCCGTCTAAGAAAACGATGTTTAGGTAGTCCTGCATCACTCCACCGAACATCTCGAGCTGCGGCTTCACCAGCGCCAAAGTCGGCGAGACCTGGTCAAACATTAGAACCTGATCATTGCGAGCGTTGCCGGCGTCGTGCGGTGATTGGCGGTTAGCAACCGCATCGCGGTAGATGTCGTACGGTCGAATGTTTAGGGTTCCACCCTGCGCGCTGTAAAGAACGCAATCCTTGTGGAAGACCTTGTCAAAGAGATCCATGTCCTGAAAGTGCAAGACCTCAAAGTAGTCGGCGATTAGCTTCTTGATTGCCGGATCGGCTTGTTCGAAATTCATAACTTCAGCCTAAACCCATCTGAAATCTAGTTGTCGAGCAGATCGGTAACCAGGGCGGCGATAGCCGAACGCTCCGAGCGGGTCAACGTCACGTGCGCAAACAATGAGTGCCCCTTGAGTGACTCGATAACCGCGGCAATGCCGTCGTGGCGTCCTACGCGCAGGTTATCGCGCTGGGCAACGTCGTGAGTCAACACGACCTTCGCATTCTGGCCGATTCGCGACAAGACGGTTAGCAAGGTGTTGCGCTCAAGCGACTGGGCTTCATCGACTATCACAAAGGCGTCGTGAAGGGAGCGACCACGGATGTGAGTCAGTGGCAAAATCTCAAGAAGTCCACGGTCGACCACGTGCTCGATAACTTCCTTCGAGACCAAGGCTCCCAAGGTGTCAAAGATTGCCTGACCCCACGGGTTCATCTTCTCGTTTTCGCTACCTGGAAGGTAGCCAAGCTCTTGCCCGCCAACGGCGAGGATTGGGCGGAACACGATGATCTTCTTGTGCTGGCGACGCTCTAGCACCGTCTCAAGCCCAGCAAGCAGTGCCATCGCCGACTTGCCGGTTCCGGCGCGGCCTCCGAGCGAGACGATGCCTACATCCGAATCGAGAAGGAGGTCAATGGCCAGACGCTGCTCGGCCGAACGGCCGTGAACGCCGAAAACGTCGCGGTCGCCTCGAACCAGACGAATCTTTCCACCCTTTTCGACTCGACCAAGTGCGCTTCCGCGCTCCGAAGAGATAACTAGCCCGGTGTTGACCGGCATGTTGTCGACATCCTTGTGCTTAATCAACTCGGTATCGTAGAGGTCGTTGATTTCATCACCGGAAAGATTCAGCTCAGAAATGCCTGTCCAGCCGGAATCTTTGGCGTTGTCGTTGCGGTATTCATCGGCTGCCATGCCAAGAGCCGAAGCCTTGACGCGCATCGGCAGGTCCTTGGAGACCACGGTTACATCGCAGCCCTCGCTGGCGAGGTTGAAAGCAACGGCCAGGATCCGACTGTCATTGTCACCTAGCTGGAAACCGGCAGGCAGAACCGACTGGTCGATGTGGTTGAGTTCGACGCGAAGGAGGCCTCCCTCGCCGACCTCCATCGGGAAGTCGAGGCGTTCGTGCTGGATGCGCAGGTCATCCAGGTGGCGAAGCGCCTGTCGCGCGTAATAGCCGATCTCAGGATCATGACGCTTCTTTTCGAGTTCGTTGATCACAACGATTGGAATGACAACTTCCTGCTCTTTGAACTTGAAAAGTGCTTTCGGATCTGAAAGCAAAACCGAGGTGTCGAGGACATAGGTCTTAGTGGCGGTTTTGGCGGCTGCGGCCTTTGAGCCAGACGCCTTGGACGAAGTTTGCTTGGTTGCGGTTTCTTTAGCCACGAACACTCCCTGTAGTTGCCTTTGAGGTGAGATTACGCCCGCGACCTAACGCGATGTCATTTAGACACGCCACAATTCAGGTTCGTTACTTTTCGTTAATCTAGGCACCAAATCTGCGGTGTCGGGATTCAAATGCACGGATGGCTCGCAAGAAGTCAACGCGCCGGAAATCGGGCCAAAGCGCTTCTTCGAAATAGAACTCAGATTGCGCACTTTGCCATAGCAGGAAGCCAGATAGTCGTTGCTCGCCCGAGGTTCGGATGACAAGGTCAGGGTCAGGTTGGCCACTTGTGTAAAGGTGTTGAGTAATCAAGTCGGGGTCGAGCAGTTCGGCCAGCTCGTCGATTGAGGTGCCTTGAGTGGCATGTTCCTTAAGAATTGACCGCATAGCGTCGGCGATTTCTTTTCGACCACCATAGCCAACCGCGAGGTTCACGTGCATGCCGGTAATGGATTCCGTGCGCGCCTCAGCATCGGCGATTGAGCTAGCCAGCGCCTCAGGCAGACTTGCGCGGTCACCCACGAGTTGCAACTTCCAGTTACCGTGCGTTGCCAGGTCATCTGCCAACTGACCGATGATGTCCTGAAGCTCTTTGAGCTCATCTCCCGCACGACCTTTGAGATTGTCGGTGGAGAGCAAGTAAAGAGTCACTACCTTGATGCCTAGTTCGTCGCACCAACCAAGAAACTCGAGGGTCTTCTTCGCGCCCACTGCGTGACCGTGGCTGGCCTTAGCGCCGCCTTGGCGTTCGGCCCAGCGGCGATTTCCATCCAGGATGACTGCAACGTGACGAGGCATCTCTTCAGCCCCGAGTTCACGCTCAATCGAGCGTTCATAGAGGCGATAAATCAGATTGCGCACGGATTAAGGCTACTACCCCACCATCGCCCCGAGCGCAGGCGTAGAGTTTTCATATGAGCATGCCTATCTCAGAAGGTTTTAGAGAACCCGAAGCAAAACCAACCTGGCGTGGATGGATTCACGCCGGCGTATTACCGATTGTTATCGCTGGTGGCATCGTGCTGGTTGCACTAGCCGATGGCGTTCCTGCCAAACTCGCCAGTGCGGTGTTTTTCTTGAGCTCATTCTTGTTGTTTGGCAACTCGGCGCTCTACCATCGCTTCAACTGGAGCCCTAAGGTCAAGATGACGCTGAAGCGCATCGATCACGCCAACATCTTTGTTCTAATCGCAGGCAGCTACACGCCCATAACCTGGCTCGCACTCCCCCAAGATAAAGCCGTTGTTCTGATGAGCGTTATTTGGGGAACGGCACTGCTGGGGATTGGGTTCCGCGTGTTTTGGATCAGCGCACCGCGCTGGCTATACACGCCGATTTACGTCCTCATGGGCTGGGGCGCCATGGCCTACATCGTTGACTTTTTCAATGCAAATGCAGCCATGATGACTTTGATTCTCATTGGCGGGCTTTGCTACACAATCGGCGCAGTGGTTTACGGTTTCAAGAAACCTAATCCATTCCCGGGCAAATTCGGGTTCCACGAGATTTTCCACTCGCTGACTGTGGTTGCCTTCTTGTGCCACTGGGCAGCAGCGCTAATCATCGCGCTCGACCCTGCGGCTGGATCCTTCGGCGGTTAGCGCTTCGGTTTTGCCGGAGGTGCTGGGCGCTCAGGCTTCGCCTTTGCTACCGGCTTGGTTGCAGGCTTTGCAGCCGGCTCAGCCGCAGGCTTAACCGCAGGCTTCTCCGATGACTCGGCCGCCAACTTCTCGGCGATCTCGGCGCGGTAACGAACTCGACGGATGCGGCGAACCATATCGAAAATCAGAGCGACGGCGCCAGCTGTGACGAAGAACGTCATGATGAACCCGATGGTTCCAGGGCTGTAGAAAGTCTCTGATGGGTCAACGGTTGGCGTAGGCGTCGGTGTCGCGGCTAGAAGCGCTGAAAGCAAAATGTGCATGTCTTAAGTATCGTGCCTTAAGTTCGATAGCCTTAAATTGATGACCAACGAATATGTAGCCAATCGCTATGGCAAAAACCCTGTCAAGGCGAGAAACCAGCGCACCTTGTGGACAATTTTTGCCACCGCACTCACTGTGGCATTTTTCACATGGTCAATCGCAGTCAACTTTTCTACACCAGCAAACCTGACGGCCAAGGTTCAAGACTTCACCGTGGTTAGCAAGCTTCAAACTCAGGTAACCATCAAAGTCACCAATCCGACATCGCAGGATGGGGTTTGCGCCATAAACGTTTTGGACGTTGGTTATGCGGTTGTTGGCTATAAAGAAGTTGCGATTGAAGGCAAGTTGGGCGATTCGCCCAGCGTGCCAACAACTATAAACACGAACAACTTGGCTGTATCCGCAACCGTCGACAAATGCTGGTTCAAAT
>JBEDKF010000050.1:0-32111 GCA_041172305.1 Actinomycetota bacterium | reverse complement strand
AGCAAACGGAACGCAGTGTTTGTGATGCCAGCCATCGGCGCCAAGACCACCGGGGTCTTGATCGCGATTTTGCCGTATTGAAGAGCCGGCGCCGATTTCAGCTGCGTCATTTTGCCTTAGGAAACTAGCTTTGCGCCTAGGTATTCACGAAGCTTTGAAAGCGAGACTCGCTCCTGCTGCATGGTGTCGCGTTCACGAACGGTCACAGCCTGGTCGTCAAGCGTTTCGAAGTCAACGGTCACACAGAACGGTGTTCCGATTTCATCCTGGCGGCGGTAACGACGACCGATGGCACCTGAATCATCGAAATCGATGTTCCAGTATCCGCGAAGCTCTTGGGCGAGGTTGCGGGCAACCGGAGAAAGGTCTTCGTTGCGTGAAAGAGGCAGAATCGCCGCCTTGATCGGTGCCAAGCGGTAGTCAAGACGAAGAACCGTGCGAACATCGACGCCACCCTTGGTGTTTGGCGCTTCATCCTCGTGGTACGCGTCGACCAAGAATGCCATCAACGAACGAGTTAGGCCTGCGGCTGGCTCAATCACGTATGGAGTCCAGCGTTCACCCTTTACCTGGTCGAAGTAGCTTAGGTCGACGCCTGACTCGCGAGAGTGAGTGGTTAGGTCGAAGTCGGTGCGGTTAGCAATGCCCTCAAGTTCGCCGAACTCACTGCCCTGGAAGCCGAAGCGATACTCGATGTCTACGGTGCGCTTTGAGTAGTGAGAAAGCTTTTCCTTGGCGTGCTCGTAGAGACGCAGGTTGTCAGGGTTGATGCCAAGATCGGTGTACCAGTTCATGCGCTGTTCGATCCAGTAATCGTGCCACTGCTCGTCGGTGCCAGGCTCGACGAAGAATTCCATTTCCATCTGCTCGAACTCGCGAGTGCGGAAGATAAAGTTTCCCGGCGTGATCTCGTTGCGGAAAGACTTTCCGATCTGACCGATGCCAAATGGTGGCTTCATGCGGGCGGCGCCAACAACATTGGCGAAGTTAACGAAAATGCCCTGAGCGGTCTCTGGGCGAAGGTAGTGAAGGCCTTCTTCAGCAGCAACCGGGCCCAGGAAAGTCTGGAGTAGGCCGTTAAAGGCCTTAGGCTCGGTCCAAATGTTTTTGCCACCACAGTTAGGGCAGGCAATATCGTTCATGCTCTCGGGAGCGCGGCCCTTCTTCTCTTCGAAGGCTTCCTCTAGGTGATCCTGGCGGAAACGCTTGTGACAAGAGGTGCACTCGATCAACGGGTCAGAGAATTCGCGGACGTGACCCGATGCTTCCCAGACCTTGCGAGGCAGAATGACTGAAGAGTCGAGGCCGACAATGTCTTCGCGGCTTTGAACCACGGTTCGCCACCACTGACGCTTGATGTTTTCTTTTAGCTCGACACCGAGGGGTCCGTAATCCCACGCCGAGCGGCTACCGCCATAGATTTCGCCGGCCTGGAAAACGAATCCGCGACGCTTTGCGAGAGAAATTACTGAATCTAGACGATTTGGGGTAGCCACTTAAACTCCTTGCCCAAGCTGGATGCCTGGCACTTGTTCGAAGTTACTAGTCTACTTTGCCTTGGATGATTTTGGCTTGTCTACTGCCCCACCAAATCGGCGGTCCCGGCTCACGTATTCACCGATTGCACTCCAAAGTGACTCGCGATTGAAGTCGGGCCAAAGCGTGTCCATGAAGACGAATTCCGCGTAAGCGGACTGCCACAGGAGGAAGTTTGAGGTGCGCTGCTCCCCCGAACTTCTCAAAAACAAGTCGACATCCGGAAGGTAGCTTGAGTTCAGGTAGCGCGAAACGGTCTTGTCGGTCACCGAACCAGGCTTGAGTTTTCCGTTGGCAACATCCTCGGTTATCGAGTTGATCGCGTCTGTTATCTCGACACGTGAGCCATAGTTGACGCACATCGTTAGAGTCAAGGTGTCGTTTTTGGCGGTCAGTTTCTCGGCGGCCTTGAGCTCGTCGATTACAGAAAGCCACAGTCGGGGGCGCCTTCCAGCCCAGCGAATCCGGACGCCCCAGGCGTTGAGTTGATCGCGTCTGCGTCTGAGAACCTCACGGTTGAAGCCCATCAGGAATCGAACTTCTTCCGGTGAACGCTTCCAATTCTCTGTCGAAAACGCATAAACGGTAAGGTTTTTTACCCCAGCCTCGATAGCTCCAGCGACAACGTCGAGCAGCGCAGCTTCCCCAGCCTTATGCCCTTCGATCCTTGTCAGGCCGCGTTCATTTGCCCAGCGGCCGTTGCCGTCCATGACGATGGCAATGTGCTTGGGAACTGAACCGGCGGGAAACGCGGGAACTTTGATTCCAGCCTTTGCGACCGGTGCTAACTCGTTCATTGACGCTCCATGTGTTGCAAGGATTTCAAGCCTCGCTCGATGTGCCACTGGCTATAAGCAGAAACAATACCCGATGCTGCTCCTCGGATGCTCTCGGGAGCTGCGTCGGCAACTTCCCAGTCGCCTGCCAGCAACGCGCCGAGAAGTTCGCCGGTGAGTGGGTCGATTACGGCCGCACCAGCCGGGCGACAATCGCGGCAGACAACTCCTCCGAGTTGCATAACAAACGCTTGGTGAGGACCCGGGGCCTCACAGCGCGCGCAGTCAACGAAGTTTGGAGCCCACCCGGCGATGGACAGTGCACGAAGCAAATATGAGTCAAGGATGAGAGAGGCGTCGTGTTCTTTGTTTGAAAGAGATCGCAAAGCGCCAACCAAAAGCAAGTACTGCTGAGGTGTTGAATCGTCGCCGGTTAGCTTCTCGGCGGTTTCGACCATGACAGTGGCAGCTGTGTATGTGCGATAGTCCTCGATGATTTCTCGGCCGTAGGCGCCTATGGTTTCGACCTGGTTGACTACGTCGAGCGTTCTACCCTCGTAAAACTGCGCTTCGACGACCATGAACGGCTCCAAGCGAGAACCAAACTTAGATCCCGTGCGCCTAACGCCTTTGGCTACGGCTCGAATCTGCCCGTTATACCTTGAAAGAAGCGTCACAATCCGGTCTGCTTCACCCAATTTATGAGTGCGCAGAACGACAGCTTCATCCTTGTATGTGGGCACCAAATAAGTATCCCCCGATAGCCTCAACTATCGGGGGAACTCGGGTGCTAGCGATTAGACGCGAAGTGCTCGGTTGACTGCCGAAATGACGGCCTTGAGTGAAGCGGTCGAGATATCGCCGTCGATGCCGACTCCCCAAAGGGTCTGGCCATCGACTTCGAGCTCAACGTAAGCAGCCGCCTGAGCGTCTCCACCTTCACTGAGTGTGTGTTCGACATAATCGAGCAAACGAACTGAAACTCCCTGTTGTTCAAGGACGTTGAGGAACGCGGAGATCGGACCGTTTCCGGTTCCTGTTGCCTGAAGTTCTCCTGCGCCATCGCGAAGAACAATGTTCAACTCGACGTGGCCATCCATGTTGCTCTCGGTGCGCATCTTCTTTAGCTCGAATCGGCCCCACTTCAGGTCGATTCTGTCTGCAGGCGCAGGAAGGTATTCGTCGATGAAGATGTCCCACAGCTTGACTGAAGAGACTTCGCCACCATCCTGGTCCGTCTTATTCTGAACAACCCGAGAGAACTCTATTTGCAACTTGCGAGGAAGATCGAGGCTGTGGTCGGTCTTCAAAAGGTAGGCGACGCCACCCTTTCCAGACTGTGAGTTGACACGGATGACGGCTTCGTAAGAACGCCCTACATCCTTCGGGTCAATCGGGAGATAAGGCACGGCCCAAACGAGGTCATCCACTGAGACTCCCTTTTCGTTAGCCTCCTTGTGCATCAACTCGAAGCCCTTCTTGATCGCATCCTGGTGTGAGCCAGAGAATGCCGTGTAAACCAGATCTCCGCCGTATGGAGCGCGCTCAGGAACTGGTAGTTGGTTGCAGTATTCGACGGTGCGCTTGATTTCATCAAGCTGGCTGAAGTCGATGTGCGGGTCGATTCCCTGACTAAATAGGTTCAAACCCAAGGTAATGAGGTCAACGTTTCCGGTGCGCTCACCGTTGCCGAATAGGCAACCCTCGATTCGGTCTGCGCCGGCAAGGTAGCCGAGCTCGGCGGCGGCAACGGCGGTGCCTCGGTCGTTGTGCGGGTGCAGCGAAATCAAGATGCTGTCGCGACGCGAGATGTTGCGGTGCATCCATTCAATTGAGTCGGCGTAAACGTTTGGCGTGGCCATCTCAACGGTGGCTGGCAAGTTGATGACCATTTGGTGATCAGGCTTTGGATCGATGATCTCGATGACCGCGTTGCAAACCTCGACGGCATACTCAAGTTCGGTGCCGGTGTATGACTCAGGAGAGTATTCGTAGAAGACATCGGTCTCGGGAATCAAAGCTTCCATCGAGCGGCATTTGCGGGCACCGGCCAAAGCGATGTCCATAATGCCCTGCTTGTCCTGGTTGAAAACCACACGACGCTGCAAAACAGAGGTTGAGTTGTAGAAGTGGACAATCGCTTTCTTGGCGCCCTTTAGCGACTCATAGGTGCGCTCGATCAGTGCGTCACGGGCTTGAGTTAGAACCTGGATTGTTACATCGGCTGGGATGTGACCGTCTTCAATAAGTAGGCGAACGAAGTCAAAGTCGGTTTGGCTCGCAGAGGGAAAACCTACTTCGATTTCCTTGTAACCCATGCCCACGAGCAGCTGAAACATCTTGAGTTTGCGTTCAGGGCTCATTGGGTCGATCAGCGCTTGGTTTCCATCGCGAAGGTCGACAGCACACCAGCGCGGTGCCTCGGTGATTCTCTTGGCTGGCCAGGTTCGGTCTGGCAGCTCCACTGAGATTTGCTCGTGAAACGGGACGTACTTGTGAACCGGCATGCCTGATGGGCGTTGGGTGTTTTCCATTAGAAGTTCTTCCTTGATTTGCTTCGGGTCAGCCAGCAGAAGGCTCCGCGACGAGGAGGGCCGGTTTAGGCCTCGTCGCGGCCACTAAGAAGTAGACCGAAGAACACCCTGTCAGGTTAGCACTAGAAGCCGAGCTTGCCCAGTTGTTTAGGGTCACGCTGCCATTCTGAGGCGACTTTGACTCGAAGGCCAAGGAACACCTTATGACCGATCAGTTTTTCGATTTCCAAACGCGACCTTTTCCCAACATCGATGAGGCGAGACCCCTTGTGCCCGATGATGATGCCCTTCTGGCTGTCACGTTCGACAAAGATATTTGCATGGATGTCGGTCAGGTTTTGCCCCTTGCGACGAGACATCTCATCGATGGTCACCGCGATGGAGTGAGGTAGCTCGTCTCGAACACCTTCGAGCGCGGCCTCGCGAATGAGCTCGCAAATGCGGTTCTCGATGGTTTCATCCGTGACAGCTTCAGGCGGGTAGAGGGCTGGGGATTCTGGCAGGAGATCGATTAGAACTTTGGTCAGAACCTCAAGTTGGTCCTCGGCAACGGCGGAAACCGGAACAATCGCACGCCAATCGCGCAGTTGTGACACTGCAACCAACTGTTCGGCCAGCTGTTCTGGCGAAACAAGTTCGCTCTTGGTTATGACTGCGACCAGCTTTGCGCGACGAAACTCGCTCAACTGTTCGTTGATGAAGTTATCGCCCGGGCCGATTTTTTCGTTTGCTGGGATGCAGAAACCAATCACATCCACGTCTCCGAGTGTCTGCTCGACTAGGTCATTCAAACGCTGGCCAAGAAGGGTGCGCGGGCGGTGCAATCCCGGTGTATCCACAAGAATTAGCTGCCCATATTCTCGGTGCACGATTCCACGGATGGCGCGTCGCGTAGTTTGGGGCTTTGCACTCGTGATGGCAATCTTTTCGCCGACCAGCGCGTTGGTGAGCGTCGACTTTCCAACATTTGGTCTACCTACGAACGACGCAAAACCTGATCTATGCTCGGCCATTATTTCTCCTGCTCGATTGACTCGAAGGCAGACTGACTGTCGGCCAAACTTTGTTCCTTGCTAACCAAAACCGTGATGAGGTGTTTTCTTCTCGCCTCGATGCGGTCGGCTGTGAAACTCAGACCACTAATAGTGACACGGTCACCGCGCTTCGGAAGCTTGCCCAGCTCTTTAGTTAGTAATCCACCCACCGAATCGACGTCTTCATCTTCGAGGTCTAACTCGAATAACTCGCCAAGTTCAAACAGCGAAAGACGCGAATTGACTCGCAAGGAACCATCATCGAGCGCTTCCACGTCGGGCACATCGCGGTCGTATTCGTCAGATATCTCGCCAACGATTTCTTCGATAACGTCTTCCATAGTCGCAAGGCCGGCAACGCCGCCGTATTCATCAATGATGATTGCAATGTGTCTCGAACTGGTTTGCATCTCGCGAAGAAGGTCATCGACCGGTTTCGATTCGGGGATGAAGATTGCGCTTCTCGCAACTTCACTCGCCAAGGTTCCATCCATGCGGCCAGGCGCTTCGTGAAGCAGACGTGCCACATCCTTGATGTATAGAACTCCCCTAATGTCATCGATGTCATCACCAATTACCGGAAGGCGAGAATACCCACGAGCCAAAAATATTGTCATGGCCTTGGTTAGGTTCTCGTCAAAGCGAACCGTCGCCATATCTATTCGCGGAACCATGATTTCGCGAACAATCGTTTCGCCAAATTCCTCAACCGAATCCAGCAGCTCTTGCTCGAATTCCTCAGGTTCATCTTCGCGAGGCAAAGACAGGGGTGTGAAGAGCAGATGGATCGAATTCAAGACGGGCTTTAGCCACTTGACCAATCTTTGGCCAAAGGCCTTATGGCCGATGCGGCTGCTCGCCAGCTGAGTTCCGAGCAAAAGCGCAAACATGAGCGATATTGAGACGGTCGCCGCCCACCACCAGTCCAGACCGAGCGATGACATGAGTTGCCCGGTGAGGACACCAAAGATTCCCGTGAGTGTCAAACGAACGAAACTGAGAGACTCGGCCTTTTCGGCTTCGTCTTCGTTCGCCTCGAGTGCACCCTTGGCAATTGCCGTAACAAGGGTTAGTAGCACCACCCCAACGGCAATCCAAATAGCGATAAGCGACAACTAGAGCCCCAACTCTGAAGCGTAGAAGGCTTCCAAAATCTCTCGCTGAAGGCCAAACATTTCCTTTTCTTCTTCGGGTTCTGCATGGTCGAAACCAAGGAGATGGAGCACACCGTGGGTTGTTAGCAACAAGATTTCATTGATGGTTTCGTGCCCTGCCACCTCTGCCTGAGCGGCTGCTACCTGTGGGCAGACAACAATATCCCCCAGAAGACCGGCTGGAGTTAGCTGCCCTTCGCTGCCCGGGCGAAGTTCGTCCATTGGGAAACTCAGGACATCGGTTGGCCCTGGCTCATCCATCCATTGAATGTGAAGAACTTCCATTGCCGGCTCATCGACAAACACAATCGCTAGGTCGGTGTCAGGGTGGAGATGCATGTGATCCAAAGCAAAAGTTGCCAGGGCCAGCACCCGAACTTCGTCAACCTTCGCGTCAGATTCGTTGTTGATCTCAATGCTCATTTTCCACTCGATTTCTTAGCGATTCTGTTCTGTGCGGCTTCGTTGTTTGCGGCTTTTTTAGCTATTTTGGCGTCATCGTGTTTGGAATATGCGTCGACGATCTTGGCGACTAGAGTGTGGCGAACCACGTCTTCCGAGGTCAAAATCGAGAAATGCATATCCTCGACGTCCGCGAGCACTTCAGTCGCCAGCTTCAAGCCAGACGTGCCATTTGGCAGGTCAATCTGGGTTACGTCGCCGGTGACGATCATCTTGGAGTTGAAACCCAGTCGGGTCAGGAACATCTTCATCTGCTCGGGCGTGGTGTTTTGGGCCTCGTCGAGAATGATGAATGCGTCATTCAAAGTTCGCCCTCGCATGTATGCCAAGGGTGCGACCTCAATGGTTCCGGACGTCATCAACTTAGGAATTGATTCTGGCTCAAGCATGTCGTGCAAAGCGTCAAAAAGAGGGCGCAAATAAGGGTCGATCTTGTCATTGAGAGTGCCGGGAAGGAAGCCCAGCTTCTCCCCTGCTTCAACCGCCGGTCTAGTGAGAATGATTCGACTAATCTCTTTGCGTTGCAAAGCCTGTACCGCCTTGGCCATTGCCAGGTAGGTTTTGCCCGTGCCAGCAGGGCCGATTCCGAACACGATTGTGTTGCTGTCGATTGCGTCCACATAAGTCTTTTGGCCGAGAGTTTTAGGGCGAATTGTTTTGCCTCGCGACGACAAAATGCTCTGGCTAAGAACATCGGCAGGCTTGACATTGCCTCCATCGATCATTCTTGCCGACCTGGTCAAGTCTTGAGGAGCTAAGTCTTGACCGGCCTGGATTAGTTCGATCATTTCCGTCACCAACAGCTTGGCTGCGGCGGTTTGATTACTTGGCCCATCCAAGACGATCGCGTTGCCACGAGCATGGACTGCGACCTCGGGGTATGTAGCCTCGAGAGTTTTTAGGAGGCGATCTTCGGTGCCAAATAGGGCAACCATCAAAACGCCTTCGACATCGATTCGCTCGGTTGAGTTGCTCTCCGGAACAGGCTTAGACAAGGTCACCCCGAGGTGTCTTTGAAGTCAGATGGCCGTGTGCGTGGAAGACAGCCTGGCCGGCTGCCTCACCCGTGTTGAAGGAGATTCGGAAACTTTCGTCGGCGTGTTCCATCGCGATTTCGCTACCCAGCTTCATGACTGCCAGCAGTGATGCCTCGTCGTTCAGGGTCAATTCAGCGACGTTGCTGAAGTGCGCCTTCGGAATCACCAAGATATGAAGCGGTTGGCGCGGAGACACATCCCAGAAGGCAAGTGCTAACTCGTTTTCGCCGATGAATTTCGCCGGGATCTCTTTCCGAGCGATTTTGCAAAAGATGCAGCTTTCAGAAGCCATTGATTCCTCCATAGTTAGGCTAACCCCACAAGCCGAGTTTGGCCTGAATAACCGAGATGGCAGCGACGCCGGCAGTTGAGGTGCGCAAAATCGGCTCTCCCAAGTGAACACGGATGGCTCCCGCGTCTTCGAGGGCTTCGAGTTCGTGATCGCTTATGCCGCCCTCTGGGCCGACCACAATGGCAACAGATTTCTGTGACTCTGACAGCTCAAGCGATCCGAGCCCAATCTGGGCTGTCGGGTCCAAAATTAAAACCAAATCGAAGGTCTTAACCGAGGCTACGAGCTGCTTCGAGCCCAAAGGCTGGGCAACGACTGGCTCAAAAACTCGAAGCGACTGCTTTGCCGCCTCACTGACGATGGTCTGCCAACGATCGACGCTCTTGGCAATCTTCGCACCCTCCCATTTTGAGATTGAACGTTCGGCCTGCCATGGCACAACCGCCCAACAGCCAAGCTCGGTAGCGGCTTGAATCGCCAATTCATCGCGGTCGCCCTTGGCCAACGCTTGGATAATCGTCAAACCCACCGATGGCGCAGCCTCTTGCTCCACCGAGTCGATCTGGACGGTTAGCGAGCTGTTTCCTAACGCAGACACCGTCCCGCGAACCCTCAGCCCTTTTCCGTCGGAAAGTTGGATGCCCTCGCCGACTCGCATGCGACGAACATTGACGGCGTGCTTGCCTTCAGAGCCACCGAGCGTCACAGCAAGGCCGGCTGCCGGAGGGGTTGCAAAGGCCGAACGAAACAGTGGCTGAACCATTAGCGTCGCTTTCCGGCGAAGAAGCCCTGCTGGTGCTTTACCAGCTTGATCGTGTCAGACTTGCGCAACTTGGCGAGGTTCCGGAACAGTTCCTTTTGCTTCGAATCGAGCTTGCTTGGCGTTACGACCTGGATGGCGATCTTTAGATCTCCTCGCCCTGAAGAGCGAAGTCGGCTAACGCCCTTGCCCTTTACGGTGAGAACGTCGCCGGTTTGTTGACCCGAGGCGACTTCAATTTCAATCTCACCGTCAAAGGTTTGAATCTTTGCGAATCCGCCGAGAACAGCGTCGTGAAGGGGAACTTCGACGGTTGCGGTGAGGTCATCTCCTGCACGTCCGAAAATATCGTGTGGAGCGACTGCAATGTCTACGTAGAGGTCACCGTTTGGGCCACCGGCGAAGCCAACTTCGCCCTGTCCGCTGAGTTGTAGCCTCAAACCATCTTCGACTCCGGCTGGAACTGCTAGATCAATGCTGCGACGCGCACGAACGCGACCTTGGCCTCGACAATCCAGGCAAGGATCCTGAATGACCTGCCCGAAGCCTCGACACGCACCACAAGGCTGAGAGGTCATCACATTGCCCAATAGTGAACGCACCTGGCGTTGAATCTGCCCCGCACCTCGACAAACATCACAAACAGAGAGATTCGTTCCAGGTCGGCAGCAAGAGCCCTCGCAGGTTGCGCATAGAACCGCAGTATCGACTTCGATGCTCTTCTCGGCGCCGAAAACGACCTCTTCAAGAGTCATTTCTACGCGAAGCAGGGCATCTTGACCACGTTCGGCGCGCGAACGAGGTCCGCGTTGACCGCCACCCCCGAAGAAGGTGTCAAAGATGTCACCGAATCCACCAAAACCGCTGCCACCGAAAGGATCCTGGCCACCCATGTCGTATTGACGACGTGAGTCAGTGTCGCTAAGAACCTCGTATGCGTGAGTCACGGCCTTGAACCGTTCTTCGGAATCGGCCCCTGGGTTTACATCCGGGTGTAATTCACGGGCGAGCTTTCGATACGCCTTCTTGATTTGATCGGCGGTTGCATCACGTGCAATGCCGAGAACCTCGTAGTGGTCAGCCATTCGTGCCTCAGTTCCCTAGTGCCTTGGTCAGGTAACGCGCAACCGCGCTCACTGCCGCGATGTTTGATGAATAATCCATGCGAGTGGGGCCGATCACGCCGAGTTTCGCTATCTCGCTGCCCTGGTTCTCATATCCGGACACAACAACGGATGCGTTTGCGAGCCCTTCGAAGTCATTTTCGCGACCGATGCGTAGGCTTACGCCATGCTGCTCCGCCTGCATTTCGGTGATGAGTTTCAGCAGAACAACCTGCTCTTCGATGGCTTCGAGAACGGGTGAAATGCTTCCCGGGAAATCCTCTTCACGACGAGCAAGGTTGGCCGTTCCGGCGAGAATGATTTTTTCCTGACGGTTGGCATCGACCTGCTCAAGGAGACTCTGAGTAATCAAGGCAACCTGGACGCGGCTGGTTTGCGCAAAGCTTTCTTCGAAGCCTCGCAGAAGCTCGCCGACTCCGGCCAAAGAAGCTCCAGCAAGAAGAACGTTAAGTTTGCTCCTAATCTCACCGAGAAGTTCGAGGTTGACTAGTTCGTTTAGTTCAATGACATGCTGTTGGATTCGACCGCTGTCGGTAATCAAAATCAACAACACCCGAGAGTCAGCCGATTGAATGAGTTCGATGTTTCGAACTTTTGATCGCCCAAGACTTGGATACTGAACCATCGCGACTTGGTTGGTCAGCTGCGATAGAAGGCGAACCGTGCGACCAAGGGTCTCATCGAGGTCTGCACTTCCAACCATGAAGTTTGAGATGGCCGCCTTCTCGCTGCTACTAAGAGACTTAACCTCACTAAGTCGGTCAACGAATAGTCGGTATCCCTTATCGGTTGGTACACGACCAGCTGATGTGTGAGGAGCGTGAATCAATTGCTCTTCCTCAAGCATCGCCATTTCATTGCGGATCGTTGCTGAGGAGACGCCAAACTGATGGCGCTCCACCAAAGACTTCGAGCCGACCGGCTCTTTGGTTTGGATGTAATCCTGGACGATTGCGCGAAGCACCTCGAGACTCCGTTCTGGAATCATTGGTACCTCCTAGATGATCTGGTCAATAATGCACTTGGCACTCTAACTACCTGAGTGCCAATATTACCCGCAATCGAGCGAATCAGTAGGCTAAGGGGCGTCAAAGGAGCCCCATGTCAAATCAAAACCAGTACGCATCGAAGCCCGAGCCCCTAGAGCCTGATCAGGAGCGACTCTGGGCCATCGCAGTTCATGCCTTTGGTGTTGTTTTCGAGTTCTTCGCACCCCTATTGGGTTACCTGTTGCTGAAAGATCGTGGGGCTTTTATCAAACACCACGTGACCGAGTCTTTGAACTTTGGTATCACGATGATCTTGTTGTATGTAGTGCTCGCCATCTCAATCGTTGGCTGGCTGTTCTTTTGGGTGCCGCCAATCATCTGGACAGTTATGCGCATCTACGCCGCCTACAAAGCGAGCCTCGGCGAGTTCTACCGCTACCCGTTCATCCTTCGATTGGTTCGAGGCTAAGCCAGCAACTGGCGAACCAGTGAATCCGCTAGGAGGCGGCCCTTTAGGGTCAACTTCAAGGTTCCACGAATCGCCGAACCGGGTTCGACAAGTTCATCGGCGATAAACCCGGCAATTAAATTGCCCGCGTTTGGCGTGACGGATTTGGCAAGTTCAACTGATAGGCCCTCAGACACGCGGATTTCCAAAAGGATCCGCTCTTCTAGCCTGGTTCTCTCATCAAGGGTTTCACGGCCCGCTGCCGGCGAAGAGCCCTCAGCCAGTTTGCCAGCGTATGCGCTTGGATGCTTTACGTTCCACCAGCGAATTCCACCGACGTGACTATGTGCACCAGGGCCGTAGCCCCACCAGTCTTGAGACTGCCAATACGAAATGTTGTGCGCGGAGCGATTGTCGACATCGTTAGTTTTTCTAGCCCAGTTGCTGACTTCGTACCAACCAAACCCCGCAGCGGTCAGCATTTCATCTGCCAATTCATACTTGTCAGCCTGGAGGTCTTCGTCTGGTTCTGGAAGCAACCCGCTGCGAATCTGGCGAGCTAACTTTGTTCCATCTTCGACGATCAACGAATAGGCCGAAATGTGGTCTGGGTATAGGTCGATTGCCGCCTCTAGGCTAAAGCGCCATTCATCCAGCGACTCCCCCGGCGCGCCATAGATCAGATCCACCGAAGTTGCCAACCCCGCTTCCTTAGCAGCTGCAATCACGACCGGAATATTTTCGGGGTTATGCGTGCGCTCAAGAACCTTTAAGACGGATGGAACAGCGGACTGCATTCCAAAAGACACTCGATTGAAACCGCCCGCGCGCAACGACTTCAGGTAGTCCAAATCGACAGTATCTGGGTTAGCCTCGGTCGTAATCTCAGCAGTTTCCTCTAGGCCAAAGGTTGCTTCTAGCACTTCAAGGATTTTCACTAGATCCGAGGCGGGAAGTTGCGTTGGGGTGCCTCCGCCGAAAAATACGCTCTTGAGCTTTCGATCTGGCAGACCCGAAGCTTTGGCTACTTTTGAGCTCAATTCGATTTCGCGAATCAAAGTAGCCGCGTAATCGCTTTGTGAAGCCCCGTCCAACTCTGTGGCCGTGTAGGTGTTGAAGTCGCAGTAGCCACAACGAACTTTGCAGAAAGGGATGTGTACGTAAGCGTGGAAGGTTCGGCTTGAAGCGTCAAGCGAGGCTTGCTCTGGCAGGATGCCATCACGTGGCGCCGGATCAGCAATAGGCAGTGGGCCTGCCATTTACTTACCCTTCTTTTCGCCCTTTTTCTCACCGTCGGTAGACAGCGCGGCAATAAAGGCTTCCTGAGGCACTTCGACGCGACCAATAGTCTTCATGCGCTTCTTACCCTCTTTTTGCTTCTCGAGAAGCTTGCGCTTGCGACTGATGTCACCGCCGTAACACTTAGCCAAGACATCCTTGCGCATTGCACGGATTGACTCACGAGCAATGATGCGCGCGCCGATGGCAGCCTGGATTGGAACCTCGAACTGCTGGCGCGGAATCAACTCGCGGAGTTTGCCGGTGATCATGACGCCGTATGCGTAGGCCTTATCTTTGTGCACGATCGCGCTGAATGCGTCAACTTGCTCACCCTGAAGCAAAAGATCGACCTTCACGAGGTCGCCGGCAGCCATGCCAATCTCCTCGTAATCGAGTGAACCGTAGCCGGCGGTCTTGCTCTTCAACTGGTCGAAGAAATCGAAAACGATTTCGGCAAGCGGCAGTTCATAGCGAAGCTGAACGCGATCCTCGCCAAGGTACTGCATGTCGATCATGGTTCCGCGACGAGACTGGCAAAGTTCCATGATGGTTCCGACGTAATCCTTCGGGCTAAGGATCGTCGCGCGAACCAGAGGCTCCATGATCTTCTTGATCTTGCCGCCAGGGAATTCACTCGGGTTCGTAACGATGATTTCGTCACCGTTCTCGAGGGTTACCTCATAGACCACGGATGGGGCTGTCGCGATTAGGTCCAAGCCAAATTCGCGCTCAAGACGCTCGGTGACGATTTCAAGGTGGAGTAGACCAAGGAAACCGATTCGGAAGCCGAAACCTAGAGCCACAGAAGTTTCAGGTTCGTAAACCAAAGCTGCATCGGACAGCTTCAGCTTGTCCAGTGCCTCACGAAGAACCGGGTAGTCGCTGCCATCGATTGGATAAACACCCGAGAAAACCATTGGCTTAGGGTCTGCGTAGCCCTTGAGCGGCTCGGTGGCAGGGTTCATCTTGGTGGTGACGGTGTCGCCAACCTTGGACTGACGAACATCCTTCACACCTGTGATGAGGTAACCCACTTCGCCGACACCTAAGCCCTTTGTTGGCTCTGGCTCCGGCGACGAAACGCCGATTTCCAACGCTTCGTGAACCGCCTTGGTCGACATCATTGTGATTTGCTCGCGAGGCTTTAGGTGGCCGTCGATCATTCGGACGTAGGTCACCACTCCACGGTATGAGTCGTAAACCGAGTCAAAAATCATCGCTCGAGCGGGCGCATTCGGGTCACCAACCGGGTTTGGAATGGTGCCGACGATCTTGTCTAGCAGTGCGTCGACGCCAATACCGGTCTTGCCTGACACTCGAAGGCAGTCTTCCGGGTTGCCACCGATCAGGTTGGCGAGCTCCTCGGCGTATTTCTCCGGCTGAGCCGCAGGTAGGTCAATTTTGTTTAGAACCGGGATGATTTCCAGGTCGTTCTCCATCGCCAAATAGAGGTTGGCTAGGGTTTGAGCCTCGATACCCTGGGCGGCATCCACCAAGAGAACTGCGCCCTCACAGGCTGCAAGCGAACGCGAAACCTCATAGGTGAAGTCGACGTGACCTGGGGTGTCGATCATGTTTAGCGCGTAGGTCTTGCCATCGACTTCCCATGGCATACGGACAGCCTGAGACTTGATGGTGATGCCACGCTCGCGCTCGATGTCCATGCGGTCTAGGTATTGAGCGCGCATTGAACGGTCGTCTACAACACCGGTGAGCTGCAACATGCGGTCAGCCAGAGTCGACTTTCCGTGGTCAATGTGAGCAATGATGCAGAAGTTGCGGATGAATGCCGGATCGGTCTTTGCCGGCTCTAGGCGGCGGCTTGCACGTGGCGACAAAATAAACCTCTGTTGTTCAGGGAAAGGGACCGTAGTGACGGTGGTTCTATTCTCGCACATCGGTCAGGGCGCACCGTGGGATTTGCTTGCTCAAACAGCAAACCAACTGATAGAGTTAGAGGTCGATACGGATGGCTTGTCCATCCAAACTCCCAAAAGTTTTGAATATGTTCCGCGCGACTGCAAGAGCAGCGTGCAAACCAAGAAAGTGAAACATGGCAAACATCAAGTCACAGATCAAGCGCATCGGCACCAACCTAAAGGCAGCAGAGCGCAACAAGGCTGTTCGCAGCGAGGTCAAGACCGCTATCCGCGCATCTCGCGAGGCAACCGCTTCTGGCGACAAGGTAGCTGCAGCTGCAGCTCTAGCTCTTGCAGGCAAGAAGCTTGACAAGGCTGTTTCGAAGGGTGTTCTTCACAAGAACAACGCTGCTAACCGCAAGTCAGCTTTGGCTAAGAAGGTTGCAGCTCTATAAAGAGTCTTCAAATTTAGAAACCCGCTACCGATGGTGGCGGGTTTCTGTTTAACCGAAATCTATTTAGCCGGGATTTGCCCTGGGCGGCCCGAGTAGAAGCCAACGGCAACTTGGATTGCGGTGAGTGCGACAAGCAGAGCGACACTTGAGAACCATGCCCCGGTGATCTCTGCCAACAAGCCAACAACGAACGTTCCGGCGGCTGAAAGTAGATAGCCCAAACCTTGGGCTAGCGAAGAGAGCTGCGTGGTTTGAGCCCGGGTTGAAGCCCTTGTTCCAATAATTGAGAGTGACATCGGGAATGTCGAGGCTTGGCCGATGCTAATCAGGATGCATGCGGGAACGATAAACGCTGGGTTTGCGAGTGTAACTAGAAGAAGTAGGAAGCCAACCAGCGTCACCGCGCTGGCGCCAGCAGCCCACCAGGACAGGCTCTTGAACCTGCCGATGACGCTGGAAAGCAACAGTCCACTCGGGATTCCTACCGCGGTGGCCAAGCCCAGGTAGCCACCTGCTTGCACAGGATCGAGGCCAGTGGCGATTAGAAGAGTGGGTAGCCATGCGAGCAACGCGTAAAAACCCAACGACTGCAAGCCGAAGAAACCCACAATTGCCCAAGAAATTGGCGAACGCAAAACGGCTGAACGCTCACCCTTTGCGGCACCAGATTCTTGAACCTGATGCTCCTTCTCACCTAACGCCTTTGGTGCCCAGAAAACGCAGGCAAGGATGGCCGGGATAAGCCAAGCCCCCAGTGCGATTCTCCAACCACCCAACGCTTCACTGGATGGCACCGCTATCGCGGCAGCAAAGCTGGCAGAAAAGGCCAACAACGTTGTGTAACCGCCGGTAATCAGTGGCACACGGTTAGGAAACTCAACCCTGACGATTGTCGGCAGTAGGACATTGGCAACGGCTATGGACAAACCGGCTGCGATGGTTCCGATAAGCAGACCCGCGAAACCGAAGAAGAGCCGACCAAAGGCGGCAAATGCGAGAATTCCTAGAACCAGGAGCATCGCCCTGTTCACACCAAAACGCCTGACCAGGGCGGGGCTGGCAAAAGCACCTAATCCGAAACAGAGAACAGGCGCCGACGCCAAAAGGCTCGTTTCGGCAGCGCTCAACCCGAGGTCTACAACGATCTCATGAAGCAGCGGGCCAATCGAAGCAACTGGTGGCCGCAAAACTAAAGAGATGAAGAAGAGTGCAATGAAACCGATGAATCCGAAACTCTTAGCTTTAGTCATGAACGCGCCACTCCCTTGTCAGAAATGAGTGAGACGAGTTTCTCAAGCGTGAAAACCGGGTCGCGCTCTGCACCTTTGGCCGCGGCATCTGCATCGGCTAAACGCTGGATAACCAGCGCGAGACCATCCTCAGACCAACCGGCGAGGTCGCGCTTGGCACGTTCCATTTGCCAAGGTGCCATTCCTACACTCGCGGCTGATGCATTTCGATTTCCGAAAATCTTCGCCAACTGACGCATTTTCATCGAGATTGCAGCCACCAGTGGCACGGGGTCGGCTCCGGTTGCCAGAGCGTGTCGCAGGAGCCCAAGCGCGTTGCCCGACTGACCTGCCAATGCTGCATCGATGACCTTGAAAGCATTCGTCTCGACGCGCCCGCCGTAGTACCGATCCACGATGCCTTCAGTAATCGTCTCAGCGCTGTCCTGAAGCAACTGGAGGCAGGCTCCAGCGAGTTCCGCAAGATCATCCGAGAAGGCATCAAGTAGGGCCTTGGCTGCACCTTGAGTGATTTTGCGATTGGCATGAGCGAACTCTGCTTGAACAAAGGCGAGCTTTTCACCATCGCCCTTAATCGCCAAACAGGCAACTTCCGCACAGTTTGCGCTTGCTCGCAGTGCATCGACCAGTTTCTTTCCTCTAACACTCGACCCGGTGTGACGAAGAATCACCGTGGTGTCAGAGGTCGGGTTCTCGAGGTACTGCAGACCGTCAGTTATTAGATCGTCACTGCATCGTTCGAATCCGGAAATGATCAATAGTCTCGGCTCGGCAAATAGAGACGGACTCGTAAGGTTCAACAGTTGCCCGGCCTGGTAGTCTGCGGCGTCAACCTCGTGAATTTCAAGTGCGGCATCGATTGATTTCAATTGGTCACGCAACGTGCGGATTGCACGGTTGGCAAAATATTCTTCAGGCCCAGAAACAAAAACCACCGGGTGCGGTGAAACGGCACGCCAGTCCATTTGCTTTGCCTTACTCACACAGACAGCCTAGCCTCGACCAGAGGCATAGACCTGAAGACCCTCTGGATTGGCACTAATTGCCAACGCTCCACTGAGGTCTGTCCGATAGGACTTCGAACCAACTCGCGTCAAAAGGGAGAGAGTTCTCTCGGTTGGGTGTCCGTAGTCGTTGTTGCGGCCAACTGAAAAGAGGGCGATTTGAGGGCGAAGTTCTTCATAAAGTTCTGGGTATTGGTCACCCGAACCATGGTGGGCGACTTTAACCACGAGTGGCAAACCGCCAAACCCTACGCCAAGCCAACCCGATGATTCTGCTGCTATGCGACGTTGCGCGCGCTCCCCTAGATCGGCTAACCCAAGAAATGCGAATTTTGGGCCGAGAAATAGCATCGACACACTTCCATCGTTGGAATCTTCTGCTTCGGCGGCCCCTTGGTGCGGTGATAGCACCTTCCAGTTCAAATCTCCCAGCTTTCCGCTGTATCCCGTGCCCACTTGCACCACTGATTCGGATTTACCACTCAGGCTTCGATAGGTTATTGCGGCCGCTGGTCGTTCATCCTGGTAGCTGGTGATTAGGGACAGGCCTACTTGTCTGTTTCTTAGTAATCCGTCCAAACCACCGACGTGGTCCAAGTCGAAGTGCGTGAGAACCAGAAGGTCTATCCGCTTTATCCCAAGGCTTTTCAGGCACTTATCAATCAGTCGGGGCTCCCTGCCAACATCAATCACGGCGACTGCCCCATTTGATCGGAGAACGCTGGCGTCACCCTGCCCAACATCGCACGAAACTATTGACCAATCTCTCGGCGGCCAAGACCAGGATCTGACTTGATCGCTCGTGCAACTGCCTAAGATTGACGCCGCTGCGACACCGATCACTAGTGCGGCAATGAATCTATTGCCAGCCTTTTGAGACCTGGCCCACGCCATCACCGCGCCGAGAACCAGCACGACGCACGCGATGCCAAGCAGACCCGATGGCCAGCCAAGCGTAGCCAGTGGCGCATCGGCCAATCCACTCGCGATCTGAAGAATGATCCATGCTGCAAGTGACGCGGTCCAGGTTAGTAGGCCGGCAAGCCAAGGAACTATCGGTGAGACGATACAGGAAACTATTCCTAAGACCGTGATCGGGGCAACCAGAGGCTCGGCCAGAACGTTGGCCAACACCGAATAGGTTGGCAGTCCTTCTTGAAGTTGCAGTAAAACGGGTAGGCAAAATAGTTGAGCTGCGAATGAAACCGCGAGAGTGAGCGCGAGCCAAGTCGGCATTCGTGCTCTAAACCTTTCCGCCAGCGCCGGCGCTAGTTGCAGGATTCCCAGGGTCGCCAACACCGATAGCTGAAACCCATAGTCGGCAACCAGCCATGGGTCAGCGATGAGTAAAACCATGATGCATAGGGCCAAAGCGGCCGAAGCACCACCTTTGCGCCCAAGGGTTTTAGAGACAATAACGACCCCAACCATGACTGATGCCCGCAGAACACTGGGCTGTGGGCCGACCAAGAGAACGTATCCAGCAAGCACGACTATTGAAACAAGAGATCTAATGACTCGTGAAATCTCCAATCGCCCCAATAGAAGCCAGGCGAGGCCGACAACAATGGCACAGTTTGCGCCAGAGACAGCAGTCAGATGCGTCAGAGACACGACCTTCATCGAATCTCGCGCCTGGTCGGATAGAAGCGATTCATCACCGATTGCTAGGCCTGCGACTAAGCCCCTGGAATCTGCGGACACGCCTTGGACTGCAGCCAGAAACGAATCTCGAACGAATCCAAACGGACCCGAGTACTCAGACTTCAACCAGCCAGAACGCTGATGGCCCGACAGCTGCACCTGAATCGAAAACCAGCCGAGACTCAACGCACCTATGAGCAGCGCTATCAGACGCTTCAAGTCGAGTCTCCTAAAGAGATCCAAAGGAAGATCCACAAGGCGACTGTGACAAACCAGAGCATCAGAGTGTTATCTGCTTCGCGAATCCGCTGAAAAGCTTGTCGCCAATTCCGCCAACATTTTTCAGATCTTCGAGCCTCTTGAAACCTCCGTTTGCAGTTCTCCAATCGATGATTCTCCCTGCTAGGGCTGGCCCTACACCGGGTAAAGATTCGAGTTCCGCCTGGGTCGCACGATTTACCGAAATCGACGAAGATCCTGAATTTGATAGACCCGAAGTTATCGCTTGCTGCTCACCGATTTTGAGAACCGATACCTGCTCCCCATCAGTTAATGTCCTCGCCAAATTGACGCTCGATTGATCAGCTTTCGGGAGAAACCCTCCGGCAGCGATAACTGCATCGAAAAGCCTAGAACCGACTTCGAGCGAGTAAATCCCTGGTTTAACCACCGCGCCGACAATGTGAACATAAAAACTGGGCTTGTCGATGCTCACTGACTGTTGAGTCGATGAGGGCGATGCTTCGTCGGTTGGTGAGTCACTAGAAAGCGTGCTGATGATGAAAGCGACGATGACCACAAGGGAGAGCAAGATTGCAACGAGGCGTCGACTCGGCCCCGGTTGCCTAGCGAATGCCTTCAATTTTGCTATGAGTTCGTCCATGAATTGAAAATAGGCCGCCGGGTTTTACCCCAGCGACCTAATTCACAGACTGTTGAAAACTAGCTACTTTGTTGCGATGTTTACAAGCTTTGGAGCTCGAACAATCACATTCGCGATTTCCTTATCGCCGATTGCCTTCTTGACTGCTTCCGATGCAAGTGCAAGATCACGCAGGGCCTCTTCTGAGATGTCGACTGGCACCTCGAACTTGTCTCGAACCTTGCCATCAACCTGCGCGATTGCAACGATCGAGCTCTCAACTAGAAGCGAGAGGTCTGCCGTTGGGAGCTGCGCTAGAGCTACCCCCGGCTTGTGCCCGAGCTTCTGCCACATGTCCTCTGCTGTGTAAGGTGCAAACAGCGAAAGCGCCTTTGCTACGGTTTCGGCCGCTTCGCGCACCGCAGGGTCTGCTCCACCGGCTGCTCCATCGATAGCCTTACGAAGCGCGTTCACGAGTTCCATGATTTTTGCGACGCCAACGTTGAACTTGAAACCTTCAATCAGAGGGCCGAAGTCACGAAGGAACGAGTGCGTTGCCTTGCGAAGTTCAGCATTTCCCCCGGCTGCTGATGTGCCGGGCTCCGACTTCACGTCATTTGCCGCACGCCAAGCTCGAGCCAAGAACTTAGCCGAACCAGCTGGCGAAACATCCGCCCAGTCAATGTCTTCTTCAGGTGGGCCAGCGAACGACATTGTGAGTCGCACGGCGTCAACACCGTGTTCATCCAATTGCTCGCTCAGAGCAACCAGATTGCCGCGCGACTTCGACATGGCGCTGCCACCCATCAAAACCATTCCTTGGTTTAGCAACCTAGTGAACGGCTCTTCGAAGTCAAGGTAATCGAGATCGTGAAGCACCTTGGTGACAAAACGAGCGTAGAGCAGGTGCAGAATCGCGTGAGTGACGCCACCCACATACTGGTCAACCGGCGCCCAGGCCTTCGCTTGATCAACCGGAAACGCGACCTCGGTTGAGTTTGGCGATAGGAAGCGCAGGAAGTACCAAGACGAGTCAACAAAGGTATCCATGGTGTCGGTGTCACGCTTTGCAGCCTGGCCACACTTCGGGCAATCAACGTTTACCCAGTCGGTTGCACCACCAAGCGGCGAAGTTCCCTTTGGCTTGAGATCGAGGCCCTCGGCTGACGGAAGGAGAACAGGCAGTTGGTCTGCAGGGACCGGAACCTCGCCACAGGCATCGCAGTGGATGATAGGAATCGGTGTTCCCCAGTAGCGCTGACGTGAAATCAACCAGTCCCGCAGACGGAAGTTCTTAGTTTTCTTACCCTTGCCATCGGCTTCAAGGATGGCGGCAATCTTATCGATGGCCTCCAACTTATCCAGGCCGTTTAGTGGGCCAGAGTTGATCAGGGTTCCGTTGCTGGTGGTCGGCGCATCGCCGGTTGAGGGGTCAATCGAGACGCCGTCCTCATCCTTGATATCAACAACGGTTCTGATCGGCAAGTTCATGGCCTTCGCAAATTCAAAGTCACGCTGGTCGTGAGCAGGGACCGCCATGATGGCACCGTGACCATAGTCGGCAAGGACGTAGTCCGATGCCCAAATGGCTAGCTTCTCGCCGTTTACCGGGTTGATTGCGAATCGACCTAGGTCCACTCCGGTCTTCGGACGGTCGGTGGCTAGTCTTTCGATGTCGTTTGACTGCTTGACCATCTCCAGGTAGCCCGCGAAAGCCTTTTGAATCTCTGGGGTTGACTCAGCGGCTAGTTCGGCGGCAAGTGCGCTGTCAGCGGCGACGACCATGAATGTTGCGCCGAAAAGGGTGTCTGGTCGGGTTGTGAAAACGGTAACCGGCTCGGTGCGACCTTCGATCTCAAACTGGACGTCAGCACCGTGTGAGCGGCCAATCCAGTTACGTTGCATGGAGAGAACCTTCGAAGGCCAGTTACCTTCGAGCGTGTCTAGGTCGTCTAGAAGGCGATCGGCATAGTCAGTGACCTTGAAATACCACTGGGTAAGTGCCTTCTTTGTGACAACGCTGTCGCAACGCTCACAGAGACCCTGAACAACCTGCTCGTTTGCGAGCACAGTCTGGCAGCTTGGGCACCAGTTAACATTCGAGTTCTTGCGGTAGGCAAGACCCTTGTTGTAAAACTCGAGGAACAACCACTGGTTCCAGCGGTAGTAAATCGGGTCAGAGGTGACCAACACGCGATCCCAGTCGAACGAGCACGCGTATCGTCGCATAGAAGATTTCTGTTGAGCAATGTTGTCGTAGGTCCAACCCTTAGGGTCTAGACCGCGCTTGATTGCAGCGTTTTCAGCCGGGAGCCCGAAGCTATCCCAGCCGATTGGGTGCATGACGTTGAAGCCCTTTTGGACCCAGTATCGAGAGATGACGTCGCCGAGCGCATACGCCTCCGCGTGGCCCATGTGAAGGTCGCCAGATGGGTAAGGGAACATGTCGAGAACGTACTTCTTTGGGCGAGTATCGCCCTCGTTTCCTGAGGCGAACGGACGCAGCTCATCCCATACTGGAAGCCACTTCTCTTGGATTGCGGCTACGTCGTATTCGTTTTCGGCCGTTTCAGGCGCGTTCTGCTCAGTCATTTACTCGCTTTTCGTGAAATCTACGGGTGTGAAAACCCTCAGGTAAAGGTTACCAATCAAGCCCATGGGTCGGTTGCGTTTAGTGCTGCAAGAAGCGCCTTTGCTTTCAACTGGGTTTCTTCAAGTTCGGCCTGCGGATCCGAGTCGATGGTTATGCCACCGCCGACCCCAATCGTGGCCGATTCGCCTTCGAATACGATCGTGCGAATAGTCATTGCGAGTTCTGCTGAACCATCGGCTCCCAAGAAGCCAAGGCAACCCGAATAAGCACCTCTTGTTCCAGCCTCGAGTTCACGAATGATTTCCATAGCTCGGATTTTCGGCGCACCGGTCATTGAACCACCAGGAAATGCGGAGATAACGGCATCCCAGGCGGAGCATGATGCTTCAAGTTCGGCTGTGACCGTGCTCACCAGTTGGTGAACTGTCGCATAACTCTCGATTGCGAACAACTCCGGCACGGCCACCGTTCCAACCTGAGCTACCTTGCCGATGTCATTGCGCATCAAGTCAACGATCATCAAATTTTCAGCGCGTTCTTTGGGGTCTGATCTGAGGCTCTCGGCTATTTCGGCATCAGTTTCGGCATCTGCGCCGCGAGGCCGTGTTCCCTTGATTGGTTTGGTGCTGATGTGCCCTTCAGCCGATATCTTCAAGAACTGCTCCGGAGATGACGACACCAGGCATGTTTCACCGATTCGAATGAAAGCGGCAAATGGTGCAGGGTTCGATGTTCTGAGTTTGAGAAAGACGGATAGGGGGTCTGTTGAAGTGGAAACACGAATTTCGTTAGTCAAACAAACTTGGTAGACGTCTCCTGCTGCGATGTGCGCCTGGGCTTTAGCGATCATTTGCAAGTATTCGGCGGCGTTATGGCGCAGTTTCGAAACCGAGCTAGGCTCGGGTGGAATTCTAGAGTGAAGGTAACTGGCGATCTGGCCGCCTGATAATCCAAGGCGAAGTAATGCAGCATGGTGCCAAAAATCGAAGTCTTGTTTTGATTCAAACAGACCCACGAAATACATCTCTTGGCGCTCGTGGTCGAAAACAACGGCGCGGGTGGCATCGATAAACCGCTCTTCACCTTCGTAGGTAACAAACCCAACTACTCCGGGCCGCCACGCAAACGGCAAGTCTGATTCATCTGAGAATTGAAGGGTTGATAGCTCGGTGATACCGGCAGGCTTACCCGCACCGAGAACCGAATATCTATCGGTTTGCGAATGCTCGCCGTCTAACCAAAACGCGTTGGTTTCGTTCGCAAAAAACTGCACAAACACATCTGCCGGCTGGACCCATCCAGGTAGGTTAGCGCTATGCAAATGCAAAATGGCTCCTGTGTGGATAGCGATTGGGTCAAGTAAGAATCTTCATCTAGATTAGACGCAACGAGCCTATCTAGGGAGTGATCAAAATGACTGAAGACTTTCAGTTCTTTCGCTTCCTAAACGGTGTGCTCGAATTGGTAACCGAGGGTCAGACATCTGACGTGCGCCTTGAGGTTGCCGACAGCTGGCTGGTCGAAGATGGTCGCGCCCGCAGCCTCGATTCGCACCTGGATAGATTCGGTCGTTGGGTCAGCGAAATCAGCCCGGCCTGCGTGCCATCTTTGCCTGATTTCTACGTCGCGGTTAAAGCTCAGATTCCAACTCAGGGTCGCTGGTTTCCAAGAATCGAATTTCATGCTGAAGCGCAAACGCCTAACCATCTTTACCTTCGCTTGAGGCCTGCACCAGAGCAACTTGGGTCGATCATTCTCTGGACCTTGCCTGACGCAGACCCGCGACAAAACCCAGCCGTGAAGGGGCCTGACCTCAGCCTCGGCATGCAAATGCGCAGGAACGCCAAGATGCACGGTGCGGATGAAGCCGTGCTACTTAGCAAGGATGGTTTCGTTTTAGAAGGCGCACTGAGTTCACTGGTTTGGTGGCGTGGCGATGTTCTATGTTCAAGCTCGGATGATTTGCCTTGGTTGCCGAGCATCACTCGAGATGAAGTGTTCGCCATCGCAACTCAAATGGGCTACGCGACTCGAACCGAGTCGATCAAACCTGCAGATCTGGTTGGCCTCGAAATTTGGGCCTTGAGTTCGTTGCAGGGCATTCGCCCGGTCTCAGACTGGGTGGGTCTTGGTGGCCCCGTTGGTAAACCAGATCACCTAGATGCTTTCAATAAGCGACTTCGAATGCTTTCAACTTCCATTCACTGACGCTTAAGATTGAGCCGTGAACGACATTCTGAACTGGCTCATCGACACCGTACAGAGCGTGTCTCCCCTGCTTCGCAATTTGCTGGCCGGCCTCGCCATCATGTGCGAAACATCGCTGTTCATTGGCCTCATCATCCCTGGTGACACCGTCGTTCTAGTCGCCTCTGCCGGAGTCACAGACCTGGTCGATTTCTTCTTCTTGCTCGGTGCTGTGCTATTCGGTTCTCTGATCGGCGAATCGGTCGGCTTCCTGCTGGGCCGCTTATTTGGCAAGAAGATTCGCTACAGCAAGTTGGGTCAGCGTCTCGGCGAAAAGAATTGGCAATTGGCTGACCGCTTCGTCGAAAGGCGCGGTGGCATAGCCGTGGCTATTTCTAGATTTCTACCGATGCTTCACTCGTTAGTGCCGGTCGTGGCCGGAATGACAGCGATGCGATACCGAGTCTTTATCAGCTGGACTGTCGCCGCCTGCGCCCTCTGGGCAAGCGCGTATGTCAGCATCGGCTACCTCTTCCGTAGCGCCTACGACCAAATTGCTGGGCAGCTCAAGTGGGGTGGCTTGGCCTTCGTCGCCATCATCCTGATTTTCATGATCATCGTTCACTTCGGTAAGCAGAAGCTCGAAGTTGCAGCCGAGAAGATGGCAGAGGACAAGTAACCATGTGCGGTCGTTTTGTGGTTGCGCGAACCGTGGGTGAAATTCAAACAATCTTTGAAGCCGATGAGGTTATTGGCGACTTGCCAGGCATTTCATACAACGTGGCTCCGACCCAGCCGATTGCGATCATCGTTGATCGCGCATTCGAGAAGGCCCCAGATGGCTCTCCGCTGGGCGAACTTAGCCGTGAAATCCACTCGGCCCGCTGGGGTTTAGTTCCTCGATGGTCCAAGGGCCCGGCCGAGGGTGCCCCGCTCATCAACGGCCGCATTGAGAGCCTTCTAGAGAAGCCGTCGTTCAAGGATTCGGTTGTGCGTCGGCGCTGCGTCATCCCAGCATCTGGCTATTACGAATGGCACGTTGCCGCAGATGGAACAAAACAACCGTTTTACATCAATGCCGGCCCGGATGGGATGTTCGCCCTCGCCGGCCTCTACGAGTGGTGGGCAGACCCGGCCAAAGACGCGAAGGACCCTTCTCGTTGGCTGTTATCTGCCACGACCCTGACCAAGGCATCTTGCCCTGAATTGGGTCACATTCACGATCGAAATCCCGTTTTGCTTTCTCCGGACACCTTTGAAGCTTGGCTAGATCCACACATCGAGGGTGATCAAGATTTGCTAGATGCTATTGCCATCGACTCTGACCTAGTTGCGGCCGAAGCCGAGTTTCACAAGGTTGGTTCGGAAGTAGGCCAGGTTCGAAACAATTCGGCCGAGCTAATCCGCAGCCTTTAGACACGCCCGAGGCTGCATAAAACTGCCTCAAAATTTGAATGTCTGACCCTTTTCCTACACTCTTAACGTTCGAACATATGTTCGAATAAAAGAGAGGAGATGACCATGAGGCAGATAAACGAAAGTATCTCGGTTTCGACTAATCAAACCGGCGAACCGGTTGGGTTTCTATGGCGCAACTCAACTTATCGAGTTCGAACCAAGCCGATTCGATGGTTCGCCAGGCGTGATTGGTGGATAGAAGCAGCCCGTGTTCAACGCGGAGTTGGTGCCGGAGTCCTCGAAGTTGAAATGTGGAGAATGATCGCATCTAAGAGCGATATCCCTGAAGCCGAAGAAAAGAACCAGTTCGAGCTAGTTCACAGCCTTGATGAAAGCGGCGGCAACAAGCACATCTGGCGCATAGCCCGGGTTTCCGACTAAAACACCAAAGGAGGCAACGTGAACGATTTCACCCATCTACACGTGGCTTCGGCCTTCTCTGGTCACTACGGCGTCACTAGACCCGAAACAATGGCAGAGGCGGTTGCGGCCCGAAGCTCAAGCGCGCTTGCCATAACCGACAGAGACGGTCTTTATGGTTCGGTCAAGCACATCGGCGCATGTTTGAAGCTAGGCATCTCCCCCATCGCCGGTGTCGACTTGGCAATACTCGATGAATCCGGCTCGCAATTGGCTCGCGCCGTCGTGCTCGCACACGGCAACAATAATGGGCTCGGTTGGTCAAAGCTTTGCGAGATAGTTTCAACCGCCCATGCATCCAGAGGTCGAACCGGATCCCTGCGCAAAGAAGCTCAAATAGGAATTAAGCGCAGCCAATTGGCCGCGTTGCTCGCTGAAACCGGGGGCTGCACCGTCCTGATAGGGCCTGATAGCGATGTAGGTCGTGCCACGCTAACTGGGCCAAAGCAAATGGCTTCTTCCTTACTTTCAGCTTGGCGTGAGATGTTTCAACATCCCGGCACCTTCGGAGTCGAAATAGTCAGCCATCTGACCGAACCAGGAACACCCTATTCGACAGAACAAGCCCGCAAAATGCTGCAGTTAGCTGATGCAACATCGATTCCAACGGTGTTGACTAATGCCGTTCGCTACCTAGAGCCAGACGATGCCCTGACCGCTGATGTTCTAGATTCTGCAAGGCACCTTGAACCTCTGGGTTTTTTCGAACCGCAACCAAACGCCCAGGCCTGGTTAAAGCCCGCGGTTCTGATGACAGCTATTGCTATAGAAATCTGCGGCGAGGCCAGCCGCGCTCTTCAACTCCTGGAAACAACCGAAAAACTTGCCGATCGTTGCCGCTTAGACCCAGTGAAGGATTGCGCTTGGGGCGTGCCAAAAACTCCAGAGAAGAGCGCCTTGGGAATCGAAGGAAACCCTTTTGAGGTGTTGTGGCAAAAAGCTCATGCAGGCATAGATCACTATTACCGAAGCGCTAACGCCTCGCTGCTGAACCAAGTTCATCACCGACTCGGACAAGAGCTAATCACCATAAACAAGTTGGGCTTTGCCACTTACTTTCTGACCGTCGCCGATGTCGCGCAGATGATTCGAGATATGAAAATCCGCAGCCAAGCGCGAGGCTCTGGCGCAGGCTCGCTAACCAATTACCTCTTAGGAATCAGTGGAGTAGACCCAATTGAGCACGATCTACTCTTCGAACGTTTTCTCAGCACCGAGCGATCGACCTTGCCCGATATCGACATAGACGTCGAATCAGCTAGGAGGCACGACATCTATCGAGCGATATTCAAGCGTTACGGTAGCAACCGGGTGACGCTACTGTCGATGCAATCCACTTACCGTGGCCGAGGCGCGATGAGAGACTCGGGAATGGCCTTGGGCCTAGAAGATGAAGAGATCGATGATATCGCCAAGAATATGTGGCGATTTAGCGCGAGAAGTTTCCGAGGTGCGCTGAGCACCAAACCAGAGCTTGCGGCACTCGCGTCAGCGGTTGAAGAAGACCGTCGCATGAATTTGCTAGTAGACATCACCGAACGCCTCGATCGCTTACCTAGGCACATCTCAATGCATCCCTGCGGTGTCATTCTCGGTGACTCAACGCTGCTTCAAAGAACTTCAGTTGAACCCAGCGGCTTGGGGTTGCCGATGAGTCAGTTCGACAAAGACGACATGGATCCAATGGGATTGCTGAAATTGGATGTTCTGGGTGTTCGCATGCAGAGCGCGATGGCGTACGCGGTTCGGGAGATCTCAAGAGTCAGAGGCGAAAACCTTGACCTGGATAACATCCCTAGAAACGATCCAGACACTTTCAAAACGATTAGAACAACTAACACGCTAGGCATTTTTCAGATCGAAAGCCCTGGGCAAAGAGAACTGACCGGAAAACATCAGCCGACAGAGTTCAACGACCTAACCATTCAGATTTCTCTCTTCAGACCCGGCCCGATGAAGGGAAACATGATCGCCCCTTACCTTGACGGGCGCCACGGGTTTGCTAAAGCTGACTTCATCCATGAAGATCTGGTCCCTATTCTCAAGGAGACGTGGGGTGTGGTGATTTTTCACGAGCACGTTCTGCGCATCTTGAACGTGATGACCGGTTGCACTTTAGCCAAAGCTGACGAAATGCGGCGTTCGCTGGAGAACCCGAGGGTGGCTCCGACCGTGAAGCAGTTCTTCCACGAAAAAACCGCGGAACGGGGTTACAGCAAGGCTGTTATTGAGCGAGTTTGGGAGATTCTCGAAGGTTTCAGCAGCTTTGGTTTCTGCAAGGCGCACGGCGCGGCATTCGCGCTGCCGACTTATCAAAGCGCTTGGTTGAAGACACACTTTCCGAAGGAATTTCTCGCTGGCTTATTCACTCATGATCCAGGAATGTATCCGAAACGACTGCTGATGGCCGAAGCCCGCAGGCTCGGCGTAAAAGTTCTACCACTGGATGTAAATAAATCAACCGATGAATACCTCGTCGAGCCCGAGGGAATCAGGTTGGCGCTCACCGAGGTTCAGGGCGTTAGTGAAAACGAAGTGGCCCGCATCATCCAAGAACAACCGTTCAAAGATATCGCCGATTTCTATCTCCGGGTTAAACCGACCAGAAGAACACTAGAAAGACTCGCCCTACTCGGAGCCTTCGATAGTTTCGGCGGGAAGCGAAGAATCGACGAGGCGGGCAATGACCCAGAAATCACTCGAGGAGACATCCTGGCTCGCGTTCGGCAGCTAAACGCAATCAAGAACCGCCCAGTAACCGAAGCGAATCAACCGACACTCGATTTCCAAGTTCTCGAGAGACTCCCAACCGGAAACGCTGAACCAACCCTCGCCGAGAAAGTCACGAGCGAGTTGAGCCTAATGAAGATGGATGTCAGCGAGCACGTTATCGAGCTGTACAGACCAATGCTTGAGGAAATGGGAGTCGTGAACGCTAACGAGCTAGTCGGTCTACGCAATAAAAGCGAAGTGCTGATTGCTGGCGTGCGAGTTGCGACCCAAACTCCCCCGATGCGCTCTGGCAGAAGAGTTGTCTTCATCAGCCTGGATGATGGCACCGGATGCAGCGACAGCACCTTTTTCGATGAAGCTCAGGCTCGATGTAGTCACATCTTGTTCAATAACCGTCTGCTGTTGATTTCAGGGAAAACCAGAAGGACGGGAGTTCGGGGTGTCTCGATAATGGCCGAAAACGCCTGGGATCTACGAGAGATGTGGGAGCAGTGGGTTAAAGCTCGGCCGCAATTTCTCGAACGTGCTGCGGGCTGATGGTGTGACCGCCCGGTTGCATCCTCAACGAAACGCTTGCTCCAAGCGATTCGAACTCTTCAATCATCGCTGCGGTGCGATCACTCGGTGAGTATGAATCCTGGACACCGTTGGCGATCCAGACACGCTTACCCACGAGGTTTGGGATTTTTTTGAAAGGTGTGCGCTCGAAAGACTTCGTCGTGCCAAAGACAATGATTCCCCTAACCGCATCGGGGTGTAGCAGAAGCAGCGCGCCGGCCGCATTGGCGCCGTTGGAGAAACCCACCGCATACACATTGTTGGCGTCAAAACCATATTCGCCTGAGGCAGCCCAGAGGAATTCTGAAAGCTCAGCCGAATTCTTGACGATGTCTTCATCAACGAAGGTCCCGTCATCATTTCTCAAGAAGAATCTGTTCGCACCGTCAACGCGCACCAACCCGCGAGGAGAAAGTAGATTCGCGTTTGGGTCTAGAAGCTTGCCTAATGGGAGTAAATCGTGTTCATCGGCACCAGAGCCGTGCAACAAGAGAAGCGTGCGGGCGCTCTCAGGCTCAGGAGCTGGGCGCCATACATGCGGACGACTTACATCATAAGGGTTAGCTGCCATCTAGTTATTGGGCCTTGGCGATGAATTCTTCAAGAACCTGCTCGGTGGCAGAGCATCCTGAACGCGTGACGCCGGCATCCATGTAATCAATCAGCTGATCAAGAGTGCGCACTCCGCCGGAAGACTTAACCTTCAGACGGTCACCCACGGTTGCCTTCATAAGTTTCACGTTGTGCAAGGTAGCACCTTCGCTTGCGAAACCGGTTGAGGTTTTTACATAGTCAGCTCCTGCAAGTTCGCTGAGTTCGCAGGCCTTGACAATCAGTTCGTCGTTCAGGAAGGCAGTCTCGAAAATAACTTTCACCGAGGCGCCAGAAGCATGAGCTACATCTACGACGGCCTTGATGTCTTGCTCAACGTAGTCGTAGTCACCCGAAAGCAAGGCGGAAACATTGATAACCATGTCGATCTCGACCGCGCCGTTCTTGATAGCGTCTGCGGTCTCAAACTCTTTCACAGCAGTCGTAGTGGAGCCGTGAGGGAAACCAATGACGGTACAGACGTGGACATCGCTGCCGGCTAGGAGGGCGGCGGCCGGTGCCACATCCATAGGTCGGATGCAATAGGAAGCCGTGTTGTACTTCAGCGCTAGAGCTGCACCGGCAGCAACATCGGCGTCGGTGAATTCCGGCTTCAAGATCGAGTGGTCGATTGTCTTTGCTACCTGTTCGAGTGTGTAGCCACGGTATGTCTTACTCATACGTTCAGTCTAAGTCGCGAGAAGATTGACCGGTGCGCATAACGGTGAGAGTCAAACCAGGATCCAGAAAGGGTCCACTGGTTGAGCCGAGCGACGATGGCACATTTACGGTTTTTCTCCAGCAACGTGCCGTAGATGGCGCTGCTAACGAGGGTTTGATTGAAGTGCTGGCCAAACACTTTGGAGTGGCCAAGTCGAAAGTAATAATCGAAGCCGGGTTCACGTCTAGAACAAAGCGAGTCGAGATAGGCGCTTAAACAAGAAATCCTCGCCTAAGCGAGGATTTTCATTGTGGACCCGAGGGGATTTGAACCCCTGACCCCCTGCATGCCATGCAGGTGCGCTACCAGCTGCGCCACGGGCCCGTTTGTTGCCGAGGCAACCGTCCAA
>JBEDKF010000049.1:0-19709 GCA_041172305.1 Actinomycetota bacterium | reverse complement strand
TACAACAGCGCCTACTCGTTCAAGGTGAACTTCATCAACATCACCGGCGCCACCGGATACTATGCCAACATCTATGCCGCCAACGGAACCACTTTGATCCGCAGTGTTCCCGTCACCTCTGGAACCGCGATTTTCGGTATTCCTACTGGAGCCTCATACAAGCTTTCCCTGGTGGCCGTTGGCGATACTTTGATTTTCACGAACTCGGCTGAGTCGGCAAAGATCTCGTTCACATTCGGCACGCCTACTAACTCGGCGCTGCCAGCCCCAACTCCAACCTTCAGCGGAGTGACTTCAAACTCGGTCGTGGTTAACTTCGATTCGCTAACCGGCGCCAGCAGCTACACACTGAAGCGCTACGCAGCCGACGGCGTGACCTTGCTCACGACCATCACCAACTTCTCGCCTGGTGACACCGTTTCAAACCTCGCCCCAGACACGACCTACAAGTTCAGCGTGACCGCGCTCGGTGACGGCGCCGCCTTCCTGAATAGCGCCGAGGGCACCAAAACTTCCGTGACGACTTCGGCCTTGGTTGGCGCCAACCTATTGCCTACGGTCTCTTCAGTCGTAACCACCTCGACGGCAACCTCAAACGCGATTACGGTCACCTTCCCGGCCGCCACCGGTGCCATTCGATACACCGTTCGCGTTTACGCTGCCGATGGTGTCTCATTGGTCGCTTCCGTGAACAACTTCACCTCGGGCAATGCAATCACCGGTTTGATTGCCTCGACGAGCTATTTCGTCACCGTGACCTCAATCGGTGATGGAGTCACCTATGTCTCAGCTGCTGAGAGCACGAAAGAATCGGTCAACACGCTTGCCCCAGGTGCCCTATCGGCACCAGTGCTAACCAAGAGCGGTCAAACCTCAAGCTCTGTCAGTCTCACCTTCGCGGCGCAAAACGGCGCAACCGGATACACAGCGCGCCTCTATGCAGCTGATGGCACCACACTTCTGGGCATCTACTCTCCGTTCACCAGCGGCTCGAGCATCTCGGGCTTGAGTGCGAACACCACATACAAGATCACGGTGCGCGCCTTGGGTGACGGCGTCAGCAGCTCAAACTCGGCTGACAGCGCAGTATTGACTGCAACTACCGCACTAGAACCAACCAGTCGAATCCTCGTATCGCCGCGGGCACAAAGTGCGGTTGTGTCATTCAACGCCGCACCAGGTGCCGTTTCGTACACGCTGAAGCTCTACAACTCGACCGGAAGCACCCTGCTTCGCACGGTTGCGAACTTCACCAACGCGACCACCCTGAGTGGTCTAACGCCGACCACCACCTATCGCGTCGGGCTTGTTTCTGTTGGCGACAACACCACGGTGTTCGACTCGGATGAGAGTGCCCTAGTCACCTTCTCAACCCCGGCAATCATCACGCTGGCGGCACCGACCCTCACCGCAGGTGCGGCGACGACCACGAGTGTCTCGGCTATTTTTGCCGCGATCCCAGACGCGCTCTCATACACCGCCGTGCTCTATGCCGCTGATGGGGTCACCGTGGTTTCGACCATCACCAACTTCACCTCTGGCCAGGTTATTTCGGGTCTAACCGCGAACGAGACCTACCAGCTTGAGGTTCGCGCCATCGGCGATGGCACCAACCTACTGACCTCTCTCGCCAGCAACCGAGTTTCGCTGCCGACTGTCAACCAGACCACCTTGGCCGCACCGACGCCTAGCGCGTCGGCGGCAACGTCTTCGTCTGTAACCGTCAACTTCACCGCAACGACCCACTCGCTGTCTACGACTTTGAAGTTGTATGCAGCCGACGGCACCACCTTGTTGCGCACAATCGCAAACTTCGTGAGCGGAACCGCACTGACCGGCCTTTCAGCCGGAACCTCGTACAAAGTCACGCTGACGGCTATCGGTGACGATGTGTCTTACTTGACCTCGAACCCGAGCGCCCTAACCACTGCAGCAACCTCGTCGATTGCGACTCTCGATGCGCCAACCGTAACCGCGGGATCAAGCACAACTAACTCCGTGTCTGTCACCTTCGGCGCGGTTAGCGGAGCCACCTCATACTTGGCAAAGATTTATGCGGCAAACGGCACCACCTTGTTGCGCACGATCAACTCTGTGGTTTCAGGGCAGAGCATCACCGGGCTAACCCCTGGCACAACCTATGTCTTGAAGTTCTCATCCATCGGTGATGGCGTCAACTACCTATCTTCTGCCGACGGCACCGGGCTTCAGGTTGCGACCACGGCTCAAGTACGTTTGACGGCACCGACTCCGGCAATCACGCAGACCACGGCCACCACCGTCTCGTTCGCATTCACCCCAGACTCAAGCAGCCAGAGCACGACAGCTCGCCTTTACACGGGTGACGGCGCGACTCTGATCAGCATGATTTCAAATGCAGCCACAGGTATGCAGTTCACAGGTTTGACTCCTGACACCGATTACAAGGTAACCCTCGAGGCAATCGGCGACGGCGTAGCCACCCTGTCTTCTGGCGAATCGATTCAGGTTGCGGCCCACTCGGCACAGCCGAGCGCGTTGACCGCGCCGACCGGCACGATCTCTCAGGTCACCAGCACCGGCTTCAACTTGACCTTCAGCCCGACTGCAAATGCGCTCAGCTATCTCGCGAACATCTATGCAGCCGATGGTGTCACCCTGATTGCCAGCTACAGCAACCTGAACCCAAGCGGCACCTCAATCACCGGTTTGACTCAGAACACCACTTATAAGGTGACCTTGGTAGCGGTTGGTGACGAAGCCACATACTTGTCATCGGCCGAGAGCACACCTGTGCAGTTCACCACCGCCGTCGGTGTTGTTCAGCTTGGCGCACCAAACCCGGTCGTTGACTCGGTCGGTTCGACCACCGCGATCGTTACTTTCGGTGCCGTCAACGGAGCGTCTAGCTACGCGGCCAAGATCTATGCAGCCAATGGCATCACCGTCTTGCAGACGATTACCAACTTCACCTCCGGCCAGGTGGTCACTGGTTTGACTCTGAACACCAGTTACTTCGTCTCATTGAACGCAATTGGCAACGGGGTTAACTTCCTAACCTCTGGATATGGCCCGCAGACCAGCTTCTCCACCGCTCCGCCGACCCAGCTAGACCCACCAACCGGTCTCACCACCTCGAGCACTTCGAACACGACCTCTATCTCGTTCAACTCGATTTCGGCCGCATTCGACTACGCCGTGCAGATTTATGCAGCTAACGGCACAACCTTGCTATCCACCTTGAACTCATACTCACCGGGCAGCCCGATCACCGGTCTCTCGCCTTCAACCACGTATGTCTTGAAGATTGCCGCGCTCGGTGATGGTGTCTCGCTCCTCGACTCGGCATTCTCGGCACCAATCACCATCGCTACTCTTGCGCCGGCGCAGCTAGAAGCTCCGAGCCCGTCGGTGTTCTCGGTCAGCCAAACCAGCTCAGTGGTTGTATTCACCTCGATCTCCGGAGCAGTCGGTTACACGGCCAAGCTATACAACGCAGCCGGAAGCACCCTGCTAAGAACCATCACCAACTTCACTTCAGGTCTCTCGATCAGCGGTTTGACTCCTGGTACCACCTATCAGCTATCGCTAACTGCGCTCGGTGACGGTACCTCAAACACGTCTTCAACCGAAAGCGCCCTGTTGCAGATTGATACGCTGCCGGTTCAGACCTTGAATGCACCAACGGCCTTCGTTTCGGCCCAGAACCCGCGTTCGCTCGTGATCTCGTTCTCTCCGGTACAGGGTGCAGTTTCCTACACCGCCTTGCTATACGCCGCCAACGGAACCACGCTGTTGAGCACCATCAACAACTTCACCTCGGGCAGCAGCATCACCGGTCTAACCATCAGCACCAACTATCAGGTCGCATTGAAAGCCAACGGTGACGGTTCGAACTACCTCGATTCTGCAATCGGTGCCCTCACCGCCACTTCGACGACGGCCATCCCTGCGCTCTTTGTGCCAGATACGATTGCTTCGGCAACTGGCACGACCACAGCGGTGGCTAGCTTCTCGGCTCAGGGCTCTGCCCAAAGCTTCCAGCTTGTGATTTTGGCGGCAGATGGAACCACCGTGTTGCGCACCATCAACAACTTCACCTCTGGCTCGACCATCACCGGCCTAAGCCCTTCAACCACCTACGGCATCTCGGTTCGAGCAATCGCCGATGGCATCAACTATGTAACTTCCGACTTCAGCAGCCCTGCTTTCATCGCGACCGCAGCGCCGGTTGTTCTCGGTTCTACAACGGCTAGCGTGAGCGGTGCGACCTTCAGCACGATTACCGTCACCTTCGGGGCTGTGGCGAACGCATCCGGCTATACCGCGAAGGTTTACAACGCGGCTGGAAACTCGCTTCTTCGAACCATCACCTCGTTCACCTCGGGCACCACTATTTCGGGCCTAACCGTGGGCACCGGCTACCAGGTTGCCGTTATCTCTCTCGGTGACGTGACCAACTACCTAGATTCACCGGAATCAAGTCGCGTAAGCTTCAGCACCTCGGCTGCCGTTCAACTTGCCGCACCTGCCTTCAGCGCTTCATCAATAGGCCAATTTGGCTTCCAGTTCGGTTTCACCGCGGTGAACCACGGTGTCAGCTACAACGCAACTCTTTATGCGGCAAACGGAACCACGGTGGTTCAGAGCTGGACCAACCTGAGCGGCACCCAGACCGTGACCGGCCTAAGCCCAAGCACTCGCTACTACCTAACTCTGACAACAATCGGCGACAGTAACTACACCACCTCTAACGCGAGCACTCCGCTAGCCATCAACACCCTGAGCCTCAACCCGTTGAGCACCACCACGGTGTCAACCTCGGCCATCGGCTTCAACTCGGTTGTGGCGACCTTTGGTGCCGTCACCAACGCGGTCAGTTACACGGCTAACCTTTACACCGCTGGTGGCAGCCTGGTTCGCTCGATTAGCTCCTTTACCTCCGGCTCAACCATCAGCGGCTTGACCCTCGGCACGAGCTACCTTGTTGGCGTCGTGGCTGTCGCCGACAACACCAACTACCTCGACTCAGCCGAATCTTCACGGGCGGCTTTCAGCACCTTGGCTGCTGTTCAGTTGTCTGCACCTAGCTTCACGGTCTCTGGTCTATCGAGAACCGGTTTCCAGTTCAACTTCTCAACCATTTCAAACGCAGTTAGCCACAGTGCCACCCTTTATGCCGCTAACGGCACAACCGTCGTTCAGACCTGGACCAACCTCACCGGCGCAACCACGGTGACCGGCCTCACCGCCAACACCATATACAAGTTGTCGATGACTGCCGTTGGAAACACCAACTACCCGACTTCTCCTGCGAGTGCGCTAACCACCGTTGTAACCACAAACTTGGATGCGCTAAGCGCGCCATCGGCTTCGACTTCATCGCCTGACTTCACCTCGATTGTGGTGACCTTCGGTGCAGTTGCTAACGCCACCGGATACACCGCCAAGCTTTACACCACCGGCGGCAACCTGCTTCGCACCATCACCTCATTTACCTCGGGCACCACGATCGCCGGCCTAACCGTCGGCACCAGCTATTTGGTTGGCATCACCGCCTTGGCAGACCAGGTCAACTTCCTTGACTCTGCTGAATCAACCCGAGTCAACTTCTCGACCAACGCGGCGGTTCCGCTTTCGGCACCGACGTTCGCGGTGTCTGCAATCACCGAGGACGGCTTCACCTTCACCTACACTCCTGTGCCTAACGCAACCGGCTATACCGCGACCTTGTATGCGGCAAACGGCAGCACCGTCGTTCGCACCTGGTCTAGCCTTTCGGGTGCGCAGGCTGTGACTGGCCTGGCTGCCAACACCACCTTCCGACTCAGCTTGAAGGCTTTGGGCGACAATGCTACCCATGCAGACTCGGCATACTCTACCCAAACCTCGCTCACAACCTTGGTTTCGACCACGGTTACCCCGCCAGCTCCGATCGTGAGTTCGCCAACCGTCATCAAGGTCCCTCTGGTTTCCAGCGGTTCGATCAAGGACCCAACTTCACTTGATTTGAGGAAGCTTCTGAACACCTCGGTTGACGCCGACGCATTCGCTGTTCTTCTCACTCCAAACACGAACGTCGGCAGCCTGACGATCGTCGACGGCAAGGTCTCGGCCAAGGTTCCGGCTTACTTCAGCGGAACAATCAAGGTGAAGTTCGCCGTCATCATCGGCGGCGTCGAGACAATCATCGAAGGCCCAATCGTCGTCAAGCCACAGGCTGCAAGCAAGCCAGCAATAAGCCGCTGGGCGCTCTCCAAGTCAACCGTTCGCTGGTTCCCTTCGGCCAACGCCGCCTACTACCAGGTTGCAGTCAACGGCAAGATCATCTGCGAAACCGTCGGTGAATCCTGTGCTGTTGACACCGCGGTCGGACCAAAGACCCAAATCATCGTCACCCCATTCAGCCCGGATGGCGTTGCCGGCACAAAGTCAAAGGTTGCCTACGGTTCACCGGTTCCGATGCTCGCTGGCACCGTCTGGGTGAACTCAATTTCGTCTCGTCTAGGCGTTGCCGAGAAGAGAGCACTCGCTAGAATCTCGTCGACCGTCAAGTTGACCGGTTTCACCAAGGTGATTTTGGTCAAGCCAGCACAGGCTAGCCCATCGGCGAAGGCCAAGATGGCCGCCGCCCAGGCTTACTTGCAGGCGAGACTCGGCAAGTCAGTTAAGTTCTCGACCAAGTTCTCAAGCCTTGCCTCGGGCATGGACATCAAGCTCGGCTAATCGGTCACTTTTAGGCAACAATTTGTCAAAAACTGGGGTTAGCCCCAGATTGTTGGCGGGTTGAACCACCGAAATTGCCGCCCTTCGTGTGAAACTGGAGGCGACAATTCGGGGTGGATAACATTGGCTTCGCGAGCACGCAAAGCTGTTTCACTAATTATTGGCGCGGTGCTGATTCCGGCATCCATTGCCGCCATGCAGTTTTCACCTGCTCAGGCGCAAGAGCCAACCTCTGGCAGCCCCTGTCTGATCATCAATGATCAAGATGAATTAGTCTCCGCAGAATTTTGCACGGGAGACGTCGTAGTCCCCGCATCGGTCACGACAATAAAGTCCAACGCTTTTTTCTATTTCTCAGGCGCCGTTTCTTTCGAGGCGAATAGCCACCTTCGAACAATCGAACGCACGGCTTTTGCATCGGGCATCGGATTCAAATCACTAATTCTTCCGCCAAGTTTGACTTTCATGGATACCTTCGGGCTCGCCTCAACACAGGTGCAAGTTTTGTATTTTGAGGGAAATCGAGCCAACTTGCTTACCCGTGCAGTCGCGGAACCATCGGCAATTGTGTTGGTTCAACCCCGAGATGACTCACCGCTGAATATTCCCTTCTTGGATTACAGCCGGTCTGCCCCATTTCAAATCGATTGCAACACCATCAGCGGCGGAAAAGACTTCATCGGTCGTGAATACGTGGCGCTTGAACTACACAACTGTCGCGACCCGAGAAACCCGAGCGGGTCTAACCCGCCATCCCGGATGGGCTACATTCTCAACGCTGGTCTGAATGATTCAGTATCCCTTCAATCGGCAGACGGCCTTCACCGAGGAACCGTTCGGCTTCGCCAATTGGGCGCTTCGGGAATGCGCCTAGCGGCAACCAAGGAGATCGGCGGGGAGGGGTTCTCGATAAGTGCATTTGGTGACCAATTTGAATCACCGGTCGGCACAACTTTGAGTTGCCAGCTTTCCTCCAGCACTCCGCTTCCGGCCGGAATCACACTCACTAATGACTGCAAACTGGAGGCCACATCGACCACCTCGATGGCATCTTCAACCACCGACATAACGATCAATTGGAGTGCAAATCACGGTCCGAGTAACTCCTATGACATTGCTCTAAACAGCTCAACGCCGCCGGAGTTCATGAACACGGCCTCGAGCGTTAGCGTTCGACTCAGTTTGAGAAAAACTGCGCAACTCTCCTCGGCAGCGCTCTACCAAATGAAGCTACTAACCGCGAAGTTCTCTGGCACGGCGCGTGACTGGGCTTTGGCAGTTGACGCTTATCGGTCACTCGCCTCTGATCAGGTGCCGGCCGGTGCTCCAGACACAGGCATACTCGCTTCCGAGGCGGTAGAAGCTTTTGAGTCTGGCACTTCGACGGAAGCCGGTGCCACTAACCTGGTGAACACTCTGGCTGGTCTAGCTCCATCTGGCTCAAGTTTCGTGGCAAGCCTGAGGTCACGAATCGAACATCAGTCGGTGACAAATTCGATGACTGATTTTGAACGCGGTGTCTCTGATGAGAAATCCTTGAGAAGGCGCATTCTGGCTCTCCCTGAATCTCCGCAACGAACAGCGCTGATGACGAGATTCCTGGCGCGTGCAGCCTCTGTCTATCAGCAAGAGTCAACCAGTGCCGGGGGAATCAGAACCATAACCTTCAAGAATCCTTACGAGGTCGAACGGTTCACTGTTCCGGCGGGAGTAAGCCGTTTAAACATAAGAATCCAGGGTGCCGAAGGAAGCCAGGGTGGGCTGGACGGTAACAGCATTCGCCCTGATCGCTCCGGTTTCAAGGGACTGGTTCAGGGCACCGTGGAGGTTGCCGCGGGTCAAGTTTTGACGATCGGTGTGGGGGAGGCTGGCGGAGATGCGCCCAGCGAGTGCCTCAGCGGCAGCGTAAGTATTGCGTTAGATAATCGGGTTGCTCGCGGAGGCGTGAATCCCTTAGGCGGCTATGCCGGTGGCAATGGCGGTTCACCGGGCGTGGTTGGTTGCTCCGGTTATGGGGGCGCCGGCGGCGCAGCTTCCGTGCTTCAGATTGGTGATGGCTCCAACTCCACAATCTTGGCAAATCTTGTTGCGGGCGGGTCTGCCGGGTCGTCAGGTTCGAGCGACGGCTATCAAGGTAAAACGGGGTCATCGACGCACGTTGCTCGCACTGACCAAGCCACCACCAAAGGTCAATCGGCTCTCACACTGTGGTCTTATACCTTCGCGGATTGGTATTTCGATGCCTCCGATGGTGGCGGCGTCGGCGGCGGGGGTGGCGGTGCTGCCGGAGGTGCCATCGGCGGCTATGACATGAATCTGAACTGCGGTGTCCTGGACTTTTGCCCGGTTGCGTCATCGCCCGGGTCAAACTCCACCGCTGCGATTCCAACGGTTTCTTCTACCTATGTTGCCTATAGTTTCAGCCCTGGTCAGATCATGAACGGGCGAATCACGATTTCTTATGTCGAGCCACCGGCCACTTCAACCCAAGGTGGCGGCTCAGGTGGCACAGCCAGCCCGACGCCAGACCCGATAGCAACCACCGTGCCAAGCCCGCCAGCTAACCTCAGGGTGGCGCCAATCTGGAAGGGCGCGGATGTGTCTTGGTCTACCCCCGCAACGGATGGCGGCTCGCCAATAAAGAGTTACCAAGTGTCCACTCCGGATGGGCAAGGCTGTCAGACACAAACCTTGAGTTGTCGAATCGCCGGGCTCAAACCCGGGCAGCTCATCCGTGTATCGGTGATCGCGATAAACGCTCTCGGAAACAGCAAGCCTGCAAATCCGAGCGGGCCAAAGGTCTTCACGCCTCTGAGTTTGAATCTTTGGCAGGTCAAGATTGTCGGGTCGAAACCGCAGCCTAAACCCTTGCCAGCCAAGAATCTCGCCAGTCTAAGGGCGATGCTCAGCCAAGACACAAAGGGCTTCACCCTGACTATTCGGTTAGCCAAGAACGCTTCGAAATTCTCGAGAACCGAACTCGAAAAACTCATGGTTGCCGAGGTGGCCGAAGTCAAAGCTCAGTTGCGCAAGCTACGGTTGGTCGGAAAGGTTCGAATCGAATCTCAATTCGTCTCTGGCAACCCCAAAGCCAAGCGTCCGAGCTTTGTCGTGATGTCGCAGAAGCCCTAGGCGAGTCGCGCGTGGCATAGGTCGCCGACGAAAGCTGGGCGCTGAACGGTTAGCCCAGCCTCTTCGGCGATCAGTGCGCCTGCTGCCCAGTCATACTCTTTGATTCCGCGTTCGTAATAGACGTCGATGGCACCTTCGGCAACCGCGCAGAGGTCGAGTGCGGCCGCACCCATTCGGCGAAGGTCAACGAAGTCAGGCATCATTCGCGTAATGTTTTCGAACTGAGCAACGCGCTCATCGGCCTGGTATGAAAACCCGGTGGCAATGATTTTGGTTGCGCGATCGGCCGGCGGGCCGGTCAGACGGATGTGCTGCCCATTGCGAATGACAAAAGAACCTTGACCTCGCTTGGCGTAATAGGTGAGGTCTAGAATCGGCGCAACCACGGCACCCACCAACCATTCGCCGGTTAGAACATCTGCGGCGCCTACCGAGGTGCAAAAGTTAGGCAGACCACGCGTGAAATTCACGGTGCCATCCAGTGGGTCGATGCTCCAGCGAACCTCGGCGGCCGCATTCTCATGGCCCGCAAATTCCTCGCCGGTGATGCTGTCGTTCGGGCGACGTTGGTGGATTAGTGCGCGCACCAAGGTCTCGGAAGCCAGGTCGGCGTCGGTCACGTGATCTTCAGGGGAAGTCTTTGAGCTGATCTCGAGTGGTCCGCGATAACGCTGCTTCAGCTCAGCGGCACCGGTGTTCGCTGCGTCTAAAGCAACTTGGAGTAGGTCATCGAGATTCATGGTTCAAGGTTAACTTCTTTTCGAGGCCGCCCAGGATGAGCTCGATAGCAAACCCCAGCGAATCCACATCGCGACTCACAGCGCGGCCCACATCGTTCGGCTTCACCGACACTGCTGGCGCAACCACGCCCAAGCTGTCAGCCTGCATGCGCTGTTGCTCATGCCACACCTGCCCGAGAATCAAAAACAAAATCGATTCGGCGGCCACTCCAGCCATTTCCGAATCAGGGCAAATCTCGTCTATGCCAACCCGGATGCGGGCCAGCGCACCATCCGCGCCCAAACCGAGAGCCAGGGTGCTTGAGACAACTTCGGCTCCGTCGCGGTAGGCAAGTAGTGCATCACGAATTGCAATCGATTTGGCGAGGGTAATCGCCTTCCAGTTGCCGGCAGCTGCATGGTCTACCGGCGCAGCGCGCTCGATGATCTGGTCGGCGACCAGTGCCAACAGAGTTTGCTTGTTCGGCACATGCCAGTAGAGGGCGCTCGGCTGAACATCCAGCACCCCAGCAAGCCGACGCATCGAGAGGTCGGCTAGGCCAAACTCATCGAGGATGTGCAGGGCGGTCTCGACGACATCGTCGCGTGTATAGGTGCCAGGTTTGCTCATTTCATGGACAGTCTACTAACATCATGAACAGTGTTCAGGAACAATCCCAGTTCCCCGCCCCAAGCTAGGAGACCACCATGGCAGCATCTAACAAGATCACTCTTCGTGACCTTTCGCGCATCGCGATCTTTGCAGCGATCATCGCAGCACTAACCTTCCCTGGTGCGATTCCACTGGGCACCGGTGTTCCAATCACCCTGCAGACCCTTGGCGTAATGCTGGCCGGTGTTGTTCTCGGAGGTTTCCGTGGCGCACTTGCGGTCGCGCTATACGTGGTGCTTGGTCTGATTGGCCTGCCAATTTTCGCCGAACATTCTTCAGGATTCGGCGTTCTCGCCGGCCCAAGCGCCGGCTTCCTGCTCGGCTTCATCCCGGGTGCTTTCGTTACCGGCCTAATCGCCCACTCGGGTTCAAAGTTCAGCGTGGTTCGCACTCTGATCGGTTCACTCGTCGGTGGCATCGCGGTGGTTTACGCAATCGGCATCCCGGTGATGGCAGGCAACCTACAGGTCGATCTAGCAACCGCAACCGGCTACAGCACCCCGTTCTTGCCTGGTGACCTAATCAAGGTTGCACTAACCGTGGTTATCGCTTTCGGTCTAAACCGAGCCTACCCAAAGGCGTTCAAGAACTAGCTTCTCGCTAGCCGCCGCCAAATCATGTTGATTGAGCTCGACGCCGTTTCGGTCGCCTTCGAAGGCAAGACCGCACTCGACAACGTCTCAATCAAACTCGACCAACAGCGAATCGGTGTCATCGGCCTAAATGGCTCGGGCAAATCAACCTTTGCCCGGCTGCTCAATGGTTTGGTTCAGCCAACCTCAGGCACCGTTACGGTCGGTGGCGTCAACCCGGCCAATGATGCCAAGGCTGCCCGTCGCCAAACCGGCTTCATCTTCAGCAACCCGGATGTTCAAATCATCATGCCAACGGTTATCGAAGACGTCGCGTTTTCTCTGCGCGGTTCTGGCCTAAGCAAGGATGAAGTTCAAGCAAAGGCGCTCGCCGCCCTGCAGCGATTCAACATTCAGCACCTGGCCAATCAAGCCGCTCACTCGCTTTCCAGCGGGCAAAAGCAACTCTTGGCTATTTGCGCGATCTTGGTCACCGAGCCCAAACTGATTGTGGCCGACGAGCCAACCGCACTGCTCGACCTCGTCAACTCGCGTCGAATTGCCCAGGCGTTGCTCGGCGAATTGCCTCAGCAAATTGTTCTGGTCACTCATGACCTAGAGTTGGCCGCTGGTTGCGACGTTATCCTGCGCTTTGCCGATGCCAAACTCGTGCAGGTTGGTGAGCCATCGGCCGTCATTGCTGCTCACCTAGCCGAGAACCTAAGCGCTTCGTGATGCGTTCCAAGGAATCAATTCTTCATCGACTGTCACCGGGGCTAAAGCTATTGGCGCTGATTTCGCTTATCGCCGCAATCTCAATCGACGTGCCATTCATCGATGGCACTTTGAAGCCGTGGATTCCGGCCTTTGGTTTGGCCCTCACTGCTGGCCTATACGCCCTCGCATTTTCGAGTGTCGGCAAGTTCTTCGAGCAACTCTGGAACCTCAAACTGCTGATTCTCTTGGTGACCATTCCCCAGTTGCTTTTCGGCACACCGTTGCCAACCGTTCTCGGCTCGACCGTCAGGCTCACCGATGCGATGCTTCTCGCAACCCTGTTCTCGCTGACCACCAAGACCCAAGCCCTACTCGACTCAATCGAAGGCGCGCTTCGATCCAAGCCACTTCGCCCACTAGTTCGCCTGGGCCTGAAGCCCGAGACTGTCTCACTGGCTTTTGCGATGACCATGAACGCCATTCCGATGATCATGAAGTTTGTCGGCCAAATCAAAGAGGCGCAGTCGGCGCGCGGCTTGAAGCCCACGCCGGTGAGAATGACAATTCCACTGCTCGTGGCATCGCTTAAATACTCGGATGAGTTTGCCGAGGCGCTAACTGCCCGCGGCGTCGAGGTTTAGAACTACTTAGCCGCAGCCAGCTCTTCGATCGAGTTGTAGCTGCGTGTGCCGGCAGCATCGGTCACCGAGATGGTGAATGAAGCTGCGCCAACCTTGGTGCTGAAGTTGAGAATCAGAGTGTCTGAGCCGTTGACCCATTCGATGCGAAGGCTGTCGCCACCGGTTACTGCCCAGGTGTAGTCACCCTCGAATACCGGCAACTTGCGAAGACGTGCCAAGCCGAGAATCGCCTGAGTCACCGGCTGCTGAAGAGCAACCTCGATTTCCTCAGGGGTGTAGTTGTGGCGGTTCACATCGCGGCCCTGGCCGGTCTTGTTGAACAGCGCGACGTCATCCATGCCGTTGAACAAACCGACGTAGTAGATCTGTGGTTCGCCAGGCAAGAAGAACTGAACCGCGCGCATGATCACGTATGCGGTGTCGTCTGCAACGATGTTTGGCAATGTCGCGTTGATCTGGTGAGGCAAGGTGAACCACTGCGGAACCACCGAGGCAATCGCGCTGTGCCCGTTGGTGTTCTCCTCGGCCTTCTTGAAGATGAAAGCCATTTCATCCTGGGTTATCAGGCCCGGGCGGCCATTAATTGGGCCACCATCGATCACGCCATAGCCGTCGTGGGTGTCGAGCACGTTGAGGCAGTTGTTTGGGCGAATCTTGAACCAGTTGTCGAGGCGGTCGACCGTTCCGGTGAAGAACGAGTGAAGCAGCAACGGTGCGGTCTGGAAGTCGTAAATCAGGTCAACCAACGGAGCGATGTCTAGCTGCTGGGTGTAGTGAGCGTGAACCTCAACCAGCACGCGCATGCCGTATGACTGGATTAGCTCGGTGATTTCCTCGACGAACTTTAGAGTCTCCGGCGTCATGAACGAGTCGGTGCCAGGGGTCTTCACGGCATATCCGACAGCATCTAGGCGAACGACCTTGACGCCTCCCGACTGCAATGCCTCGAGCACAGAGCGCAGGTAAGCCTGACCCTTCTCGTGCTTGATGTCGATGTCTACCTGTGAGGGCATGAAGGTGGTCCAGACCAAACGGCGCTTGCCGTCTACCTCGTATGCGGTGAATGGCATGCCAGGGCGAGGGCGGTAGAAGGATGTGATTCCATCTTCGCTGCCGCCATCAGGGAAAACCGTGTCGAAGGTCAAGAACAGTCCGTCGAATTCGGAAGCCGCGCCCTTTGCCTGCCAGTCGAGGAACTCCGGTGACAGCGCTGATGCGTGGTTCACGATTAGGTCGGCGGTGAGCTCGTGGGTTTCTGCGATGCGCTTGAAATCTGACCAATTGCCTAGGCGAGGGTCGACGATTTTGTGGTCGATCGGGTCGAAGCCTGCGTCGTCTCCGTCGTATGGGTGGAAGAACGGAAGAACGTGGATGCCGTTGAAGTCAGCTAGCGGACCTTTGAGCAGCTTTTCGATGTGGCCCAGGTTGCCGCCGACGCGCTCGGCATAGACCAAAATGCTGGCACCAGACATGTGTTCCTCCTTGAACCGCGCGCGACAATGCGCCAACGGTTCCGCAATAAATCTTTGGCTCCACTTTAGTCCAAAACTGTAAGCGGTTACATCTCGAAAATCGCTCTAATATTGATTGTTATCGAAACTTTAGGAGAGCCCAATGTCGCAGAGACCACAGGTCAGACCAGCGACCGAGGGCTGGAAGCAAAAGCTGGACGAAAAAACCGGCAAGCCACTGCTCCAGTTTGCCGAGGTTAAGCGCGGAAAACCGCCCGTTCACCTCGTCGACCTGACTCCCGAAGAGCGTGCCGAGAAGATGAAGGAACTCGGAGTTCCTGCCTTCCGCGCCAAGCAAATCGCTGCCCACTATTACGCTCACTACACAAGTGACCCTGCCGACATGACCGATCTGCCGGCTGCTGGGCGAGACGATTTAGTCCGGACATTGTTGCCAGATTTGCTGACCCCTGTAAAACGCTTACAAACTGACAACGGCGACACCATTAAGTTCCTTTGGAAGCTTCACGATGGCGCACTGGTCGAATCAGTGCTCATGCGCTACACCGGCCGAATCACGCTTTGCATCTCGAGCCAAGCCGGCTGTGGAATGAACTGCCCGTTCTGTGCCACAGGTCAGGCTGGTCTAACCCGAAACATGTCGGCCGGCGAAATCGTCGACCAGATTGTTCGCGCCAACCAGGTAATCGCTGCCGGTGAACTAGGTGGCTCAAAGGCTAAGCTTGCCGATTCTCCAGATCGCGTTACCAACATCGTCTTTATGGGCATGGGTGAGCCGCTGGCCAACTACAGTCGCGTGATGAAGGCCGTTCGCACCATGATTGCTCCGCAGCCCGAGGGTCTAGGCATGTCTGCTCGCAACATCACTGTCTCGACTGTTGGTCTATTGCCTGGCATCGAGAAGCTAACCGCCGAGAAGGTTCCGGTGACTTTTGCGCTTTCACTTCACGCCCCGGATGACGGTTTGCGCGATGAGCTCATCCCAGTGAACTCGAAGTGGAAGGTGGATGAGATTCTCGACGCCGCTCGCGCCTATTTTGATGCCACCGGCCGCCGCGTTTCAATCGAATACGCCCTGATCAAAGACATGAACGACCACGCTTGGCGTGCCGACCTTCTGGGTCAAAAGTTAAACGAACGCGGAAAGGGTTGGGTGCACGTGAACCCGATTCCGTTGAACCCAACACCTGGCTCAATTTGGACTGCCTCGACCAGCGAAGTAACCCGTGAGTTCATTTATCGCCTCGAGAAGGCTGGAATTCCGACCACTCTGCGTGACACTCGCGGCAAGGAAATCGACGGAGCCTGCGGCCAGCTCGCCGCAACCGAAGACTAATCGCGGCTAGCGAATCACAATCTCTTCGATATCGAGACGGTGCGCTCCGAAATCGTTAATCGGCGCATCGCTCGGATAACCGATCGCGATTCCATACAAGAAGCCGTAGCCGTCGGGAATCTCAAACTCACCGCGAACCACGTTCTCCCAAGTAGAAAGTGCGCCCTGTGCGCAGGTGCCCAGGCCTCTGGCATGTGCCGAGAGCATTAGATTCTGGACGAAAAGCCCGGCGTCGTTGGCGGCAAACTTTCCAAGGCTTTTGTGCGAGAAGATGAACAGCTCGGTCGGGGCACCAAAGAAGTCATAGTTGCGAGCCCAGCTTGCATTTCGTGCCGCGACGTCGCCGCGTTCGATGCCCATCGAACCAAGCATCTCTTTGCCAACGCGCTGAGCTCGAGGCAACAAAGACTTCACGTATGGCTTTGCGATGAACGCATTGCTGGTTGGCAAGCCATAGCGGGTGATCAGCAAACGAAGCTTTGGCCACCAGCCGCCCGAACGCGCGCCTTGGACAGCCTTCCAGTGATTCATAAATTCGGCCGAAAGGCGGTCACGTTTTTCGCCTGAGGCTATAGCAACCAGAATCGGCTTAGTGTTTGACCATGACGCTGCGGTCATGGCATCGCGCAGAATCTCGTCGAGCACATCCTGGGGGATCGGTGTCGGTAGAAAGTCTCTGGTGCTGCGTCTGGTGGCAGCAAACTCGGCGAACTGCGCGCCGGTGATCTTCGATTTAGCGCGAGTGTTTGGTCTTGAGGTCATGAACCTAAACTTATCTTGTGCACACAATCAATCCAGCAGAAATCAAGTTCGGTCTCGACACCTTTGGCGGCATGAGCGTCAAACTCGATGGCACTCCAGAGACCGCGGCGCAGGTCATCCGTGACATCGTCGAGCAGGCAAAGCTTGCCGACGAACTCGGCCTTTCCAACTTCAACGTCGGTGAGCACCACCGCGACGATTTCGCCGTTTCTGCCCCAGACACCGTGCTTGCTGGCATCGCCACGGTCACCAAGAACATCACACTTGGCACCGGCGTAACCGTGCTTTCGAGCGAAGATCCGGTTCGAGTTTTCCAACGCTTTGCCACCATCGATGCTCTATCGAACGGCCGCGCCGAAATCACCGCCGGCCGTGGCTCGTTCACCGAATCTTTCCCGCTATTTGGCTACGAGCTCAGTGACTACAACGTGCTTTTCGAAGAGAAACTCGAACTGCTCGTCGAACTGTTCAAGGAGAAGCCGGTCACTTGGCACGGCACCACCCGAAAGCCTTTGAAGAACCAAGAGATTTACCCAAAGACCGAATCGGGCGCAATGAAGATGCGCGTTGGTGTTGGAGGCAGCCCGGAGTCGGTAATCCGCGCGGCACGACTCGGCATCCCGATGGCCTTGGCGATTATCGGCGGCGACCCGGCACGATTCGGCCCATACGCAAATCTTTATCACGAGGCCCTCGAGAAGTTCGGCCAGAAGACTCTGCCGATCTCGATTCACTCCCCTGGGCACATCGCAGTCACAGATGATGAGGCGCGCGAAGTCGTTTGGCCACACTATGAGAAGTTCATCGGCCGCCTGGGTCGCGAGCGTGGTTGGGGCCCGTCAAGCAAGGCACACTTCATCCAAGAGGTTGAACACGGCTCGATGTATGCCGGCTCACCTGACACGGTTGCGGCGAAAATCGCACACGCAATCATTTCGGTTGGTGCTTCTCGTTTTGACATGAAGTATGACAACGGTTCGGTGCCTCACGCACACCTGATGACTTCGATTGAGCTCTATGCAACCGAGGTTGTCCCTCGCGTGCGCAAGTTGCTCAGTGAGTGGCCTTAAGTAGACCCTTAGTGGGTCTTACCTCCATTGATGTTCCAAGCGCCCTGGGTGTAAAGCGCGCTCACCATTGTGTTGGGTGAGATGCTCACATCGAAGGGCACCCAGTTCTCATCTTTTTCGGTTCGTATTGATGACCCGTGGGTGTAGCGCAAGGTCGAGACAATCACGTTGATCCTGGAGATTTCCGCGTCATCGGTTAGCACGAAGTGCACGAGCATGCCATCCTTGCCTTCGGGCAGGAAGTAAGTGCCGTTGCGCAGAGCAAAAACCGAGTCTCTCAGGTCAAGTTGCTCCGGAGCCGGCGCGCTAACCTCGAGAAGGCCCCCAGACAATCCAGGGATGCCCTGCGGGCCAGTCGCGCCGATTGGGCCCATTGGGCCTGTTGCTCCGGTGGCTCCGGTGGCGCCCATGAACCCGCTTGCCGAGGTTACGACTGTGCCGTCTCTGAACTTGATTCCGGCGGCAACAGAAAGGTAGCCGGTGTCACCTAAGGCTCCGATGGTGATGTCTTGGTCCGAGAGAACCGATCGCAGACCGGTTGCAGTTAGACGAACGTTGCCGATGCGCAGCGAGTCTGCGCCGTCGATAAGCAAACTTCCGTCGGTAACCGTCAGCCCAGCCTGAGCTCCGGTTACGGTGTCTTGGATGTAAAGAGTGCCTGGGCCAAGTTGGAGCCCCTTCCAGCGAAAGCTAGAAGTTCCTAGGTTGTAAAGGTTGTCGACGGCCGGAATCATGTCTCCCGTTATCGAGGTCAGGCTGACCATTCCGGTGCAAATTCCGGCAGCACCAGAAGCGCCGATAGCGCCAGTCGCGCCAGTGTCACCCTTTGAGCCAGTTGCTCCAGCTTCGCCAGTTGCTCCAGCTTCTCCGGTGCCTCCAGGCTCACCGGTTGCTCCAGGCTCACCGGTTGCTCCATTTGCGCCGCTAGATCCAGTTTCTCCCGCGCTGCCATCAACGCCGGCCTGCCCATCGGCCCCGGGTTCACCAGTGGCTCCAGCTTCGCCGGTGGCGACCACCTGGGGAGTCGGGTTCGTCTGGGTCGGCACCGGACAAAATCCAATCACCTTAAGGTGATCGGCGAGAGTCGTGTTTTTGCCATTCAAGGCATCGGCGATGTAATAACCGCCAGTAACCAACGATGCGACCGTCGCAAGGATAGTTAAAGAAAAGTAGATTTTTTGGCTTCGCTGCACTTTTGCCCCCCGGCGTAGATAGTTCTACTCAATGTGAGCTACCTCGACCATAACCCCCAAAGCACCAAGTTGTGTAAAATCCAGGGATATAGTTCGTTCGGTGACACACCTAGCGAGCTAGGGGTAGGCGGATTTCGGTCCGCAAGCCACCCAGGTCACTCTGTTCGAGCTTCACCTCGCCACCGTGCTTCTGCACAATCGCGGCCAGAATGCTCATGCCTAAGCCCGAACCACCCGATTCCCGAGACCGTGAGTTGTCGAAACGCTGGAAGTGGTTGATTCCCGCGGCATAAAAATCCTGAGGAAGTCCCCGTCCAGAATCGTCAAATGACAGAACCGCAAACTGGGAGTCCTCACTGCGAAGCGAAACCCGAAGCGAATCGGTCACCAAGGTGTGTCGGCGAATGTTCGAGGTCAGGTTCGCCAGCACCTGCGAGATCAGGTCACGGGCTCCTAAAACCATCACATTCGGTTCGATCGCAAGAACGACAGGTCGTGTCGGCTGAAGAATGCAAAGGTCATCAACCGCGGTGGCAACCATCGCAGACAAATCGAGCACCGATAGCTCGCTCATGATCTTGGTGTCGGTCTTTGTTTCGCCCAGTTCGGCCAACAAGAGCAGGTCGCGAATTAGCGCATCCATGCGGTTGGCTTCTGACAACATGCGGTCATAGGCTCGAGTGGTTTGATCAGCTCCCGCATCCGGGTTCTTCTGCA
>JBEDKF010000048.1:0-9391 GCA_041172305.1 Actinomycetota bacterium | reverse complement strand
CGCGAACATGCCGACTACGTTCTTGAAGGCAACGATCTCTCTCGACTAACCGAAAAACTCGGTCTCTAAGAAAAACGTTTCTAAGAATTGGGTCTTAGTGACCCATGCCTAGGCCGCCATCAACTGGGATGACTGCGCCAGAAATGTAGCTCGCGTCATCGCTTGCCAACCAGGTGACCACTTTCGCTACCTCTTCAGGCTGAGCGAAGCGTCCTGCCGGAATCTTCTTTTTGTATTCGTCTTGTTGCGCCTCAGGCAGCGCAGCGGTCATGTCGGTGTCGATGAATCCCGGCGCGACTACGTTAGCGGTGATTCCTCGAGCGCCCAATTCTCGGGTCACTGAACGAGCCATACCCACCAGAGCCGATTTAGCGGCCGAGTAGTTCACCTGTCCTGCTGAACCCAACAGCCCGACGACCGAACCGATCAAAATCACTCGACCAAAACGAGCCTTGATCATTCCCTTGGTTGCGCGGCGAAGCACACGGAAGACGCCGTTGAGGTTGGTGTTGATTACTTCTTCAAACTCTTCATCGGTCATTCGCATCAGCAAGGTGTCACGGGTGATTCCGGCGTTGGCAACCAAGATCTCGACCGCGCCGAGCTTCTCCTCGACCTCGGCGAATGCCGCATCGAGCGAGGCTGGGTCGGTAACGTCAGCTTTGACGCTGAGTGTGCCCTCTGGCCCTTCGCCACTGCGAACAGTGACGGCAACTCGGTGACCTTGGCGAACAAATTCCTCGGCAATTGAACGGCCGATTCCTCGGTTTCCGCCGGTGACCAATACGGTTCTAGGTGTGCTCATCAGGGTCATCTCTCTTGGGAATACAATTGCATTTGCAACGCTTTGGACAAGAGCAAGTCTAACCTTTGGCTTGATTTCGAGCCGAAACCGAGCGCTAAGAATTCAAGAAAGGCTCTAATTGAGCAAGCCGCAGAGCGTCACTTCGGTGGGTCAATCCCCCGATGAAGAACGTCGCGATCGAATGACGAAATACCTGATCTCGCAAATCATTCGCGTGATTTGCATCATCCTTGCAGTGTTCGTCCAGGGTTGGCTCATGTGGGTCTTTTTTGCAGGTGCAATCTTCCTTCCATATTTCGCGGTGGTCCTCGCAAATGCCCAGGGGCAAGGCCGAACCACTACAAAGGCAACGGCCGTCGTAGCCCCGACGCTGAAGATCAGCGCGGCGGATTTCGTCTCGACAACCAAGCCAGAGGAAAAATAACGGTTGCTCGGACAAGATCTGACCATTGATAAGTGCTCTCGCGCCGGTTGTTCCGACGTGGCGACACACAAACTTAACTGGAGAAACCCAAAGATCCACGGCCCCGAGCGGGTTAAGACCTGGCTCGCCTGCGACGATCACCTCAGCTTTCTGGTTGACTATTTAGAGACTCGCGGGTTCTTCATCGAGTCAGTTCCGTTTTAGAAGGCAGAAGCATGAACTACGTTCGAGAATCTTGGCGCCGGTGGGTCGCTTGGCTGCTTCTCGCGGTTGTTTTTGCTATTGCCTGCGGGTTCCTGTCTAACTGGCAGTTCTCTCGCCGCGCCGAAGCGCTGGGCAAAATGAACCAAATTGCCAGCAACTACGACCGCCAGCCGGTCGAACTTAATTTCACTAAGTACGAGCCCAAGGATGAATGGCTGCCAGTCAAACTGACCGGCCACTTCTTGCCTGAGAAGACACTTCTCGTGCGGAACCGCCCACTAAATGGTTCACCTGGCTATCTCACGCTAATTCCGTTCCAACGTGAAGATGGCCTAGTAGTTGGCGTTGAGGCAGGCTGGTTGCCAGCTGACGAAAGACTCAACCCGCCAAAAGATTTCGCAAGACCGACTGGTGAGACCGAGACAATCTGGGGCCACGTTCGCCCTGCCGAACCGACTCTGAATCGTGATGCTCCAGCAGGTCAAATTGCAACGCTAAATCTCGAGACGATGATCACGAAAACTGGCATCAGCCAACCTGCAGTATCTGAGTTTTATGTGAGGCTCGGTGAGTCAAGTTTTAGTGAGGCTGGGCTGCCAAAACTTTTGTCACGCCCGCAGCTCACCGAAGGCAACCATCTGAGCTATGCATTGCAGTGGATCGTCTTCGCTTTGATGGCCTTCATCGCTCTGATTTGGGCGGTGCGGCAAGAGCTGCGCTTCAAGCGCATGGCCGCCGACCCGAACTATCGGCCGAAGGTTAGAAAAAAGGTTGGCGACGACGATAATTTCGCCGAAGACATCATTATTCTTTCGAGCTAAGACCTAGCTCAGCGAGATTAGATCGGCGTAGCCGTCGTTCCAGTGGTCTTCGTCACCATCAGGCAAAATCAAGACACGTTCTGGGTTCAACGCCAAAACAGCGCCAACGTCGTGAGAGACCAAGACCACAGCGCCCGTAAATGTGCTGAGCGCACGCAAAATTTCTTCGCGGCTGGCCGGGTCAAGGTTGTTTGTCGGCTCATCCAAGAGCAAAACGTTGGCTGACGACACGACCAGCGAGGCAAGTGCCAAACGGGTCTTCTCGCCACCACTGAGCACGCCGGCCGGCTTGTTGACGTCGTCTCCCGTGAAAAGGAAAGACCCGAGAACCTTTCGGGCATCGGTGTCCGCGAGTTGAGGCGCGGCACGCTGCATGTTTTCTAGAACAGACTTTGAGACATCCAAGGTCTCGTGCTCCTGAGCGAAGTAGCCAATTTTCAAGCCGTGCCCTGGAACGATTTTGCCGGTATCCGGGGTGTCCAGGCCTGCCAGCATTCGCAGCATCGTGGTCTTTCCAGCGCCGTTCATACCGATGATGACAACCTTCGACCCCTTGTCGATGGCTAGGTCAACGGCCGTAAAAATTTCGAGTGAGCCATAGCTCTTGCTGAGGTTTTCGGCCATCAAAGGGGTGCGACCACATGGCGCTGGATCTGGAAACTTGATCTTGGCAACGCGATCGACTTCGCGAACGTCATCCAAGCCAGAAAGCAAACTCTCGGCGCGACGAACCATCTGCTTGGCTGCAACCGCCTTCGATGCCTTGGCACCGAATTTGGCTGCCTGAATCTGCAGGGTCGTAGCCTTCTTTTCGGCGATCGCGCGGTCACGCTTACGACGTTCTTCGTCTGTCTCGCGAGCCTTCTGGTATTGACGCCAGCCCATGTTGTAAATGTCGATGACGCAACGCATCGCGTCAAGGTAAAACACGCGGTTAACCGTCTCTTCGACCAGGTCCACGTCGTGGCTGATCACGATCAACCCACCCTGGTAACCCTTCAGAAACTCGCGCAACCAGACCACGGAGTCGGCATCCAAGTGGTTAGTAGGTTCGTCGAGAATCATGGTCTCAGCGTTTGAAAAGAGGATGCGAGCCAATTCGATGCGGCGTCGCTGACCACCGGAAAGGGTCTTCAGTGGCTGATCAAGGATGTGGTCTTTGAGATTTAGGTTGCTGGCGATGGTTGCAGCTTCGGCTTCCGCGGCGTAGCCACCGGCAGCCTGGAAACGTTCTTCCAATTCCGAATAGCGATTCATCGCACGCTCATAGATTGCTTCTTCGACACTGCCCATGTCTTCGGTGCACTGAGCCATCTCGGCTGCAATGTCACCCAAGCCTCGAGCATTCAAGATTCGGGTGCGCGCTAACTCTTCTGGGTCGCCACTGCGTGGGTCCTGCGGTAGATAGCCAATCTCTCCCCCGCGGTCGACGAAACCCTTGGATGGCTGGCCGTCGCCTGCGAGAATTTTGGTGAGGGTAGTCTTACCTGCTCCGTTGCGACCAACGAGGCCTACTTTGTCGCCCTTGTCGACACGGAAGTTCACTTCAGACATCAGCACGCGTGCACCAATGCGGATCTCTAGATCGCGCACGCTAATCATGAATGTCGTCTCCGTAGTTTGTTGATTGGGTTAGCAGAAGGCTGACCAGCAAAAAACCCAGTCTACCCTCGATGAATCAAAATGCCGAGGTTGACCGGGTTTGATGGTTGAAGCTTTAGATTGAGAAGCCGATGGCGCGCATCTGCTCGCGGCCGTCTTCGGTGATCTTCTCAGGACCCCATGGCGGCATCCAGACCCAATTGATTCGGAAGGCTTCGACAACGCCATCAAGAGCCTCGGCGGTTTGCTCCTCGAGCACGTCGGTGAGTGGGCAGCCGGCAGAAGTCAGCGTCATGTTGATTAGCAAGCTGTCGTCTTCGGCTTTATTCAAACCGTAAATCAAACCGAGATCGACAATATTTACGCCGATTTCCGGGTCAATTACATCCTTGAGCGCCTCGATGACCTCGTCATACTTGGTCGGCTCTAGTTCTAGCTCAGACAAGAATTATGCCTTCACGTAGCGGTCGTAGCCCTCGGCCTCAAGGCGGTCGGCAAGCTCTGGCCCGCCCTGCTCGGCAATCTTGCCGGCGACGAATACGTGCACGAAGTCAGGCTTGATGTACTTGAGGATTCGGGTGTAGTGAGTGATGAGCAGTAGGCCGAAGTCATTTGCTTCCTTGGCGCGGTTTACGCCCTCAGAAACGGTCTTCAGCGCGTCCACGTCGAGACCCGAGTCGGTCTCGTCCAAGACGGCAAACTTTGGCTTCAGAAGCTCAAGCTGAAGGATCTCGTGGCGCTTCTTCTCGCCGCCCGAGAATCCTTCGTTTACGTTGCGCTCGGTGAAGGTTGCGTCCATCTTCAACGCATCCATCGCTCCGCGAACATCCTTGATCCAGGTGCGTAGAGCTGGCGCTTCTCCGTCGATTGCGGTCTTTGCGGTGCGTAGGAAGTTAGAAACCGAAACACCTGGGATCTCGACCGGGTACTGCATGGCGAGGAAGAGACCCGCGCGTGCACGCTCGTCGACCGACATCTCGAGCACATCTTCGCCGTCGAGCAAAATTTCGCCCTCGGTGACGGTGTACTTAGGGTGTCCGGCGATTGTGTAAGCCAGAGTCGACTTGCCTGAACCGTTAGGGCCCATGATTGCGTGTGACTCACCGCTGCGTATGGTCAGGTCAACACCCTTAAGGATCTCCTTGGTGCCCTGCTCGGTCTCGACGGTGACGTGTAGGTTCTTGATCTGAAGAATTGCCATGATTTGCTCTTTTTCTTTAGTGAAAGTCTTGGATTAGTCGGCGTCGATTTCGAGGAAGATGTCACCGTTGTCGATGATTACCTCGTACTTCGCTACGGGTTCAAAAGCCGGAAGTGTCAGTGCCTCACCGGTTTCTAGTGAGAACTTTGCGCCGTGCGCCCAGCACTCGATGGTTTCGTTGTCGACGAAGCCTTCGCTGAGTGAAATCTCACCGTGCGAGCACTTGTCGTTTAGTGCGTAAACCTGGTCGGCCTTAGTGCGGACGATTGCAATCGCCTCATCGCCAACTTTTACACGGATAGCCTTGCCCGGCTTGATGTCTTCGACTGCACAAATGCGAACTGCCATTAGGAGCCGCTCCTTTCGAGTTCTGCTTCAATCGAAGCCGACAGGCGGTTCTCGATCTCTTCGTTGCCGATTTTCTGAATGATTTCGTTGAGGAATCCGCGGACAACCAAGCGACGAGCCTCGCGCTCATTGATTCCGCGAGCCTGTAAATAGAAGAGCTGTTCGTCATCGAAACGACCGCTGGCGCTGGCGTGGCCGGCTCCTTCGATCTTTCCGGTTTCGATTTCTAGGTTCGGCACCGAGTCGGCGCGTGCGCCATCGGTCAAAAGCAAGTTGCGGTTGAGCTCGTAGGTGTCGGTGCCCTCTGCCGCCATGCGAATCAGAACGTCACCAACCCAAACGGTGTGGGCCTTCTCGCCCTGGAGCGCACCCTTATAGGTGACTCGCGACTTACAGTTAGGCACCGCGTGGTCGACATACAAGCGGTTTTCGATGTATTGACCGGCATCGGCGAAGTACATGCCGAGAAGTTCAACATCTCCACCCGGTTGGGTGAACTCGGCCGAAGTGGAAACTCGAATGGTCTTACCGCCGAGGCTAACCACCATGTGGCGCAGCTTTGAGTTGCGGCCCAGCTTCGCGAACTGCGATGAGTTGTGAACCGCCTTGGTGTCCCAGTCCTGGATTGAAATCACGGTGATTTCAGCTTCGTCGCCGACGATGATTTCGACGTTCTCGCCCAGAACCGCTGCGCCCTTGTGGTCAAGGATGATGGTTCCGCGTGAGAACGGCTTTGCGTCAATGATTACGTGCAGGGCACTCGGAGTCTCAGTCTCTGAGTTGATGCCAATCTGAACTTCGCAGTCAGGCTTTGCGTCGCCAGGGATGGTGACCAGGTACGCCTGCTCAGCCGAACCCCATGCAGCAGCGCTTGGGCGGTCTTCAGGAAGACCGGCTGCACCAAACGATGGGTGTTCAGAGCCAACCCAGGCGGTGGTTACGCCATCCGGGTGCTTGATCGAAATGTCACCGATGTATTCGTCGAGGTCGTCGGCATCCAGACCAGCTAGACGCTCGCTGGTGATGTAGCGGTATTGCTCTTCAACGCGGCTAACCGGGCCAAAGTCGGCAACATTAGCCGAACGCAAACGCGCACTGCGAATCTGAATCGGCACTCCTGCGCCGTGACTGTGTTCTGCCATTCCGTGCTGTGCCGGAACGGTCGTATTTGAGGTTGTCACTAGCCGACAGCCCCTTCCATCTGCATTTCAATGAGCTTGTTGAGCTCAAGTGCGTATTCCATTGGTAGTTCCTTGGCAATTGGCTCGATGAAACCGCGAACGATCATCGCCATCGCTTCGTCTTCAGGAAGGCCGCGAGACTGTAAATAGAACAGCTGCTCTTCGCTAACTCGCGAAACGGTTGCCTCGTGGCCCATCGACACGTCGTCCTCGCGAACATCAACGTATGGGTAGGTGTCAGATCGAGAAATGGTGTCTACCAGCAGCGCGTCACAGCGAACCGTGTTTGCCGAGTGGTGCGCACCTGGCATGACGCGGATTTCGCCCCGGTATGAGGTGCGGCCGCCGCCACGAGCAATCGACTTAGAAACGATTGACGAGCTGGTGTATGGCGCAAGGTGAATCATCTTCGCACCGGCGTCTTGGTGCTGGCCTTCGCCTGCAAATGCAACCGAAAGGGTCTCACCACGAGCGTGTTCTCCGGCAAGGATGACGGCTGGGTACTTCATGGTTACCTTCGAACCGATGTTGCCATCGATCCACTCCATGGTTGCACCCTCGTGGCAGATTGCACGCTTGGTAACAAGGTTGTAGACGTTGTTTGACCAGTTCTGGATGGTCGTGTAACGAACGCGAGCACCCTTCTTGACGATGATCTCAACCACGGCAGAGTGCAGCGAGTCCGAGTTGTAAATCGGCGCGGTGCAACCCTCGATGTAGTGAACGTATGAATCTTCATCGGCGATGATCAGGGTTCGTTCGAACTGGCCCATGTTTTCAGTGTTGATTCGGAAGTAGGCCTGAAGTGGAATCTCGACGTGAACGCCCTTAGGAACGTAAACGAATGACCCACCTGACCAGACAGCGGTGTTTAGAGCCGCAAACTTGTTGTCTCCGGCCGGGATGACGGTGCCGAAGTACTCCTTGAAGATCTCAGGGTGCTCTCTTAGAGCTGTGTCGGTGTCTAGGAAGATGACTCCCTGAGCCTCTAGATCCTCGCGAATCTGGTGGTAAACAACCTCTGATTCATACTGGGCCGCAACACCTGAAACCAGGCGGCTGCGCTCAGCCTCAGGGATTCCGAGGCGTTCGTAGGTGTTCTTAATGTCATCTGGCAGGTCTTCCCAGCTGGTCGCCTGCTTTTCGGTTGAGCGAACGAAGTACTTGATGTTGTCGAAGTCGATTCCTGAAAGGTCTGAACCCCAGGTTGGCATCGGCTTCTTGAGGAAGTACTCGTAGCCGCGCATGCGACGCTCAAGCATCCACTCTGATTCGCTCTTCTTGGCAGAGATGTCTGCGATGACTTCTTCGTTGATTCCACGACGAGCGTTGGTTCCCGCTGCGTCTGAGTCTGACCAACCAAATTCGTAGACGCCTAAGCTGTCTAGTTCTGGTCTGTCGATGATGATGTCGGACAAGCCGGCCTCCTCTTTGTTGTTCGGATTTGAGTGGTTCTCTCTATCCGCGAAGTCTTTGATTTCAACTTGGCCGCAGCGCTGTTCATTCCCTCGGCGTGAGCCCTTTTTAGGAAGATTTGCTGTGACAGACTAGAACTGTCTTGAACCGGCACCTTTGCCGAAAAAAGCTTTGAAACTAGGCATAAGTTTACTTCGCGCTTGGTTGGAATGTAAGACCCAAACGCCATGAAAGGTAAAGATTCGATTGATTAGCCGACTGTTCTCGAGAGTGCTAAACGCAGCCTTCATCGCGCCTCTGTTTTCTGCAGCCCGTGTGCCGCTCTACGTCTGGGCGTCGCTGGTCAGTCAGATTCTTATCGTGGTAACCGGCGGGGTTGTTCGCCTCACCGGCTCGGGTCTGGGATGCCCGACTTGGCCTAAGTGCACGCCAGAGTCACTGGTAAACACCCCGGAGATGGGTATCCACGGCATCATCGAGTTCGCCAACCGCCTCTTGACATTTGTTCTGGCCCTGATTGCGATCCTGACCTTCGTGACGATTGTTCGACTGGGCAAGCAACTGCGTCAGGGATTATTTGTTCCGGCTCTGATTCTCGGACTCGGAATTCCGGCCCAAGCCGTGCTGGGTGGCTTCACCGTGTTGTTCAACCTAAACCCTTGGTTTGTCGGCGCACACTTCGTGTTGAGCGCCTACATGATTGCAATGGCCTCGCTATTGGTCTGGCGAGCAATCGAAACGCAACACACGCCGGTCTCCCCTGCTATCTGGGGCATGGCCAATCCAATCGCTCTTCTTGGCATCCTTACGGTTTTGGTGGGTGTCCTCGTAACTGGAGCAGGCCCTCATTCAGGTGATGCGGAAAGCCCTAGAAACGGACTAGACCTAGACATTTGGCAGCACTTCCACAGCTATCCCGCTTACCTCATGCTGCTGCTAGTTCTCATTCAGCTGTGGCTGCTTCGCAAAAGGGACGGTAAAACACTTGGTAGCCATCAGGCCAAGGTAGTGACACTCCTTCTGGCCGTCACCATTGTGCAGGCGATAATCGGCGTTGCTCAGGCTCGCCTAGGCGTGCCACCACTGCTGGTCGGTTTCCACATGCTTGGAGCTTCGGTGCTGTGCTCGTTACTGACCTTCCAGTGGTTGGTAGTTCGGGGTAAGCCTCGAGTGTCGGTTAGCTAATCGTGGCGAGACTCTTCTGGTTTCGTAGGGATCTGCGTCTAAACGACAACCCTGCTCTCAACTCAGCACTACACGGCAGTGCAGCCGATGGCGACCTGAAGGTGGCCGCGCTTTATGCAGTCGACCTGGATGCCTTCCATGCCCTCAGCGGGATCCGCCAACACTCGCTGGTAGCTTCGCTCGACGCCTTGGGCGCTTCAATGG
>JBEDKF010000047.1:0-7311 GCA_041172305.1 Actinomycetota bacterium | reverse complement strand
TGCTGGATCTACCGTGGCATTTGCCTTTGGAAGACTGGCCAACCGAGAACATAGCCGCGTTACCTAAAGGCCTCAGTCGTCACACCGTGCGTTTTGCACACTTGAACGATCACGTCATCGCTATCAAAGAGACCCTTCCCGAGTTGGCCAAGCGTGAATACGACATGCTGAAGCAACTTCTAAAACTCGACGTTCCCTGTGTTGAACCGTTTGCAATCATCAACGGCCGTGAGACCGAGGATGGCGAAGAGCTGCTATCGGTGTTGGTCACCCGCCACCTGAAGTTCTCACTCCCCTACCGCGCTATGTGGTCACAGGGCCTGCGCCCAGAGACCGCAACCCGCTTAGTCGACGCGCTTGCCGTCTTGCTCGTGCGCCTTCACATCGCCGGGTTTTTCTGGGGCGACGTGTCTCTCTCGAACACTCTCTTTCGTCGCGATGCCGGATCCTTTGCGGCTTATCTTGTCGATGCGGAAACGGGTCACCTCTATGACTCAGGGCTGTCGAACGGCCAGCGAGAAAACGACTTGGAGATTGCGCGGGTAAACATAGCCGGCGAGCTCATGGATTTGATCGCCAGTGGCAATGCCGCACCCGGTGTGGATGCCGTGGCAACGAGCGAGCGCATCGTTGCGAAGTACCGCGAACTATGGGTCGAACTCACCGGAAGCGAAACCTTCGAAGCCTCAGACCGCTGGAGAATCAAACGCCGAGTTGACCGACTAAATGAGCTTGGTTTCGACATCGAAGAGCTTGCCATCAAGACCGACTCGACTGGAACGACAGTCAGAATTCAGCCAAAGGTTGTTGACGCCGGCCACCATGCAAGACGCCTAATTCGCCTCACTGGTCTAGACGTCGAAGAGAATCAGGCTCGAAGACTCCTAAATGATCTTGACCAGTACCGACTGGAAAACCCACGCCTTGGTGCTGACGAAGAAGTGCTGGCGCACGAATGGCTCAGTCGCGCTTTCGAACCGGTGGTTACGGCGATTCCTAAGCATCTTCTTGGCCGCTTGGAACCAGCTGAGATTTATCACCAGGTGCTTGAACACCGTTGGTACCTCATTGAAAATCAGAAGCGCGACGTGCCAACTGCCGAAGCGGTTCAGTCTTACATCGAAAACGTATTGGTCAACCGCCGAGACGAAGAGGCCTACCTGAGCCCGATGACCGAGGCAATTGACTTGCCCACTGCAGTTCCTTCGGGAACGATTGTCGTTGCCGAGGATGACGATGAAATTGATTGGCGAGACCTGGTTTAGAAGCCGTATAACGAAAGAACCCCAGCCAATGGCCGGGGTTCTTTCGTTTCGGATACTACTTGCGCTTTAGTGCCGCGCGACGCTTTGAGATTTCGTACAACGAGACCGAAGCGGCGATGCCGGCGTTTAGCGACTCTGTGTCGCGTGCGATAGGAATCGACAGAACCGCGTCGCAGTTCTCGGTCACTAGACGCGATAGGCCCTTGCCCTCAGAGCCGACTACCAGCAACAGCGGTTCGGTTGCTAGGTCGAAATCTGGAAGCTCCATCGAACCACCACCGTCAAGGCCAACGACAAAGACGCCGCGCTTCTTGAACTCTTTCAGGGTGTTGTTCAGGTTGGCAGCCAGGGCAACTGGAACACGTGCCGCTGCTCCTGCAGAGGTCTTCCAAGCCGAGGCAGTGACACCGGTTGAACGACGCTGAGGAAGAATGACTCCCTGGCCACCGAATGCCGCAACCGAACGGATGATTGCACCAAGGTTTCGAGGGTCGGTAATGCCATCCAACGCGACAAATAGCGGCTTCTGCCCGCGAGACAGAATAAGGTCCAGCATTTCCATTGGGTGCTGGTACTTATAAGGAGGAACTGAAAGGGCGATTCCCTGGTGAACTGAGTCGAACCCGGTCATACGGTCCATTTCAGGACGCGTGATTTCGTTCACCGGAATTCCGCGAGCACCTGCAAGCTTGATGGCTTCCTTAACGCGCTCATCCATCTCAATGCGAGAGGCGATGAAGAGGGCCGTGGCCGGAACCTTTGCACGCAATGCTTCGACCACCGAGTTGCGACCCGACAAAACCTCAGACGCATCCGCCGCCTTTGCCACTCGCTGACCCGAACGCGCGGCAGCGCCCCCTGAGCCTGCGGTGCGTGCAGTCGGAGCTAGGAACTCGCCGCGACGCAACTGGGTTGCGCCGGTGGCCTGCTTGTGCTTCTCAGCGGCAGCTTTGGCCTTATAAGCCTTGTGATATGGGCGATCTTCGGCCTTTGGGGTTGGTCCGCGACCTTCTAGAGCCTGCTTTCCGTGGCCTCCAGTGCCGACTTTGCCACCCTTTTTGCTCTTTGACGCACCCGGGCGTCTTGCTATTCCAGCCATTTAGTTAACACTCCAATGAGTTCCGTCGGCAGCATCTTCCAGCGTTATGCCGGCTGCCTGTAGTTGGTTTCTAATTGCATCTGATCGTGCAAAATCTTTATTCGAGCGAGCCTCGTTGCGTTCGCTGATTAGCGCTTGAATGAGGGCATCTAGTGCGCTTTCGGCGGCGTTCGAGCCAGCGGTTGACCATTCGAGCGGGTTGATGCCAAGAACCGAAGTCATGGCCAATACCGCACTTAGAGAAGAAGCGGTTGCGGCATCATCGCCGGAATCCAAGGATGAGTTGCCCGAGCGAACTTCATCGTGAAGTGCGGCAAGGGCGGCCGGCATTGCCAGGTCGTCATCCATGGCGCTTGAAAAGGCGGTCGGCACTGCAGCGCGAACGTCACTAAGACTCAACGAAGGGGTCGAGCCGATTCTGCGGATTGCCTTCTCGACGAACGTTTCGATGCGAGTCATGGCCGACTCGGCTTCATCAAGAACACCCTCGTGATAGTCGAGCACCGAGCGGTAGTGCGCTGAACCGAGGTAGTAACGCACAACGATCGGACGTGCCGCGGCTAGCAAGTCGGCCGCAAAGATCGAGTTGCCCAGAGACTTTGACATTTTTTGCCCAGAAACGTTGACCAGCCCGTTGTGCAACCAGTAGTTGGCAAACGCGTCCCCAGCTGCAGAACTTTGAGCCAGTTCGTTTTCGTGGTGTGGGAAACGCAAATCTAGGCCACCCCCGTGGATGTCAAACTGCGATCCTAGATATTTTGTTGACATTGCCGAGCATTCGATGTGCCAGCCAGGTCGGCCGGCTCCGAATCGAGTGTTCCAGGAGGCAGACACGGCGTCGCCATCCTTGTGAGCCTTCCAAAGTGCGAAGTCGCGTGGGTCGCGCTTACCGCGCAACTGAACTTCGGCGTCTGGCGCCATGTCATCGATCTTTTGGTTAGTGAGTTCGCCATACTTGGCCCATTTTGAAGCCGCAAAGTAGACATCGGCCGAACCATCTTCAGCCTGATAGGCATAGCCCGCCGCAATCAAACGCTCGATGAGATCGAGCATCTCTGGAATGGCGGCCGTGGCACGAGGCTCGTAGGTTGGCGGAGTGATCTGAAGTGCCGCATAAGCCTGGTTGAAGGCAAGCTCGAAGCGGTAGGCCAGCGCCCACCATTCTTCGCCGGTTGCCTTGGCGTTCTCGAGAACCTTGTCATCGATGTCGGTGACGTTGCGAACCAGAGTGACCTCGGAGCCGCTGAAGGTGAGCCAGCGGCGCAACTGGTCATAGACCAAAGCAGAACGAAGGTGACCGACATGTGGCAAACCCTGCACGGTTGGCCCGCACAGGTAAATTCCGACCTTGCCGGCGACCATAGGTTCGAACGCGCGCACAGCTTGGGCGCGTGAATCAAACAGGCTTAGGCTCACGGTGCAAGCCTACCTTCGGCGCTTGTTGGAGCCTCGGATTTGGCTATTAGCGCGGTGGCCACGGCTGCGACGCCCTCGCTGTTGCCGAGGAATCCAAGGCCGTCAGTGGTAGTCGCGCCGAGTGAAACCGGGGCACCGAGAATGGCTTGCAACGCGGCTTCAACAGCTTCGCGATGTGGGGCCACCTTCGGACGGTTTCCGATTATCTGCACGGCAACGTTTTCGACGCGAAAGCCGGCCGCTGCAATGAGTTCTTGGGCGCCCTCGATGAAAATCTTTCCATTGGCACCTGAGAACTCGGGGCGGTCAACGCCAAAGTTTGAACCGATATCGCCCAAGCCAGCAGCAGATAGCAACGCGTCAACGATTGCGTGACTAACGGCGTCGCCATCGCTGTGACCGTCTAGGCCACGCTCCCCCGCCCAGACGATCGTTCCGAGGTAAAGCGGCTTTTCGGCGTCGTCGGTGAAACGGTGCACATCGGTGCCGATGCCGGTTCTAAAACCAGCAGGCTTACCTGAGAAGCGAAGCTCTGCCGAAGCCAGGTCAGCAGGTGTTGTGATCTTGAAGGCCCGCTCGTCGCCCGCGACGGCAAGGATGCTGTGCCCCGCTGCCTGCATGAGAGCGGCATCATCCGTGTACTCGGCTTCGGTTGCAGCGTAGGCAGACACGAGGTCTGCGGCAACGAACCCCTGAGGAGTCTGCGCGGAGCGCAAGACGTCGCGGTCTACGGTTTCTAGAACATTCTCGCCATCGATGCGCTTGATGGTGTCGACAACCGGCATGACCGGCAGAGACGAGACACCGGTGTTGCGGACAGATTCGGCCACGGATGAGAACAGCGAGGTTGGTGCAAGTGCTCGTGCGGCATCGTGGACCAAAACGATCTCTGATTGTTCGCTCAGTTCGGCGAGAGCGTTTGAAATCGAAGCCTGACGAGTGTCTCCACCAAGAACAACATCGAACTCAATTGGAAGGTCTCCGATGAGCTCGGCGCCAATTTCGGCAGCTTCAATCAGGTGAGATTCGGGTACGGCAATCACCAACTGTGCCAGATCTGGCATAGCAATAATTGATTCGATTGCGTGGGTTAGCAATGGGCGACCAACTAGGTCGACGAATGCCTTTGGCTTACCGGCGCCTAAGCGCTGCCCCTGGCCCGCAGCAACCACTACCAACGCGATGTCACGCTTGGTCATGAGACCTGCCTTAGAGGTTTTGGTTATGAAGCCAATACGGTGTCGAGTTCGGCTGATGCCTTCTCTTCATTGGTCTTGCGAGCAAGTGCCAACTCTGAAACCAAGATCTGACGCGCCTTTGCAAGCATGCGCTTTTCACCGGCTGAAAGACCGCGGTCTTGGTCGCGACGCCACAGGTCGCGAACTACCTCGGAAACCTTGACAACATCGCCCGAAGCTAGCTTTTCGAGGTTTGCCTTGTAGCGGCGTGACCAGTTGGTTGGCTCTTCGGTGAATTCTGCGCGTAGAACGCCGAAAACCTGCTCGACGCCCTTCTTGTCGATGACGTCTCTAACGCCAACCATTTCGACATTGGCTGCTGGAACCCAGATGGTCAACTCGCCCTGGGCAACCTTAAGCTGCAAGTATTTTTGGGTTTCGCCGCGAAGAGTGCGGTCAGCGACTTCGATGATTTGAGCTGCACCGTGGTGGGGATAAACGACTGTTTCGCCGACTTCGAACTTCATGTGGCTAATTCCCTTCAGAAACAACCATTTTACCACACTTTGAGGCCTTTAGAAAGGGGTAAACTAGAGGGGCTATTCAGCCACCGGAGGAAAAATGAAGATCCGCAAACTTGCAACCGTGACCATCGCCGCAGCGCTTCTGCTCGGCACAACCGGCTGCACTTTCATGAGCCCAATCGCATCGCGCATCGAATATGCACCGAGCGACGGCAGCCAGGCAACGCTCAAAGAAGTTGATGCCCGCAACTTTATCTACCTAAGCGACGGCAAGGGCAACGGAGGCCTAATCGGCTCCCTAGTAAACCGAAGCCTGACCTCAACCAACGTGAAACTTCAGTTCACCGATGCAACCAGCGGCGAGAAGAAGGAATCATTCTTCACCCTGCTGCCAGCCCAGAAACTTGACTTCGGCTTCAACGGCGCCTCGGCCCTCGACTTCGACCTTGGCGGCAAGCCTGGTCAGGTTGTCACCGTATTCGTAATCGCCGGCGATGAAGCAGGTCGCGCAATGAACGTTCCAGTTCTAGACGGCACCTTGTCTGAGTATTCGGAAATTTTCAAGACCATCGGCGCGGTTATGCCGGTTCCAACTGCAACCCCAACCGCAGAGCCGGTTGTGGAAGAAAACCACTAAATTTCAAATTGAAATGGCCACCCCGAGGGGTGGCCATTTCAATTTAAGTCGACTTTAGACCTCGAACTTGTAACCAAGACCGCGAACCGTCATTAGGTGAACCGGGCGGGCAGGGTCGTCCTCGATCTTTGAGCGGATGCGCTTGATGTGCACGTCAAGGGTCTTGGTGTCTCCGTAGTAGTTTGAGCCCCAAACACGATCGATGATTTGGCCGCGGGTAAGCACTCGATTGACGTTTTCGAGCAGTAGCTCGAGCAACTCAAACTCCTTGAGCGGCATCGACACCTTGTTGCCATTGACTGTGACGATGTGACGCTCGACATCCATCTGAACCGGGCCGGCGGTTAGTAAACCGCTGACCGGTGCCGCAGGCTCGATGTTGCGGCGCAGAATGGCCTTCATACGGGCAAGCAGTTCGCGGGTTGAGTAAGGCTTGGTGACATAGTCGTCAGCGCCGATTTCAAGACCAACCACCTTGTCAATCTCTGAGTCCTTGGCCGTGAGCATGATGATTGGCACCTGCGATGTGGTGCGAATGTTGCGACACACTTCGTTGCCACTCATCCCAGGGAGCATCAGGTCAAGCAGAAGGATGTCTGCACCGAACTCGGCAAAAGCGCTGAGGGCCTTAAGCCCATCCTCGGCCTCAATGACGTCATAACCCTCCTTTTGGAGAAGGTAAACCAGCGGTTCGCGAAGTGACTGCTCGTCTTCGACGACTAGGACTTTAGTCATTGTTTCCATCCTCGGTTTGATCATTGATGTCAGTGTCTGCCAGAGGCAGACGAAGCGTGAAAGTTGAACCCAGGCCAACCTGAGAGAAGAGTTTGATTTCGCCACGGTGGTTTGAAGCCACGTGCTTCACAATCGAAAGGCCTAGGCCGGTGCCTCCGGTTTCGCGTGACCGAGATGGGTCAACGCGATAGAAGCGCTCAAAAATGCGCTCTTGATCTTCGGGTGCGATTCCAACACCGTGATCGGTCACTGCGATTTCCGCGACACCATCGATGGCGCGGAGCCCAATGCCCACAGACGAGTCTGGTTCGGAGTAAAGAATTGCATTTTCGATGAGGTTCTTCACTGCCATCGTCAGCATTTCGTGGTCACCATACACAACGATTCCAGATGGTGCGTCGACGTCGATCGAGATTCGTTTCGCCTCGGAAATCACCTGGTTGCGTTCGACGGATTC
>JBEDKF010000046.1:0-5541 GCA_041172305.1 Actinomycetota bacterium | reverse complement strand
CGCCGCATCTCACCACCGCTATTCGAGTCGATGGAAATTCTTGGCAAGGCTGAGACGATTGCTCGTCTAAGCGCGTTTGCCAGTGCCGCCTAAAAACGGCTAAGATGGTAAATCGAGCCCTAGGGCTCGAGCAGTACCTTGGGGTATGGTGTAATTGGCAACACGGAGGTTTCTGGTACCTTTGTTCTTGGTTCGAGTCCAGGTACCCCAGCGAAAAAGTCGGTCTTAGGCCGATTTTTTTTTAAAAAAAATCGGGGGAAGCAATGAAATCAAATTCGTCTATATCAAAACTGGCCGTCTTGTGCCTCTTGCTGGTAACCATCCAAATACCTGAGAACGCCAACGCATCGGACGTGAGCAGTGATGTTGTCTACAACGGGACTGAGTTCGTACCGGCCTTCGAAAACGCTGGGATAGAAGACTCCATCGAAAGCTCCAACTCTAATTCTTCGGGGAGCAGGACATTAAGAACAAAAGGAAATCACACGGCAGTGTTTCAGTCCTTAGCGCTGAAGAGCGAAGGTCTTGTGGTTGCAGCAATCGCTGACGATCGCGGGGTTGCACTTGGATTGCATTTGGAAAACCCAGAAAATGCTCTTGTCCTCATCGATGATGTAGTAGTCCAAGACCTCAGTACAACTCAGTTGCATTTCAAGAGCCTCGAAGCCGCGCCGAACGTTGTTCAAATTCGAAGTACTCGAGCCGCAACAGCAGCTGAGCTTAGAGCTGATTACGGCCGCCAACCAACAGCGGGAATCGGATTGCAACATATTTCTAGCGTCTCCATTGACCTAAGAGGGCTGAAAAGCGAAGCACAAAGAATAGGAAAATTTGGTCGGGCAGCTGTCTTGCCAGCGGTTACGACCGTCAGGAATGTGACGTTTATTCCGGAGTCTTGGCTAAACGCACCTTTCGTGGGTTGCGCGGATTACCCGAATTTTGATTTCAAGGGCGATAACAGGTCCTGGAGCGCCAGTTCCTCGGCCTATCGCACTAAGTTTGACGTTGCCATTAATTGGAATTCTGGTCCGAGTCTGACATCCACGAGGGCCGTAGGTGAAACATCGCTGTGGTTCAATGTGTTTGGCACTCGCACGCTCTCGCAGGCAGCCACAGCTTCAAATTCGAGCATGGTACTAACCCCGATAAGTTCCACAAATAGTACTGTTACCTTCAAAATGTACCAGGACGTCAAAAATCCACTGTGCATTAACTTTCTCACCAACGGTATTTTCTCGAACCTCAACTGGTCTGTGAGCAGGCTTGGAAGCTACAGCGTTCAAGGTACCTACATGCCGGTACCGAACCATGAGGCATACATATCGTCTAGTTCTTCATCTTCTTGGGTAACTGTATTTCAAACGGCACATCAAAATTATTTGTGCCTGACTGGCGGCGTGTCAGTTTGCACGACAACTCGGGCCAATTCTGGAGCCTTTTGATGTATGGGTTTGGAAGATACTTCGCGTACTTGGGGGTGAGCAGCCTCTCAGCCATTGAAATCTGCTACTTATTTCTTTGGATTTCTTCGACTAACTTCAGGCTCTCAGACTTATTCATGATCCCACTAGGTGCTGTTTGGGTTCCTCTCGTCGCACTGCCAACCTGGGTGCTGCTTGCTCCCGTATTTTGGGTTGCTATGGCAATTTCCACCTTGGCGCTTGCCTATATTGCAGTGAAGAGACTCAATCTCACATTCGCAGGCGTCTCGATATGTTCGATAGCGCTCGCCGCGAGCACGGCTTTGGCCGCTCTGATTTGGTTTATCTCGAGCCCGTCCTCAACAATTCATCGATCAGATATTGCAATCTATTTCTGCCTTGGCGGAGTCATCTGCTCGCTAGTATTTGGTTTTTTGTCTGGCAGATACTTGCGAAAGCAACGTCGTCGGGTGACTGAGGATTTGCCAGACTAAATTTCGGTTGATTCACCGATCTGCAGCCACTCATACTTGCCGCTATTTTGCTCGGTTACAGCCTGAATACGACCATTGTTCAGCTGGTTGCCAAACTCGCTCAAGTGAATGTTGTGAGTGGGGAAGCAGCGCTTTGGTTTGACCGCCGCGATGAAGTCCATCACCTCTGAAATTTTTAGCCAAGGCGCCGATGCTGGGCAGGCTAAAATCTCCACCTCCCGGTCAGGTTGAGTGAAGCTGTCGCCGGGGTAATAGAGCTTGCCATTGACAATCACACCGCAGTTTTGAACCAGCGGAATCGAGCGGTGAATCTCGGCGTGCATGTCGCCAAAGAACTCAATTGTGAAGTCGCCGACCTCATAGAAATCGCCGTGGTGAACGGGGTTTAGCTTGAAGTTAGGGCGTGAGGCAGCAAGGCGTTTGCAAACTTCATCCGTGCCATAGATTGTGATGCCCGGGTTTGCTCCGACGATTCGATCCAGCTGCTCTTCGTAGCAGTGATCGTCATGGATGTGGGTGATCACAATCGCCTGCACGTTGGTGCGGTTCTCAATCGGCTGGGTGTACATGCCGGGGTCAAGAATCAGAAGCTGGCCGTTCTCTTCGAACTCGAGACAGGCGTGGCCAAACTTTGTGATCTTCATAACTTCATTCTGCCAATGTTTGCTGCGGCTCGAGCATAGGATTTGAAGGCAAACCATCGCGACGACAGCAATCTGGAGAACTCATGGACGAGCAACACCAACACCGGGCAAAGCCTTCTGGCTTCAACCCTGGATGGGTGTTTTTGCCGGGCTTCGCACTCGCAGCGGGCTTGATCTTTGCGGTCACCCTGACAATTTTGTTTTTCGCGGGAGCTCAAGAGATCGATTTGAGTTTCTGGTGGGCGTTCGTCTGGCTGGTTCCGGTCATCGCCCTCGGGCGTTACGCCGTGGTGTTCCTCGAGCGCCGATTCAAGGCTGAGTCGACGCTTGGCGAATTGCTCGGCTACATGAAACAAGCTCAGAAGGTTCGCCCGGCTTTCGAACTTAGGCTCGAGCAAATCGTCAACTGGTCAATACTGGGCATTCTGCTTCTTGCCACGATTTGTGCCGTTCTGGGCTGGTTGCTGGGCGAACTGACCCCTCAAGGAGCCGTCGAGAGATTTATGGCGGTCACGCTTATCGCTTCTCCTCAGGCGTTGTGGCTTGCTTTGCCATCGGTGTCACGGATGGCCGCTGCCATCGCCGCTTACAACGGCATTTACTATTCGAGCCGTGAACAGTTTGAGGCCCTTGGTGGGGTCGATATGGTGCTATTCGACAAAACCGGAACTCTCACCACGGCCGAGCGACGCTTTGTGGGTGCGCACCTGACTCACGGTTCGCCGCTTTCGAGCACGGATGAACTACTTGCAATCGCCGCCGGTGTTGAAGCACACTCCGATCACCCAATCGCGGTAGCAATCTCCGAGGCGGCGATAAACCGAGACATTGAGCCGATCGAGGTTCGTGATTTCCGCATGATTCCTGGGCAAGGTAGCGCCGGCACACATGAGGCGCAGACCCTAGTGGTCGGCGGCCCAATCATCTTGACCTCTCGAAACATGACGCTTTTCGTTGGTGACCTGGTTAAGTGTGACGCCGCAAACCACGCCGGGCACACCGTGCTTTTTGTGATTCGAGACACCGAATTGCTCGGTTGGCTTGAGCTAGGTGACCACATCCGAGGCAGTTCAAAGGATGCTGTTTTGGCACTGCAATACGAACGAAAGCGCATCGGCCTTCTCACCGGTGACGCCCAAGGCGTTGCGACCTGGGTTGCCAATGACCTTGGCATTACCGAAACCTTCGCCGAAGTGCTGCCTCACCAGAAGGCAGATGTGGTCAGTCGCCTCCAGGCAGACACCTCAAAGATCGCCATGGTTGGCGATGGCGTCAACGATGCACAGGCACTGATTCAGGCGAACGTTGGAGTTGCGTTCGGCGTGGAAGATTCCGAACCGGTTGAATCGGCGGGCATCACAATCGCATCCACCGACCCGGTTTTGTTTGCCCGAGCTTTGATTCTTTCCAAGCGGGCAGGCAAGAAGGCTAGACGCAATCTGACTTGGAGTTTGATTTTCACTGCAGTTACCTTGCCTCTAGCGGCCGGCGCACTCTCGTCGATCGGTCTTGTCATCACCCCGGCCGTGGCGGCGGGAGCATCGCTAGCCATGTCCGCTATCGTTCTGCTAAACACCCGCAGTCTGAAACGGAGCTAACCGCATGCGCATCGGCCTAATCATCAACCCGAGTTCGGGGCGTGGCAAAGGCGCTGCGCGGGGGCAAATAGTGCTTCAAACGCTCGCCGAACGCGGGCAGGAGTTTGTAAACCTCTCGGGCAAAACCATGGATGAGGCAAATGCAAACGCGAGACACGCTATCAACGACGGTTCGATCGATGGCTTGATTGTTGTCGGTGGCGACGGAATCGCTCACCTTGGCGTGAACATAGCGTGCGACACCGGAATCGGCTTGGGAATTATCGCTGCCGGCACCGGAAATGACTTAGCGCGAAGCATCGGCTTGCCAGAAGGTGATGTTGTTGCCGGCACGCATGCCGTTCTGGATAAGTTGGACAGCCCTCGAAAAGTCGACGCTATCAAGGCCAGCAGCTCCACGGGTGATTTTTGGTTCTTCGGCACGGCATCGGCTGGGTTTGACGCTCTTTGCAACCAGCGAGCCAATCAGATGAGTTGGCCAAAGGGGCAGCGTCGCTATGACATCGCCATGGTTCTCGAGCTGGCAAAGTTCAAGCCGATTCACTATGAGGCAACCATCGATGGCGAACATCGTTCATTCGACGCCATGCTCTGTGCGGTGGCCAATGGTCCGGCTTTCGGTGGCGGAATGTTGATCGCCCCTGATGCCAAGGTTGACGACGGTTATCTCGACCTGTTCATCGTGCACGGTATGAGCCGTCTTGAACTGCTCAAGGTTTTTCCGAAGGTCTACACGGGCGGCCACGTGACCCATCCGGCGGTCGAATTTGTTCGAGCAAAGTCGGTCAAGTTATCTTCGGGAAACATGCCCGTTTACAGCGACGGCGAAGCGCGCGGGCACTCACCGTTGACCTCGACCGTGATGCCGGGAGCCCTTTCGGTCTTCGCCTAGGCGTCCTGTTTGCCTTACCGGCCTGCACTGTGGCATAATCGACAGGTTGCAAAAAACGGTCCCATCGTTTAGCGGCCTAGGACACCGCCCTCTCACGGCGGCAGCAGGGGTTCAAATCCCCTTGGGATCACGATTACCTCTCTCGATGCTTTGTCTCGGGAGAGGTTTTCTTTTACGCGGATTAAGAGCGCGTGCGCAGGCGAGTAACGCCGGCAAAAATCACAATCAGAGACACCGGAATGAGTGCTTCTAGGTTGAGGCCGACGAACATAAACGCAGACAGAATCGAACCCGCGATCGCGCCACCGAATGCGCCGGACAGGTTCATCAAAGAGTCGCTTAGGCCCTGAACGTTGGTCTTTTCTTCGACCGGCAGAGTGGCGGTAAGCAACGCTGCGCCACCAACCGTCGATGCCGACCAACCCAAGCCGAGCAAGAAGAGCCCGATGGTCACCAGCGTGCGGTCATCCTGGCCAAAGCCAGCGATGCCCA
>JBEDKF010000045.1:0-27693 GCA_041172305.1 Actinomycetota bacterium | reverse complement strand
GCCGATGGCGACCTGAAGGTGGCCGCGCTTTATGCAGTCGACCTGGATGCCTTCCATGCCCTCAGCGGGATCCGCCAACACTCGCTGGTAGCTTCGCTCGACGCCTTGGGCGCTTCAATGGATCGAATGTTGACCATCAGGCACGCATCAAAGGATTCCCAGCTGACCATCGCCGGGGCAATAGTTGCCGAGGCCAAGGCGGCCGGGGCAAAAGTTGTGCATGCTGCTCGGGCGTTTGACCCAGCGGGAGTCGCCGAGCAAAACGAAGTGGGAATCGCGCTCGTCGAGGCCGGAATCTTTCTCGAGCTCGTAGGTAGCTACTACGCAGTGGACCCCGGGACGGTTGGCAAACCGGACGGAAGCCCATACAAGGTCTACACCCCCTTCTTCAAGCGCTGGTTCGAGCTCGGCTGGGATAAACCAAAGGCGCTCGCCGAAGTGGGTCACAGCTGGTTTATCGCTCAACCATGCGAAGGTCGACCGACGCCATCCAAGGAATCGCCATTCGAGATCAAAGCCGGTGAGGCGTATGCGCTTAGAACCTGGGCTCGATTCAAGGAACGCGCTCTCTACAACTATGACGAACTGCGAAATCGCGCTGACCTAAGCGGAACCTCGCACCTGAGCCACGCCTTGGCTTTCGGTGAAATTCACCCGAGAACCCTGTTGGCCGAACTAGCAGACTCCCCCGGCCACAACGTTTTCCGCAAGGAAATCGCTTGGCGCGAGTTCTATGCCGATGTCCTATGGCGCAACCCACACACAATCACTGACTACTACGAGCCGCGCTTCGCCAAAATGCGCTACGACACCGGCCCAGAGGCTGAGGCCAAATTTGAGGCCTGGAAGCAGGGTAAAACCGGTTATCCGATGGTTGACGCCGGAATGCGTCAGCTGCTCGCCGATGGCTGGGTTCACAATCGTGTTCGCATGATCGTGGCGTCATTCCTGATCAAGGATCTTCACATTGAATGGCAACGCGGAGCTGACTGGTTTGAAGAAAACCTGACCGATTTTGACCCCGCTTCAAATGCTCACGGTTGGCAGTGGACGGCGGGCTGTGGAACCGATGCATCGCCCTACTACAGGGTCTTTAACCCGATTCTTCAGGGCTATAAATTTGACCCACGCGGAAACTACGTTCGCAAGTATGTGCCGGAGCTAGCTCACATTTTGGACGATGGAATCCACGAACCGTGGAATCGTTTGGACGGCTTGGTTCACGGTTATCCGGCTCCGATTGTTGATCACTCGGCCGAGCGCGATGAATCCCTGGCCAGACTGGCCGAAATCAAGGTTTTGAAGGAAGAATTTCCCGGTTAGAACGGCAGCAACGGGTCGATTGCGATGACCACGAACAGCAACGTCAAATAGGTGTTTGCCATGTGGAACAGTCGCATCGGGTTCTTTACTTCACCCTTTAGACCCTGGCGGTAGAGCTTATAAGCCTCGAATACGAACCAACCGCCGGCAACAATCGAGACGCTCGTATAAGTCGCGCCCATCTGCGCTACTGGAATAAGCAACAGGGCCGAAGTGACCATGGCCCATGAATACAAGATGATCTGAATTGCGACAGTCTTTGAGTTGCGAACCACAGGAAGCATCGGAACCCCTGCGTTTGCGTAATCCTCTTTGTATCGCATTGAGAGCGGCCAGTAATGAGGCGGCGTCCACAAGAAGATGATCAAGAACAAAATCCAAGCCGCGGCATCAACGCGACCGGTGACTGCCGCCCAGCCGATTGCCACTGGCATCGCGCCCGCTGCTCCACCCCAAACGATGTTCTGTGGCGTGCGGCGCTTCAATAGCAGCGTGTAAACAAAAACGTAGAAGAGAATGGCAGCCAGTGAGAGCGATGCCGCGAGCCAGTTGGTGAAAAAACCCAACCAAAGAATCGAAGCGACTCCGATGACCCAGGAGAAGACGAACGCTTCACGCTTCGAAAGCTCACCGGTAACCAGCGGGCGCCCCTTAGTTCGACCCATGATCTTGTCGATATCGGCGTCGATGTAGCAGTTGAATGCGTTTGCCGAACCAGCGCTGAGAGCGCCACCAATCAGGGTTGCAAGAACCAACCAAAGGCTCGGAATGCCCTGCTGGGCAAGAATCATGGTTGGCACCGTGGTAATCAAAAGCAGCTCAATCACGCGCGGTTTCGTGAGAGCGATGTAGGCCTTGATCTTGTTCATTTCATCTAAGTCTAAATCAATGTCGCAACGGTGTATTCCTTCGGTCTTTCAACGGCCCGAAAACCCTCATCGGGTATAGACTTTTCCCATTGGGAACAAGGCGCTATCTTGTGCTGTTTCTAACCCAAGATGGCGACGGCGCCGAAATCTAATTGACCAAGTCGTTTGACTTACATAATTCGAAGGAGCTGTCTTGTCAGCATTCCAATGGACCGAACTTGATTCACGCGCAGTCGACACCGCTCGCGTCCTAGCCGCAGATGCAGTAGAGAAGGTTGGCAACGGCCACCCTGGAACTGCCATCAGCCTCGCGCCAGTCGCCTACCTACTTTTCAACAAGGTCATGCGCCACGACCCGAAGGACGACCAGTGGCTTGGCCGCGACCGTTTCATCCTTTCGGTCGGCCACTCATCCTTGACCATTTACAACCAGTTGTTCCTGCACGGTTATGGCCTAGAGCTTGACGACATCAAGGCACTACGCACCTGGGGTTCGAAGACTCCCGCTCACCCTGAGTTCGGACACACTCGCGGCGTAGAAATCACCACCGGCCCACTCGGCCAGGGTCTTGCCTCGGCAACCGGTTTTGCCTACGCGGCTCGCTATGAGCGTGGCTTGTACGACCCAGCTGCTCCAACCGGCACCAGCCCGTTCGACCACTTCGTCTATGTGATAGCCGGCGACGGTGACATGCAGGAGGGCGTGACCGCTGAGGCTGCGTCACTTGCTGGCCACCAGAAGCTTGGCAACTTGGTCGTGATCTACGACTCGAACCAGATTTCAATCGAGGATGACACCAACATCGCCTTCACCGAGAGCGTCACCGCTCGTTACGAGTCATACGGCTGGCACACCCAGACCGTTGACTGGAAGAAGACCGGCAACTACGTCGAAGATGTCGAAGAGCTTTACAACGCAATCGAGAAGGCAAAAGCCGAAACCGACAAGCCATCTTTGATCACCCTTCGTACGATCATCGGTTGGCCATCACCTAAGAAGCAGAACTCGGGCAAGATTCACGGTTCGGCTCTAGGTGCAGAAGAACTTGCAGGCCTCAAGACCGTTCTCGGTTTTGATCCTGAGAAGACCTTCGAGGTTGACCCTGCTGTTCTCGCACACACTCGCGACACAACGCGTTTCGACAGCGAGCGTTCGGCTTGGGAGGCATCGTTCGATGCTTGGGCTTCTGAAAACGCCGACAAGAAGGCGCTGTTGGAGCGCATCGTTTCGGGTGCGACTCCTGAAGGCCTCGCATCTGCACTTCCAGTATTTGAAGGCGGAAGCTCCATCTCGACCCGCGTCGCATCGGGCAAGGTAATCAACGCCATTGCAAAGGTAATGCCTGAGCTTTGGGGTGGTTCTGCCGACCTCGCTGACTCAAACATGACCACAATCGAGGGCGGCAAGTCATTCGTGCCGACCGAGTGGTCGACCCACGAGTGGAGCGCAGACCCATACGGTCGAATCCTGCACTTTGGAATCCGTGAACACGCGATGGGTTCAATCTTGAACGGCATCGTCCTGCACGGAAACACTCGCGCCTTTGGCGGAACTTTCCTGATCTTCAGTGACTACATGCGCCCAGCAGTTCGCTTGGCAGCACTGATGGAGATTCCATCGATCTTTGTCTGGACTCACGACTCAATCGCACTCGGCGAGGATGGCCCGACCCACCAGCCGATCGAACAATTGGCTACCCTGCGAGCGATTCCAAACCTGGACATGGTTCGACCTGCCGATGGTAATGAGACCGCATACGCCTGGAAGACCGTTCTCGAACGCCGCCAGGGACCTGCCGGTCTTGCCCTAAGCCGCCAAAACCTCCCGGTCTACACCCGTGGAACTGCAGACGAAACCGGCGCGGTTTATGCCGGCGCTGAGAACACTTCAAAGGGCGCTTACACGCTTCTAGAAGCCGCCAATGGCAAGCCAGAAGTCATCTTGATCGCCACCGGTTCAGAGGTTGAGATTGCCATCAAGGCACGCCTCGAACTTGAGGCGGCCGGTGTGTCAACTCGCGTGGTCTCTGCACCTTGTCTCGAATGGTTTGACGAGCAGCCTGCCGAATACCGCGACCAGGTACTTCCTGCCAGTGTCAAAGCAAAGGTTTCGGTCGAGGCCGGCTTGAGCCTGGGCTGGAGCAAGTATGTTGGCCCATTTGGCAAGAGCGTTTCGATCGAGCACTTTGGTGCTTCGGCTTCGCCAGCAATTCTTTACCGCGAGTTCGGTATGACCGCTGAGGCTGTAGTTGCAGCCGCACGCGAGTCAATCGCAGCTCTTTAGACCCCATTCGATTTTCAAACTTCTAAGAACACGGAGAACAAAATGTCAAACAGCCCACTAGCTCAACTAGCAGCTAACGGCGTCAGCATCTGGCTAGACGACCTTTCACGTTCGCGCATCGTCTCAGGTGGACTACGCGACCTCATCACCAACCGCTCGGTGTCGGGTGTAACCACCAACCCAACCATCTTTGCTGGAGCTCTTGCCAAGGGTGAGGGCTACCAGGCTCAGGTTGCAGAGCTTGCTGCGGCTGGCGCAACCGCCGAACAGGCAATTTTCGAGATCACCACCAAGGATGTTGCCGACGCTTGCGACATCTTTGCGGGTGTCTATGCAAGCACCAACGGCTTTGACGGCCGCGTTTCAATCGAGGTCGAGCCTGGTTTGGCTAATGACGCCGAGGGAACCATCAAGCAGGCCAAGGAGCTATTCGCGAAGGTAAACCGCGAGAACGTCATGATCAAGATCCCGGCAACCAAGCCAGGTCTTGCAGCGATCACCGCCGTAATCGCCGAGGGCATCAGCGTCAATGTGACCCTGATCTTCTCTATCGGGCGCTACCGTGCCGTAATCGCCGCCTACATTGCCGGCGTAGAGCAGGCTAAGGCAAACGGGCACGACATCTCAAAGATTCACTCGGTCGCGTCGTTCTTCGTTTCACGCGTTGACACCGAGGTAGACAACCGTCTAGTTGCGGCCGGGCACCCTGAACTAAAGAGCCAGGCAGCGCTTGCCAACGCTCGTCTCGCCTATGAGCTGTTCGAGGCAGAGTTCGCTACTTCAGCCTGGGCTGAACTAGCTGCTGCCGGCGCAAACGTCCAACGCCCGCTGATGGCTTCAACCGGTGTTAAGGACCCGAACCTTCTAGACACCTTGTATGTCACGGAGCTAGTTGCCCCTCAGCTGGTCAACACCATGCCAGAGAAGACCATGGAAGCCACCTACGACCACGGAGTCGTGCCGGCAGCGTCTATCACCAACAACTATGAATCAGCTCGCGAAGTCTTGGCCAAGGTCGCGGCGGCGGGTGTTTCGCTGGACGAAGCCACCGAAGTTCTCGAAAAAGAAGGCGTCGAAAAGTTCATCATTTCTTGGAATGAACTAGTTGAGACCGTTGACACCGCACTTAAGGCAGCAAAGTAATAATGACCCTAAAGGTAGTTACCTCTGGAACCGCATCCGGTGCGGTTGCCGAATTCGTTCCCGTCCTAGTTGCCGACAAGGTTGCCAGTCGCATTGCGGCAAAGGACTTCACCCTCTGGGGTAAAGACGCCGAAGCTGAATCTTCAATTCGTTTGGGTTGGGTTGGTTCGGCGGATGACTCTGCTCCCCTAGTTGACTCAATCATCGCTCTGCGCGAGGAGTTTGCTACCAAGGGTGTGACTCGCTTTGTGCTTTGCGGAATGGGTGGCTCATCGCTCGCTCCAGAGGTCATTACCCGCACCGCCGGTGTCGAACTTGTGGTTCTCGATTCCACTGACGCAGATCAGGTTGGCGAGGCTCTGGCCGGCGACCTTAGCAAGACCGCGATTGTGGTTTCTTCAAAGTCTGGTTCAACGGTCGAGACCGACTCTCAGAAGCGCATTTTCGAAAAGGCATTCACTGATGCCGGCATCGACAAGGCCGATCGTGTTGTCATCGTTACCGACCCGGGCTCACCTATGGAAGCCGCGGCTAAGGCCGACGGCTACCGCATCTTCAACGCAGACCCTAACGTTGGTGGCCGTTACAGCGCGCTAACCGCCTTTGGAATCGTCCCATCCGGTCTTGCCGGTGTAGACGTCGCTGCTTTGCTTGCTGAGGCTCGTGAGGTTGCTCCCCTGCTGGCAAGCGATTCAGCTGAGAACCCAGCGCTCATCCTCGGTGCAGCGTTGGCGAAGACATACGGCGAGTATGGCTACCGAGACAAGATTGGAATCGTCACCGACGGAACCCCAATCGTGGGCTTCGGTGACTGGGCTGAACAGCTGATCGCAGAATCAACCGGAAAGCTTGGCAAGGGCATCTTGCCGGTTGTTCTGGACCCAGAGAGCCAGGAGCTTCATTCAGGGCTTGCCGACCTACTAGCCGTGCGCGTTGTTGCAGATGCAACTACCGTGGGTGGCGACGAAGTAGCAGTTTCGGGCCCATTGGGTGCACAGTTCTTACTTTGGGAGTATGCAACCGTCATTGCTAGCCGCCTGATCGGCATCAACCCGTTCGACCAACCAGATGTTGAATCTGCCAAGATCGCGGCGCGCGGCATGCTTGAACAGCGTGACGCAGTGATCCCGGCTCAGTTCGAAAACTCGGGTATCGAAGTTCGCACAACCTCGCTTGAGTTGGGTTCAGCGTCAACCGTTGCTGAGGCAATCAAGGCTCTGCTAGCGCAGGTTTCTGACGACGACGGTTACCTCTCGGTTCACGCCTACCTTGACCGCACGTCGGTGCCTGAAGCCGCCGAACTTCGCGACCTGTTCGCAAAGGCAACCCGTCGCCCTGTGACTTTTGGTTGGGCACCTCGCTTCTTGCACTCAACCGGCCAGTACCACAAGGGTGGCCCGCGCCAGGGTGTTTATCTTCAGATCGTCGCAAAGGCTTCACAAGACATCCAGGTTCCGGGTCGAGACTTCAGCTTTGGTGAGCTAATTGCTTCCCAGGCTGCTGGTGACGCCAAGGTGCTCGGTGCTCTAGACCGCCCAGTGCTGACCCTGACTTTGGGTGAAGCAAAGGCTGGCCTCGCAGCAATCAAGAACGCAATCGCTTAAGGATATTGAATTCGATGAGTCAGCTCTCTGCGGGTAATAACCCGCTTCGCGATCCTGCGGATCGCCGCCTCAACCGAATCGCAGGCCCAAGCAGCCTGGTGATTTTCGGTGTGACCGGTGACCTCTCGCGCAAGAAACTAATGCCCGCGGTGTATGACCTGGCCAACCGTGGTTTGTTGCCACCTGGGTTCGCACTCGTTGGTTTTGCGCGTCGCGACTGGGCCGACCAAGACTTTGGCGCACAGGTCAAAGAGTCGGTTAAGCAATATGCACGCACCCCATGGTCTGAGGAGGTCTGGGAGCAGCTGGCTACCGGCATCCGCTTCGTTTCCGGTGAGTTTGACGACGACGCTGCATTCGATCGCCTAAAAGAAACCATTGAGAAGCTCGACAAAGAGCGCGGAACCAACGGTAACCACGCCTTCTACCTCTCGATCCCACCTAAGGCATTCGCTCAGGTTTGCCAGCAGCTATCTAGAAGTGGTTTGGCATCACCAAAGCCGGACGAATTCCGCCGCGTCGTCATCGAGAAGCCGTTCGGTCACGACCTAGAGTCATCTCGCGAACTTAATGACGTAGTCGAATCGGTTTTCCCGCCTGAATCGGTGTTCAGAATCGACCACTACCTCGGTAAAGAGACTGTGCAGAACATCCTTGCTCTGCGCTTTGCGAACCAAATGTTCGAACCGCTGTGGAACGCAAACCACATCGACCACGTGCAGATCACCATGGCCGAGGACATCGGTGTTGGCGGTCGCGCCGGATACTACGACGGCATTGGTGCCGCGCGAGATGTGATTCAGAACCACCTACTTCAGCTTCTAGCTCTGACCGCGATGGAGGAACCAGTTTCTTTCGACGCCGACGACCTTCGGGCCGAAAAGGAAAAGGTCTTGTCTGCTGTTCGTTTGCCGAAGGACTTAGGCAAACACACCGCCCGCGGCCAATATGCGGGTGGCTGGCAAGGTGGCGAGCACGTGCTTGGCTTCCTCGAAGAAGACGGGATGAACCCAGATTCAATCTCGGAAACCTATGCCGCTATGCGCCTAGACATCAACACTCGACGCTGGGCTGGTGTGCCGTTCTATCTGCGCGCTGGAAAGCGCCTCGGCCGTCGCGTCACCGAAATCGCGGTTGTCTTCAAGCGTGCACCTCAGCAGCTTTTCGCTGAGAGCCAGACTTCGGCTCTCGGAGCGAACGCCCTCGTGATTCGCGTGCAGCCAGACGAAGGCGTCACCATCCGTTTCGGTTCTAAGGTTCCCGGCGTCGGCATGCAGGTTCGTGATGTGACCATGGACTTCGGTTACGGACACGCATTTACCGAAGCAAGCCCGGAGGCATACGAGCGTTTGATTCTCGATGTTCTTCTGGGCGATGCTCCCCTGTTCCCTCGCCACAAGGAAGTTGAACTTTCTTGGATGATTCTCGACCCGATCGAAAAGTTCTGGGAGTCACAGCCAGGTCAGCCTGAACAATACCGCCCAGGCACCTGGGGCCCATCATCTGCTGACGAAATGCTGTCTCGTGACGGCCGAGCTTGGAGAATTCCGTGATCAAGTCACTTCCGAACACCACAATCAGCAAGGTTTCAAAGGCCTTGGTCACCATCCGTGAAGAGGGTGGAGCCGTTGCTCTCGGCCGCGTGTTGACCCTGATCATCGAAACTGATCTCGATGGCCTAGAGCGTGCCGTGAAGGCCGCCAACGATGCATCTCGCGAACACCCGTGCCGCGTTATCGTGCTGGCTAGCGAGAGCAATGCAATCGCTCAGGAAGCGCGCTTGGACGCGGAAATTCGTGTCGGCGGCGACGCCGGAGCATCTGAGGTTATCGTTCTTCGCGCCTACGGAGAAGCTGCAGCCGACGGCGAGAGCCTCGTGACCGGTTTGCTTCTGCCAGACGCCCCAGTAGTTGCCTGGTGGCCTGATTCGGCCCCTGAAAAGGCTGCTACCAGCTCTATCGGGCGCATCGCGACGCGTCGCATCACCGACGCCGCAAGCCAGAAGAACCCGAATGAGTTCCTCAAGCACCTAGCTACCACCTACACACCTGGCGACAGCGACTTCGCTTGGACTCGTCTAACGCTTTGGCGTGCACAGTTGGCAGCGATTCTCGACCAGCCGCCATACGACGCCGTCACCGGTGTTGACGTGACCGGCGCCAGTGACTCCCCTAGCACCGGTCTCTTGGCCGCCTGGCTAGAGCTTCAGCTAGAGGTCAAGGTCAATGTCATCCGCAGCGAACGTGGGCAGGCCGTGGCTGGCATCAAGGGTGTAAAGCTCTACCGCGCCTCGGGTGACATCGAAATCGTCCGCAACGTCCCAGATGTTGCCACTTTGATTCAGCCGACACAGCCAACTCGTGAGATCAGCCTGCCTCGTCGCAGCCTTCGCGACTGCCTGAGCGAAGACCTTCGCCGCCTCGACCCGGATGACCTATTCGGCAAGGTAATCACCAAGGGCTTCGCCAAATAATGACTGTAGTGGTCAATCGCTTCAAGGATGGCGCTTCGGTAGCAAAGAATGCCGCCGAATCTTTCTTCGACAAGATGGACGAGGTGCTCGCTTCGAAGGCGAAAGCCCACGTCGCAATTACCGGCGGAACCGTCGGAATCGCAACTCTAGCCGAAATCGCCTTGAACCCTCGAGCGAAAGACTTCGACTTCAATCGAATCAACTTTTGGTGGGGCGATGAGCGATTCGTTGCCTCGGATAGTGCCGATCGAAACGCTGTTCAAGCCAACGTCGCGTTGTTTTCAAAGATCAGCATCGCAACCGAAAACCTGCACACATTTCCGAGCTCAGACAACGGCCTTTCGCTTGACGAAGCTGCCGAAATCTTTGCGACACACGTCGAAGCCATCAAGCCACAGTTTGACCTAGTGTTTCTAGGCATGGGCCCCGATGGGCACATCAATAGCCTGTTTCCAGGCAAGCCGACCCCAGCAGCGGGCGTTCAGATCATCGCGGAACATGATTCGCCAAAACCTCCGCCGCAGCGATTGAGTTTCACCTACGAAGCCATGAATGCGGCCGATGAGATTTGGTTTACCGTTGCCGGAGCCGATAAGGCAGACGCGGTCAACGTAGCCTTCGGAGACGATCCGACATCGCTTCCGGTTGGGCGTGTGCATGGGAGATCGAAGACGGTTTGGTTTGTTGATCAGACTGCTGGCACCACCACCTGGGGTTGCTAGCAAGATGAAAAATGCCCCTCGTAATGAGGGGCATTTGCTTTTTAGTCTCTTATTCAGAGGCCGCTTCGGCTAGCCGAGCACGTCGTTCGCGGACGGCATTGACAGCCTCTTCGAGAAGCTCCTTGGCTTCGTCTTCGCTACGGCGCTCTTTCACATAGGCAAGGTGAGTCTTGTAAGGCTCATGCTTGGCGATGATTGGAGGGTTGTCCTTATCTTGGCCAGCAGGAAGGCCGCAGTTTGGGCAGTCTAGAAGTTCAGGAATCTCAAGCTCGTCGACGTTCGCGGCAAATGCACGATTAGTGGCGTGACCACTCGAGCAGTAGTAGTTCTTCTCGATTCGCGCTGCCTGAAAGCCGCGGTCGGCCTCACCCATAGGGCCAGCACCAACACGAGAACCACGAATGGCTGATCCGCCGTTGCTCATGATTGGCTCCTCGAGATTTGCTTAGTGGGTGCTTAGGCGACTAGCTGGAAGCGGGTGAATAGGCCCAAAGTGATGATGACTGCGATCCACACGATTCCAAGGATGATGGTGATGCGGTTTAGGTTGCGCTCTGCAACGCCTGAGCTTCCAAGAGTTGAGGTAACACCGCCACCGAACATGTCTGAAAGACCGCCGCCACGTGCCTTGTGCAAAAGGATTAGCAAAGTAAGAAGAAGTGAGGTGATTGCAAGAAGCACCTGAAGTGCGATCTGAAGTGCGGCCATTAGGGCGTAATCCTTTAGTTGAAGCGGTCTTAGGAAATTATAGAGCGATGTGCTTCAAGAAACGAGCAATACCGCTGAACTCTTCTGCGTCGAGGCTAGCGCCACCGACAAGCACACCATCGACTTCGGTGCTGCGCAGGAAGCCGGCAACGTTATTTGCCTTCACTGAGCCACCGTAAAGAATGCGAGTGGCTTGGGCTAGTTCTTCGCCGAACTCGGCAGCCAGAGCTTCACGGATCTTGCCGCAAACTGCAGCTGCTTCTTCCGCGGTGGCAACCTTGCCGGTGCCGATTGCCCATACTGGCTCGTATGCGATGACGAATTCGCCAAGCTTGTCGTGCCCGGCAAGTGCGGCCAAGGTCTGACGAACAGGAACGGCACTCTGGCCTTCGGTCTCTAGTTCTTCGAGTGTCTCGCCAACGCAGATCACCGGAATCAAACCGTGGCGGAAAGCTGCGGCGGTCTTGGCCTGGATGACATCGTCACCCTCCGAGTGGTATTGGCGACGCTCTGAGTGGCCGACCAAAACATACTTGACGTCAAGTTTGCTCAGGAACGCACCAGAAACCTCGCCGGTGTATGCGCCAGAATCAAACTTCGAAAGGTCTTGTGCACCAAGGCCAAGTTCTAGGTTGTCGGCATCCATCAGGGTCTGCACCGAACGAATGTCGGTGAACGGTGGGAACACGACGACCTCGGTGGTTTTGTAGTCGTGGTCGGCATCCTTGAGGGTCCAAGAAAGTTTCTGCACCAGGGCGATTGCCTGCTGGTGGTCAAGGTTCATCTTCCAGTTGCCAGCAATAAGCGGAACGCGGTTAGCCATTTGTGACTCCTATTAGTCGTTTAGAACTTCGATGCCGGGAAGCTTCTTACCCTCGAGGAACTCGAGGCTAGCGCCACCACCGGTTGAAATGTGACCGAACTGGTCATCTGTGAAACCAAGGATGCGAACGGCCGCGGCTGAGTCGCCACCGCCGACGACGCTGAGGCCCTGGACCTCGGTCAAAGCCTTCGCAACCGCTCGGGTTCCGTTGGCAAACTTGTCAATCTCGAAAACGCCCATTGGGCCGTTCCAGAAGACGGTCTTTGATGATGCGATCTCTGCAGCGAATCTTGCTGCTGACTCCGGGCCAATGTCTAGACCCAGCCCCTTCTCGCCGAAAGGGCTTGACTCGATTGCGTCGGCTGCGGTGACCGCAACTTCTGCATCGGCACCAAATTTTGAAGCAACCACGATGTCGGTAGGAAGAATAACTTCGATGCCTAGCTCGGCGGCGCGCTTTAGATATTCCTTGCAGGTGTCGATCTGGTCAACCTCAAGGAGGCTCGCACCAACCTTGTGGCCCTGGGCCGCTAGGAAGGTGAAAACCATGCCGCCACCGACGAGTAGCTTGTTCACAGTTGGGAGAAGGTGGTCGATGACTCCCAGTTTGTCGCTGACCTTAGAACCACCTAGAACCACCGCGTATGGTCGCTCCGGAGTGCTGGTAAGGCGAGTCAGAACGTCGAGTTCCTTTTCGATCAACAGGCCGACAGAGCTTGGCAGCGCCTTGGCGAGTTCGTACACAGATGCCTGCTTGCGGTGCACAACACCGAAGCCATCGCTGATAAAGAAATCTCCGAACTCGGCAAGCTTCGCTGCGAACGCTTCGCGCTCGGCTGCATCCTTGCTCGTTTCGCCCGGGTTGAAGCGCAGGTTCTCAAGAACCACTACTCCCCCGTTGTCTAGGGCCTTCACGGCACCCCGTGCCTCGCTGCCGACGGTGTCGGAAGCGAAGAAAACAGGCTGACCGAGAAGCTCGCCGAGACGCTTTGCAGCAGGCTCTAGCGAGTATTTAGCTTCAGGCGCACCCTCTGGGCGACCAAGGTGAGAAATAACTACGACCTTGGCGCCCTTATCTACCAAATACTTGATGGTTGGAACCGAAGCCACGATGCGACCGTCATCGGTGATGCGGGATCCGTCTAGCGGAACGTTTAGGTCGCAGCGGACGATGACCCGCTTGCCATCAAGGTTTGGTAGATCTGAGAGTTTACGCATTTGAATCTTTCACGAACCGAATGACTCGGTTCAGTTGCTTATTAGAGCTTGCTCGCGACTAGTTCGGTTAGTTCAACTAGGCGGTTTGAGTAGCCCCACTCGTTGTCGTACCAAGAGCTGATCTTGACGGTGCGACCGATTACCTTGATCAGACCAGCGTCAACGATTGATGAGTGCGGGTCGGTGACGATGTCGCTTGAAACGATCTCGTCCTCGGTGTACTTCAAGATGCCCTTCATCGGGCCAGAAGCCGCAGCAGCCTTGTAGGCAGCCTGGATCTGCTCGACGGTGACGTCGGTCTTTGAAACGAGGGTTAGGTCGGTGATCGAACCGGTTGGGACTGGAACGCGAAGTGCGTAACCGTCTAGCTTGCCCTTTAACTCTGGAAGAACTAGGCCGATCGCCTTAGCTGCACCGGTTGACGAAGGAACGATGTTGATGCCAGCTGCACGTGCACGGCGAAGGTCGCCGTGAGGGCCATCCTGGAGGTTCTGGTCAGCGGTGTAAGCGTGAACAGTGGTCATCAAACCGTTCTCGATACCGAAGTTGTCGTTGAACACCTTTGCGAATGGAGCAAGGCAGTTGGTGGTGCAAGACGCGTTCGAGATGATGTGGTGGTTCTCAGGGTCGTATAGGTGCTCGTTGACGCCGATAACGAAAGTTGCAGCGTCGCCGGTTGCAGGAGCCGAGATTAGAACCTTCTTAGCGCCAGCGGTGATGTGAGCCTTTGCAGCCTCGGCATCGGTGAAGCGGCCGGTCGACTCGATAACGATGTCAACGCCTAGCTCGCCCCAAGGAAGGTCTGCAGGGTTGCGCTCAGCAAGAACCTTGATGATGTTTCCGCCAACAACGATGTTCTGGCCGTCAACCGATACTTCCTGAGGAAGACGACCGGTTACTGAGTCGTACTTTAGAAGGTGAGCCAGTGACTTTGGGTCACTTAGGTCGTTTACTGCAACGATCTCAAGCTCGGTGCCCTTTGCAAGAGCGGCGCGAAGATAGTTACGTCCAATACGGCCGAAACCGTTAATGCCAACACGAATAGCCACTTAGTTCTCCAAATGGTTTGGGCGCCATAATAGGCGCGTGATTTTGGTTTGATTTTTGGTGATTTGCCACGCGCCGTTGGGTGGAAAAACTAGTTTCAGACTAGCAGTATTGAGGGAATTTAACCGCGTGCTGCGGCGAAACGCGCCTGAACATCTGCCCAGTTGACGATGTTCCAGAACGCCTTTACGTAGTCACCCTTTACGTTGACATAGTCAAGGTAGAAAGCGTGCTCCCACATGTCTAGCATCAATAGTGGAACGCTGCCCGCCACTACGTTGCCCTGCTGGTCGTAAAGCTGCTCGATGATGAGGCGCTTGCCTAGAACATCCCAGGCTAGGAAGCTCCAGCCAGAGCCCTGAATGCCCATTGCGCTGGCATTGAAGTGTGCCTGGAAAGCCTCGAAAGAGCCAAAGAACTCGTTGATAGCAGCGGCTAGCTCGCCCTCTGGACGGTCAGAGTTAGCAGGAGCTAGGTTGTTCCAGAAGATTGAGTGGTTTACGTGGCCACCAAGGTGGAACGCAAGGTCCTTCTGCAACTTGTTCACCCAGGTGAAGTCGTTCTTCGCACGAGCTTCTTCGAGTAGGTCAAGGGTGGCATTCGCTCCCGCTACGTAGGCAGCGTGGTGCTTTGAGTGGTGAAGCTCCATAATGCGTGCCGAGATGCTTGGCTCTAGGGCTGCGTAGTCGTAGTTGAGTTCTGGAAGTACGTACTTGCTCATTTTTAGCTCCTTGTTTGCGTTACTGATAAAAGTTTGAAGTTAGGGCGGATTATTCCGCTATTCCTCTAGGTCGTCTGGGATGAATGCGTCGGTAGCCGGCAAGCCGTGATCCTCGGCGTGCTTGTCTGCCATGGCAAGCAATCTGCGGATTCGGCCGGCGATGGCATCCTTGGTCATCGGTGGGTCCGAAAGGTGACCAAGTTCATCGAGGCTGGCCTGCTTGTGCTTGAGGCGAAGTTCACCCGCATAGCGGAGGTGCTCAGGGATGCCAGGGCCAAGTAGCTCAAGCGCGCGCTCAACGCGGGCACCCGCCGCCACGGCAGCCTGTGCAGAACGACGGAGATTCGCGTCGTCGAAGTTTGCGAGTCGGTTGGCGGTTGCGCGCACTTCGCGGCGCAGACGCATCTCTTCCCAGCGCAGCACCTGCGTGTGAGCACCGATTTGAGTCAGCATGGTTGCGATGGCTTCACCCTCGCGAATAACAACGCGATAGACGCCACGAACCTCGCGCGCCTTAGCGATCACGCCGAGTCGACGAGCCACTCCAACCAAGGCCATCGCGGCCTCGTTGCCTGGAGCCGTAATTTCGAGTGCAGCCGATCTACCCGGGTCGGTTAGCGAGCCGTGAGCCAAGAACGCTCCGCGCCAAACAGCCTGAGCTTCTTCGATCGACCCCGAAACCAGGGTGGCCGGTAGGCCGCGCACTGGGCGACCGCGACTGTCTAGAAGACCCGTTTGACGGGCTAGGACGTCACCTTGCTTTACGACGCGCACCTGGTATCGACTGGTGCGGCGGATTCCGCTCGGCGAGATGATAGCAAGATCGCTTTCGATGCCAAATAACTCTGCTAGGTCTTTGCGGACGCGACGCGCGAGCTGCGCGGTGTCGAGCTCTACCTCAATTGCGATTCGGCCAGAGATCAGGTGGAGACCACCACTGAAGCGAAGGATTGTCGAGAGTTCGGCAACGCGGACAGAGCTCTTCGTGATCTCGATTCTGGCTAGTTCGTCCTTTACATCTGCAGTAAGCGCCATCGCATTACTCCTTACCTAAATCGCGGTGTTTGATGCTGACGGCAACGTCAGGCAGCTTTTCGAGTTCGGCAGCGATTCGGCGGCTCACTGCCACCGAACGGTGCTTTCCACCCGTGCAACCCACTGCGATGGTTGCATAACGCTTGTTTTCGCGCAGGTAGCCGGCAAGAACCGGTTGCAAAGCTGCGACGTAGTTGGTGATGAACTCCTCGGCGCCCTCTTGATGGAGAACATATTCGCTGACGGCTGCATCCTCGCCGGTGAACGGACGCAGGTTCTCCTGCCAAAACGGGTTAGGCAAGAATCGAGCATCCGCTACCAAATCGGCGTCCGAAGGCAACCCATACTTGAACCCGAAGCTCATGACCGTGATTTGAAGTCGCTGTGCCGATTCGATCGAGAAACCGTCTGAAATCTTGTTTGATAGCTGGTGAATGTTTAGGTCGCTGGTGTCGATGATGAAGTCGGCAGACTCGCGAAGGCTAAGCAGCATGTTTCTTTCCGAGCCGATGCCGTCAAGGATGGTGCCGTTGCCCTGGAGAGGGTGTGGGCGACGAACGCTCTCAAACCGCTTAACCAGTGCCGCATCCGTGGCCTCGAGAAAAAGAACACGCAGGTTTAGGTCGCGGTCGCGAATTGAAGTCATGCTCTGCTCAAGTTCGGCAAAGAACTCGCCACCACGCACATCGATAACGACGGCCAAACGTGGCAAAGGTGTTTTGGCTTGGGTGAAAAGATCTGCCACTGGGCCGAGCATTTGTGGCGGAAGATTGTCGACGACGTACCAGCCGAGATCTTCGAGTGCGTTTCCGACCGTGGACCGACCAGCTCCAGACATGCCGGTGACGATCAAGAGTTCGTGCTTTTTTTCAGTGCCCAAGCGCCGTCCCCTTTCGACTTGTCTTTCTCGGCGTGTCCCCTTATTTCTCGGGAATAACCAAGAGTCTAGTGCCTCGCGACACGCCGAAGAAACAGTTTAAGTTTCGAGGGCATGAACAATCTGTTGAGCAAGGATTGGGCCGATGCCCGCGACCGACGAGATCTCATCCGCGGTGGCAATTTTCAAACGCTTTGCCGAACCAAAGTGCTTCAGCAGCGCGTTGACTCGCTTTTCACCCAGCCCCTGAATGTCGCTGAGCGTGCTGGCGATGCTAGAGGAACGCTTTTGTCTCTGGTAGGTTATCGCGAAGCGGTGCGCTTCATCACGGATGCGCTGCAGCAGGAATAGCTCGTCGGTTGCTCGAGGCAAGATCACGGGGAACTCATCCCCCGGCAGCCAGACCTCCTCGAGGCGTTTTGCCAAGCCAACCACGGTCAGGCCCTCGACGCCGGAGTCTCGAACCGCTCTGGCCGCGGCGTTAACCTGTGGCAAACCTCCATCGACTATCAGAAGCGATGGGCGGTAGGCGAATTTGGCCGCGGTTTCTGAGTTTGCCGATGATTCATCCGCGCTCGGTTCTTTCAGATACTTCAGTCTGCGACTGAGAACCTGATAAATCGAATCCGTGTCGTCAGTGGTCTCTTCGATGCTAAAGCGACGGTAGTGATCCTTCTTCGGGAGCCCATCCTCGAACACAACCATCGAAGCGACGACGCCCGTGCCGCCAAGGTGCGAAACGTCGAAACACTCGATGCGAAGTGGAGCCTCTTTCAGATTCAAGGCTCTCTGAATGCCGGCTAGCGCATCTGCTCGGGCGGTGAAATCTGCGCTTCTTCGCGTCTTGTAAAGCATCAGTGCGTGTTTTGCATTGGTGAGAGCCGTCGAGGCCAGCGCTGCCTTGTCTCCGCGTTGGGCTACGCGCAAGTCAACCTTCGCGCCCTTGAGTTCAGACAACCATCGACCGAGCTCTTTCGAGTCGTTTGGAATGACCGGAACCAGAACCTCTCGAGGAACTTCCTGTGGCTCGGCACCATCGATTGGAGCATAGACATTTTGCAAGACGTATTCGACGATTTCTGGAAGGTCGCGTTCAAGTTCCTTGTCTACGACCCAACCTCTAACACCTCGGATGCGGCCGCCGCGAACGATGAACTGTGAAACGGCTGCGGCAAGTTCGTCGTCTGCGATTCCGAAAAGATCTGCGTCGGTTTGGTCGCTAAAGACAACCGTGCTTTTCTCCAAAACTCTTTCGAGTGCATCCACATCGTCACGCAGCGCACCGGCGAGCTCATATTGCTGCGCCTCACTGGCTTCGTACATACGCTTGCGCAGCACCTCAACATGTTTGGTGTCTCCACCACCCATGAAATCGACAAAGTCTGCTGCGATTTTCTTGTGCTGCGTGCTGTCCACTCTGCCAACGCAAGGGGCAGCGCATTTGCCGATGTCGCCGAGCAGACAAGCTCTTCCACTTGATTGTGCGCGATTGAACACGCCTTTGGAACAACTTCGAACCGGGTAAACCTTCAGCAGGGTGTCGAGTGTCTCGCGAACCGCCCAGGATTGCGTATACGGCCCGAAGTACTTCACGCCCTTCATCTCGCGATTGCGGGTGATGAATGCTCGTGGAAACGCTTCGCCGGTTGAGACCGCCAGGTATGGATAGGACTTGTCATCCTTGAAGCGAACGTTGAACGGAGGGTCAAACTCTTTGATCCAGGTGAACTCGAGTTGAAGCGCCTCATACTCAGTCTTGACGATCGTCCACTGCACATCGGCCGCCGAAGTGACCATTCGGCGGGTGCGTTCGTGCAGGCTGTCGAGCGGGCCGAAGTAGTTGCTCAGTCGCGCTCTAAGGTTCTTTGCCTTACCGACGTAAAGAACACGACCGGCAGCATCGAGCCACCGGTAAACTCCCGGATCAGTCGGGATCTCCCCCGTCTTAGGCCTGAACGAGAGTTCGTTGGCCATCGTTTAGAGCATTTCCTTTAGGAACCCGCCCGTGAAGCTCTTTGCGTTCTTCGCAACCTGTTCCGGTGTTCCGATGGCAATTACCTCGCCACCGCGCGAACCGCCTTCAGGGCCCATGTCGATAATCCAGTCGGCGCACTTGATGACGTCCAGGTTGTGTTCGATTACTAGGACGGTATTGCCCTTCTCTACTAGTCCGTTTAGAACCAATAGCAACTTGCGAACGTCTTCAAAGTGAAGGCCGGTGGTCGGTTCATCCAAGACATAAATGCTGCGGCCGTTCGAACGGCGCTGAAGCTCGGTCGCCAACTTGACGCGCTGAGCCTCTCCACCGGAAAGTGTGGTTGCCGATTGCCCGAGGCGCACGTAGCCGAGGCCAACCTCGACGAGTGTCTGAAGGTAGCGTGCAATCGCCGTGATAGGCGCAAAGAACTCCGCTGCTTCGGCGATTGGCATCTCAAGCACCTCGGCAATGTTCTTGCCCTTGTAGAGCACTTGGAGGGTTTCGCGGTTATAGCGCGCTCCGTGGCAGACCTCACAGGCGACATAGACGTCTGGAAGGAAGTTCATCTCGATGCGTAAGGTTCCGTCACCGCTGCAAGACTCGCAGCGGCCGCCCTTCACATTGAACGAGAATCGCCCCTGCTGATAGCCGCGCGCCTTAGCTTCGGAGGTCTCGGTAAACAGCTTGCGAATGTGGTCAAAAACGCCGGTATAGGTAGCTGGGTTTGATCGCGGGGTGCGCCCGATCGGGTTCTGGTCTACGTGTACGACCTTGTCGAGCTGCTCTAGCCCTTCGATGCGAGTGTGCTTGCCAGCGACACCTTTGGCGCCGTTTAGTGCGTTTGCGAGCACCTCATACAAGACATCGTTGACCAATGATGACTTGCCAGAGCCCGATACGCCGGTGACCGCGGTCAGTGTTCCTAGCGGGAACTCCACATCCACGTTCTTGAGATTGTTCTCGCGCGCGCCAACCACCTTGAGTTTGCGAGCAGGGTCGATAGCGCGTCGTTTCTTAGGTGTCTCAATTTTCTCGCGACCCGACATAAACGCACCGGTCAGGGACTTCTGGTTCTTCAGCAATGCGTCGTAAGGGCCGCTGTGGACGACCTCGCCGCCGTTCACACCCGCGCCAGGGCCGATGTCGACTACCCAGTCGGAAGCCTTGATGGTGTCTTCGTCGTGTTCGACAACAATCAGTGTGTTGCCAAGATCGCGTAGCTTGATCAAGGTGTCAATCAATCGACGGTTGTCGCGCTGGTGAAGACCAATGCTAGGTTCGTCGAGCACGTAAAGCACGCCGGTTAGGCCGGAACCAATCTGGGTTGCTAGGCGGATGCGCTGGGCTTCGCCACCCGAGAGGCTGCCGGCTGCTCGCTCTAGGCTCAGGTAGTCGAGACCAACGGCGATCAAAAAGTCGAGCCTGGCTCGAATTTCACGAAGAACCTGAGCGGCGATCTTTACGTCACGCTCGTCCAATTCAATGGTTTCGAAGAATCCGACGGCTTCACCGAGGCTCATTCGCGCAACATCCGCGATCGACTTGTCGAAAACTTTGACCGCCAAGACTTCAGGCTTTAGGCGCTGGCCATCACAGGAAGGGCATGGAACCTCGCGCAGGAAGCCAGCCCAGCGTGCGCGACCGAAGTCGTTCTCTGACTCGAGGTATTTGCGTTCGATATAACTGAGCACGCCTTCGAAACCCGTTGTATAGCGCAGCTCGCGACCATACTTGTTCTTCCACTTCACCTGAACATCGAAGTTGTTGCCGAACAGCACAGCCTGCTGAACCTCTTCTGGCAGTTTTTTCCATGGTGTGTCCAGCGAGAATTCGAGATCTGCGGCAAGGCCCTCGAGAAGGCGTGTGTAGTAGCTAAAAAGACCTTTACCCTGGGTCGACCACGGAATGATGACACCACCGTTGATTGTCTGGTCTGGGTCGCCGATGATGAGTTCAGGGTCGACAGCTTGCTTGACTCCAAGACCAGAACAGGTCGGACAAGCGCCGAAAGGTGCGTTGAAAGAGAAGGTGCGCGGTTCAATTTCGGTAAGGCTTAGTGCATGCTCATTCGGGCAGCTCATCTTTTCGCTGAATACGCGGGTCCTTCCGGCGGCTCCGGCTTCTAGATCAACGAAGTCGATGACGATTCGGCCATCGGCTAGTTTGAGAGCCGTCTCAACGGAATCTGTCAGGCGGCCAACGATATCCGCCTTCGAGACCAGACGGTCAACCACCACGGAGATGTCATGTTTGAATGTCTTCTTTAGCGGCTTAGCTTCGGCCAGCTGCACGACTTCCCCATCTACCACTGCACGGGCGAAACCCTGGGCGTTTAGGTCGCGGAACAGGTCAACGAACTCACCCTTTTTCTGGTCAACAATCTGAGCCAGAATCTGGAAGCGCGTGCCATCAGGAAACTCGAGGATTTGGTCCACGATTTGCTGTGGGCTCTGCTTGATGATTCTCTCGCCACATTCAGAACAAAATGGCACACCGATTCGGGCCCAAAGGAGTCTTAGGTAGTCGTGAATTTCGGTGATGGTTCCGACCGTGGAACGCGGGTTGCGGTTGGTCGACTTCTGGTCGATTGAAACCGCTGGACTCAAGCCCTCGATGAAATCGACGTCCGGGCGGTCTACCTGGCCGAGAAACTGTCTGGCATAAGCCGACAGCGATTCCACATAGCGGCGCTGGCCCTCGGCGAAGATGGTGTCAAATGCCAAGGATGACTTTCCCGAACCGCTGAGGCCGGTGAAGACCACCATCGAGTCGCGAGGAATCTCAAGGTTCAGATTCTTGAGGTTGTGAACGCGCGCGCCCTTGATGATGAGCTTATTGTCGTGAGTGATTTGGCTGATAGACACTGTGAAAGTTTAACCCTGCTCGTTATCGCCGCACGCCTAAACGTGACCGGCTTTTTCCATTTGGCGAAGCTCGTGCTTCAGTTCAGAAATCTCGTCTCGAAGGCGAGCGGCGAGTTCGAATTTGAGTTCGCGCGCAGCCGATTTCATTTGCTCGTCTAGGTCCACGACAATCGAGAGAATCTCGTCATAAGCCATGCCGGCAATACCCTTGCGACCCTTTATCGGGATCACACTCTTGCCATCGCGAGTCTTCTTATTCTTAGCCTTTTCGAGAAGCTCCGCGGTGTCTTCCTCTTCACGAAGAATCTGGTCGGTGATGTCGGCAATCTTCTTTCGCAACGGCTGTGGGTCCACACCTTTTTCAAGATTGTAGGCAACCTGCTTGGCGCGTCGGCGGTTGGTCTCATCGAGTGCTCTTGCCATCGAGTCGGTGATCTTGTCCGCGTACATGTGAACCTCGCCGTTGATGTTACGGGCGGCACGGCCGATGGTTTGAATCAGCGAGGTGGAAGATCGAAGAAAACCTTCTTTATCGGCATCCAGGATAGCGACCAAAGACACCTCAGGAAGGTCGAGGCCTTCACGAAGTAGGTTGATTCCGATGAGCACGTCAAAGACGCCCGAGCGCAGCTCGCGTAGCAGCTCAACGCGTCTCAGGGTGTCAACGTCGCTGTGAAGGTAGCGAACTCTGACACCGGCTTCGGTCAGGAAGTCGGTCAGCTCCTCTGCCATCTTCTTGGTAAGGGTGGTTACGAGAACACGCTCATCCTTGCCGGCGCGAACTCTGATTTCCTCGAGAAGGTCATCAATCTGCCCCTTGCTCGGTTTGATGATGATCTCTGGGTCGATCAAACCGGTAGGGCGAATAATCTGTTCGACAACCCCTGCACCGAGGTTCATCTCGTACTTGCCTGGAGTCGCAGACAGGTAGACGGTCTGCCCAACTCGATCCAGGAACTCGCTGAACTTGAGTGGCCGGTTGTCTAGAGCCGATGGGAGACGGAATCCGTACTCGACTAGGTTGCGCTTTCGGCTCGAATCACCCTCATACATGGCGCCGATTTGCGGCACGGTTACGTGCGACTCATCAATCACCGTCAAGAAATCTTCTGGGAAGTAATCGAGCAAACACGCTCCGGCCTCCCCCGGGCCGCGCCCATCGATGTGCCTCGAATAGTTCTCGATTCCACTGCAGAAACCGAGCTCCTTGATCATCTCGAGGTCGAATGTCGTGCGCATCTTGAGTCGCTGGGCCTCGAGCAGCTTGCCCTGGGATTCCAGCTCCTTTACTCGCCAGACGAGCTCTTCCTCGATTGCCTCCATGGCCTTTGCCATGCGCTCAACCGGAGCCACGTAGTAGGAAGCTGGGTAAATAGCCACCGTTTGCTCTTCGCGAGCAATCTCGCCGGTTAGCGGCGACAACGAATAGATGGCTTCGACTTCATCTCCGAAGAATTCGATGCGGGTTGCTAGTTCGTCGTAAACCGGGATGATCTCGATGGTGTCACCCTTGACGCGGAAATTGCCACGAGAGAAATCGATGTCGTTGCGCTTGTATTGCAGGTCGACGAACTTGCGAATCAGGGCATCACGATCGATTCGGTCACCCACTTGGATGGCGACACTTTGATTCAAATATTCGGCCGGTGCACCGAGGCCGTAGATGCAGGAAACTGTAGAGACCACAACCACGTCTCTGCGACTGAGCAGGCTCATAGTGGCTTTATAACGAAGACGTTCAACCTCAGAGTTGATCGACGAGTCCTTTTCGATGAAGGTGTCGGTTTGCGCGACGTAAGCCTCTGGTTGGTAGTAGTCGTAGTAACTGACGAAGTATTCGACTGCGTTGTTCGGTAAAAGCTCGCGGAACTCGTTCACTAGCTGAGCGGCAAGCGTCTTGTTGTGCGCAAGGACCAGCGTTGGGCGCTGAACCGCTTCAATCAGCCAAGCCGTCGTCGCCGATTTTCCGGTACCGGTAGCACCGAGGAGAACGACGTCTTTTTCGCCAGCGTTGATTCGCTGGGCCAGATCTGCGATTGCGGTCGGTTGATCACCCGAAGGGGTGTATTCGCTGATCACCTCAAAGGGCGCAAAAGATCTCGTGGCTTCCATCAGTAAACCTAAGCCGAAATCTTCTCGTATGCTTCCCGTTGAATGCGAAGCCAAAGCGAGTCAGCATCTTTCAAAAGTAGCTCAAGATCTTGATTGCTATTCAGAATCACGTCGGCCGCATTGGCGCGCTGGGCCGGGCTTGCCTGGGATGCGATTCGCTTAGCCGCTTCAGCCTCTGACATTCCGCGAAACTTCTTCAGACGGTCTATTTGTTCTTTAGCTGGGGCTTCAACCGTTACGACCATGTCAAAAGGGAGATCAACCGATGCCTCGACCAAGAGAGGAACGTTATAGATGGCGATGGAATTTTCGGGGAGCTCCGAGACCAACTTCAGAGCCTCCGCTTTCACGAGAGGGTGAATGATTGCTTCGAGCGTCTTTCGAGATTCTTCGTCGCCGAAGACTAGAGCGCCCAATTGCGCCCTGTTGATCGAGCCGTCAGTTTCAAAAACACTTGCTCCGAAGGCCTCGCGAACCGCTTCGGCGCCTGGCGTGCCGGCCTTCACAACATCACGAGCGAGCTGGTCGGCATCGATTTCGATGCCACCTTGCTCTACCCATCGCTTAGCGACGGTAGATTTCCCAGCCGCAATGCCACCGGTAAGACCAACTAAATACATGTCTCTAGGTTAAGGCAAAAGGGGCCGCACCCGAAGGCGCGACCCCTTTCTGGAGAGTTATTACTCTGCGCTCTTTAGCTTGTCGCGTAGAGCTGCAAGTGACTCGTCTGAAGCAAGAGTTCCGGCTTCAGTTGACTCGCTTGAGTAGCTTGCCTGAGCTGCTGGCGCTGAGCCTGCATCTGGAAGGTTCGCTGCTGCCTCGTTTGCGGCTGCAACCTGCTTCTTGTGCTCTTCCCAACGGGTGTGTGCCTCGGCGTACTCGGCTTCCCACTTGGTGCGTGCTTCCTCGAAGCCTGGCTTCCACTCGTTGGTGGTTGCGTCGAAGCCCTCTGGGTACTTGTACTGGCCGTTCTCGTCGAAGTCTGCAGCCATACCGTATAGCGATGGGTTGAAGTCGGTGCCACCAGCGGTGACTTCCTCGTTCGCCTGCTTTAGCGATAGTGAAATGCGGCGACGGTCTAGGTCGATGTCGATTACCTTGACGAATACGTCCTGGTTGACAGCAACAACCTGCTCAGCAAGCTCAATGTGCTTTGAAGAAAGCTCTGAGATGTGAACTAGACCCTCGATACCGTCTGCAACGCGAACGAATGCACCGAAAGGAACCAACTTGGTTACCTTGCCAGGTGCGTACTGTCCGATTGCGTGGGTGCGAGCGAATACCTGCCATGGGTCTTCCTGAGTTGCCTTTAGCGATAGCGACACGCGCTCGCGCTCCTGGTCAACTTCAAGGACCTCAACGGTAACTTCCTGGCCGATTTCAACGACCTCAGAAGCGTGCTCAATGTGCTTCCATGAAAGCTCTGAAACGTGGACTAGACCGTCTACGCCGCCAAGGTCAATGAATGCACCGAAGTTGACGATAGATGAAACAACACCGGTGCGGATCTGGCCCTTGGCTAGGTCTGCTAGGAAGGTGCTGCGAGAAGCCGACTGGCTCTCTTCTAGAAGTGCGCGGCGAGAAAGAACAACGTTGTTGCGGTTCTTGTCTAGCTCTAGGATCTTCGCTTCAACCTTCTGGCCAAGGTATGGGCCTAGGTCGCGAACGCGGCGAAGCTCGATTAGAGATGCAGGAAGGAAGCCACGTAGGCCGATGTCTACGATCAGACCACCCTTAACAACTTCGATAACAACACCGGTAACGGTGCCATCTGCTTCCTTGACCTTCTCGACGTCGCCCCACGCACGCTCGTACTGTGCGCGCTTCTTCGAAAGGATTAGACGGCCTTCCTTGTCTTCCTTCTGAAGAACAAGTGCCTCTACGGTGTCGCCGACTGAAACGATCTCTGATGGATCTGCGTCGTGGCGAATTGAAAGTTCACGCGAAGGGATTACACCTTCGGTCTTGTAACCGACGTCGAGTAGAACCTCGTCGCGGTCGATTTTTACAACGGTACCTTCGATTAGGTCACCGTCGTTGAAGAACTTCAGGGTTGCCTCTACTGCGGCTAGGAAGTCTTCAGCTGAGCCGATGTCGTTTACGGCTACCTGCTTGGTTGCTTTAGTCAATGTATTTATCTCTTAACGGGCATTTCTAGGGTCGCGACAAAACCTAAGGATTTTCCTAGGGATTCCATCGCAACAACGGATAGGTGTTGCATGAAAAAACATGCTTCTCTAGCCTAGCGGTTATTAGCCCCCGAAACAACGGAAATCAGGCTCTGCAGCAAGGATTTTTCATTCGGCCCAGAGACCTCAATCGACAGCTTCTCCCCCTGCTTTACGCCGAGGCTTAGCAGCGACAAAATACTGTCGCCTCGAACCTTTGCACCCTCTGATTTCGAAATCAGGACCGTGTGCCCAGGGGTTGCTGCTAGCCGGGCAAAATCGGCTGCTGGTCTAGCGTGAAGCCCTTCCGGCGTCTCAATCGAAATTGTGCTCTTCTCCATTAGTGTGCGGCCTCATCCCAGCTGCGGCCGATTCCAATCTGGACATCCAATGGCACCGAGAGTTCGACTACCTGCTCCATTTCTTGAACCACTATTGCCTGAAGGGCTTCAAGCTCTCCGTGTGCAACCTCAAAGACGAGCTCATCGTGCACCTGCAACAGCATTCGGCTGTTTAGGCTGGCCTCGATCATCTTGGCGTCGATGCGGGTCATGGCTAACTTCATGATGTCTGCCGCAGTTCCCTGGATTGGCGCATTCAGGGCTGCTCGACGGGCGTTTTCACGAACCTGAAAGAGTTTGCTGTTCAAATCATCAAATGGACGTCGTCGACCATACACGGTTCTGGTGTATCCGAGGGTCTTTGCTTCATCGACCACACTCGCTAGATAGCGGCGAACCCCGCCAAATCGGCTGAAATAGTCGGCCATTAGTTGCTTTGCTTCGGCATTGGGAATCCGAAGTTGCTTGGCAAGACCGTATTCGCTCAAACCATAGACCAGGCCATAGCTCATCGCTTTCACCTTCGAGCGCATGGCTGAGGTCACTTCGCTTGGTTCGACACCGAAGATTCGCGCGCCAACGAAACGGTGCAGGTCTTCACCGGTCTTGAAAGCTTCGATGATGCCCTCATCTTCTGAGAGGTGCGCCATGATGCGCATTTCGATCTGCGAATAGTCGGCGGTCAACAGTGTCTCGAAACCATGCCCGACAATGAAGGCGTCACGAATTTCACGCCCGCGTTCGCTCTTGATCGGAATGTTCTGCAGGTTCGGGCTTTCCGAAGACAAACGGCCAGTCGAGGTGCCGGTCTGCACATAGTTGGTGTGAATCCGGCCGTCGCTTCCAACCGATTTGAGCATCGTCTCTACGATTTGGCGAATTTTTGTTGCTTCGCGGTGTTCAAGCAAGCGCTCCAGGAACGGGTGCTGTGTCTGCTCGAATAGTTCATTCAAGGCTGCAGCATTGGTGGAGAATCCGGTTTTCACCTGTTTGGTGCCGGTCATTCCGAGTTCGTCGAACAGAACCGTTTGAAGTTGCTTTGGTGAGGCTAGGTTGATTTCGCGGCCGATGATTGCATAAGCCTTTTGAGCAACCTCCGCTACTTCCGTTGAAAGTCGCTCGAATAGCGCCTCAAGCTTCGGCACATCCACGGCAACGCCAAGGTGTTCCATCCGGGCAAGCGCAGCATTGGTTGGCAGCTCAACTTCGCTGTAAACCTTGAGTTGCTCCTCTTCTTCGACCATCGCAAAAAGGCGCTCGGCGAGAACGAGTGAAAGCCAAGCGTTGAGGCTGGCATCGGTGGTTTCTTCGGCAACCAGTTGGTTTGGGTCCGAGCGCTGCACCGAAAGGCCGATGTATTCAAGAGCGACATCGTCGATCTCG
>JBEDKF010000044.1:0-2622 GCA_041172305.1 Actinomycetota bacterium | reverse complement strand
CACAACCGAACTCCTGCAAGAACTAGTTCCGCCACGTGAATTTCTCAACGCTACGTTCAAGAACTACATTCCTCATGCTGAATACGAATCGCAGGCGGCTGCCCACGAAGCGGCCAAAGCCTTCGCGACGGGAAAATCAGCGAGCAAGGGCTTGTTCTCCAAGAAGGAGACTGTCCCAGCCGGGGTCTATCTCGATGGTGGCTTCGGCGTTGGCAAGACGCACCTTCTCGCCGCTATCTGGCACGAATTCAAGGGAAAGAAAGTCTTTGGTAGCTTCATCGCCTACACGGGGCTAATCGGGGCGCTGACGTTCGCCGAAGCCGTAAAGGCCCTTGCGAAGTATGACCTCGTTTGCATCGATGAGTTTGAGCTAGACGACCCAGGCGACACCATGATGATGTCTCGATTGCTAAACGAACTCGAAAAGCACGGGGTGCGTTTTGCCGCCACCAGCAACACGCCACCCAACGCGCTTGGCGAAGGCCGGTTTGCCGCTACCGATTTTGCCCGCGAAATCCATGGAATCGCAGACCGTTTCAAAATCATGCGCATCGACGGCGAAGACCACCGACACCGCCCCGTGTCGATTCAGGGGCGACTTGACACAAAACAAGATGTTGAGCAGTGGTTGACTGCCGGTGCTGCTGCAAAAGAAACCGTCTTGGTCGACGACTTTGACTCGCTCCTAAAGCACCTGTCCAAGATTCATCCATCTCGATACGGTCGTTTGGTTCGAGGAGTCGATCGCTTGGCACTGTCCGGTGTTCACATGCTGACCGATCAGGTTGAGGCCTTGCGGTTCGTTGCGTTTATCGACCGAGCATACGAAGCTCAACTAAAACTCCGTGCCGAAGACTTCGCGCTTACAGAGATCTTCTCACCCGAGTACCTCAGCGGTGGCTATCGGAAGAAGTATTTGCGAGCGGTCTCTCGCATCGGCGCATTGACCGACGCGTCTTGACGTTTTACAAACACGAAACATTTCACGTTACGAACCGAAACTTTTGAACGCGAGACTCTCTATGTAGCCAAGAGTGACTTGGCTCCTATTTGTTTTCTTAGAGAGAGGTCAGCAAATGGATCAAGGAAACACGGCATTCGTGCTCATTAGCGCCGCATTGGTGCTACTCATGACCCCAGGTCTTGCATTCTTCTACGGAGGTATGGTCAAAGCTAAGAGCGTTGTCTCGATGATGATGCTCAGCTTCGGATCACTCGGGCTAATCGCAGTTCTATGGGTGCTCTACGGTTATGCAATTTCATTCTCAAACGCCGGAACCGATACCTTCTTCGGAATTGACGGCTGGTTCGGAATTGACACATCATTCCTTGGACTTTCAGCGCAGGTGGCTGACGCTGCCAAGCCGGCAGGTGCATTCCCTTCAATGGCGTTTGTTGCCTTCCAGGCGACTTTCGCGATCATCACCGTGGCTTTGATCTCGGGAGCTATTGCTGACCGTGCAAAATTCGGCGCTTGGATGGTCTTCGCAGGTCTATGGGCAACCGTTGTCTACTTCCCAGTCGCCAACTGGGTATTCAACTTCACGCTCGAGGACGGCAAGGTCGTTGACGGTGGCTGGATTGTCTACGGCCTAGGAGTTATTGACTTCGCCGGTGGAACCGCAGTCCACATCAACGCAGGTGCAGCTGGTCTCGCATTGGCCATCGTCCTAGGCAAGCGCTTCGGATTCTCTAAGGGCATCACACAGCCACACAACGTGCCATTGACACTTCTAGGCGTTTCGCTTCTTTGGTTCGGTTGGTTCGGCTTCAACGCTGGCTCAGAGCTTGCGGCTGACGGAATCGCCTCTATCGCCTTCATCAACACCCTTGCTGCCCCGGCAGCTGCGATGTTGGGTTGGATCATCGTTGAGAAGATCAAGCACGGCAAGGCAACCTCAATCGGTGCCGGTTCAGGTGCAGTTGCCGGCTTGGTAGCGATCACTCCGGCCTGTGCATCTATCGACCCAATCTGGGCAATCGTTCTAGGTGTTATTGCGGGCGCACTCTGTGCCCTAGCAGTGGACCTAAAGTTTGCACTCGGCTTCGATGACTCACTCGACGTAGTCGGCATCCACCTAGTCGGTGGAATCGTCGGAACCCTTTTCATCGGTATCTTCGGCAACAACGTAGGCGCAGCGTTCGGCTTCGGATGGCACCAGTTCGCAATGCAGGCACTCGGTGCCGGTGCGGTTCTGGGCTACTCATTCGTTCTAGCGCTAATCATCGGTCTCGCAGTTGAGAAGACCATCGGGTTCCGAGTCAAGGCTGAAGACGAAATCGCAGGAATCGACACCGTTGTTCACGGTGAAGAGGCTTACGCATTCGGTGCAGACCGCGGCTAATATCTAAGCAAGCCTCCGGGTGGAGCTCCTTCGGGGGCTCCACCCTTTGGCGTGTCTGAAAGAGAGATCATGACTAACGACCAAACAATGTTCCTAATCATCTGCTCTGCGATGGTTTTGTTTATGACCCCTGGCCTTGCCTTCTTTTACGGCGGTTTGGTGAGGGCATCCAGCGTTGTTTCGATGATGATGATGAGCATCGGCTCGATCGGTTTGATCGGAGTGATGTGGATTCTCTTTGGTTATGCAATCTCCTTCTCGGCTGCTGGAACTGGCA
>JBEDKF010000043.1:0-2697 GCA_041172305.1 Actinomycetota bacterium | reverse complement strand
ACTAATGGCGAGGCAATAATTGGCAACTTTCAGCGGCAACTTTGAATCTCTGACCAGTCGTACCCCATCCGTTAGCACAACCGAACTCCTGCAAGAACTAGTTCCGCCACGTGAATTTCTCAACGCTACGTTCAAGAACTACATTCCTCATGCTGAATACGAATCGCAGGCGGCTGCCCACGAAGCGGCCAAAGCGTTCGCGACGGGAAAATCAGCGAGCAAGGGCTTGTTCTCCAAGAAGGAGACTGTCCCAGCCGGGGTCTATCTCGATGGTGGCTTCGGCGTTGGCAAGACGCACCTTCTCGCCGCCATCTGGCACGAATTCAAGGGAAAGAAAGTCTTTGGTAGCTTCATCGCCTACACGGGGCTAATCGGGGCGCTGACGTTCGCCGAAGCCGTAAAGGCCCTTGCGAAGTACGACCTCGTTTGCATCGATGAGTTTGAGTTAGACGACCCAGGCGACACCATGATGATGTCTCGATTGCTAAACGAACTCGAAAAGCACGGGGTGCGTTTCGCCGCCACCAGCAACACGCCACCAAACGCTCTCGGCGAAGGTCGGTTTGCCGCTACCGATTTTGCCCGCGAAATCCATGGAATCGCAGACCGTTTCAAAATCATGCGCATCGACGGCGAAGACCACCGACACCGCCCCGTGTCAATTCAGGGGCGACTTGACACAAAACAAGATGTTGAGCACTGGTTGGCTGCCGGCGCTGCAGCAAAGGAAACCGTCTTGGTCGACGACTTTGACTCGCTCCTAAAGCACCTATCCAAGATTCATCCATCTAGATACGGTCGTTTGGTTCGAGGAGTCGATCGCTTGGCACTCTCCGGTGTTCACATGCTGACCGACCAGGTCGAGGCCTTGCGGTTCGTTGCGTTTATCGACCGAGCATATGAAGCTCAACTAAAACTACGCGCCGAAGGCTTCGCGCTTACTGAGATCTTTTCACCGGAATACCTCAGCGGTGGCTACCGGAAGAAGTATTTGCGAGCGGTTTCTCGAATCGGTGCGCTCACCGACGCTTCCTGACGTTTTACAAACACGAAACATTTCACGTTACGAACCGAAACTTTTGAACGCGAAACTCTCTATGTAGCCAAGAGTGACTTGGCTCCTATTTGTTTTCTTAGAGAGAGGTCAGCAAATGGATCAAGGAAACACGGCATTCGTGCTTATTAGCGCCGCATTGGTGCTACTCATGACCCCAGGTCTTGCATTCTTCTACGGAGGTATGGTCAAGGCAAAGAGCGTCGTCTCGATGATGATGCTCAGCTTCGGATCGCTCGGGCTAATCGCAGTTCTATGGGTGCTCTACGGTTATGCAATTTCATTCTCCAACGCCGGAACCGAGACGTTCTTCGGAATTGACGGTTGGTTCGGAATTGACACCTCATTCCTTGGCCTTTCTGCGCAGGTGGCTGACGCTGCCAAGCCAGCAGGGGCATTCCCTTCAATGGCCTTCGTTGCTTTCCAGGCGACCTTCGCAATCATCACCGTTGCACTTATCTCGGGAGCTATCGCTGACCGTGCAAAGTTCGGCGCATGGATGGTCTTCGCAGGTCTATGGGCAACCGTCGTCTACTTCCCAGTGGCCAACTGGGTATTCAACTTCACTCTTGAAGACGGCAAGGTCGTCGACGGCGGTTGGATCGTTTACGGTCTTGGCGTTATCGACTTCGCCGGTGGAACCGCAGTTCACATCAACGCAGGTGCAGCTGGTCTCGCTTTGGCCATCGTCCTAGGCAAGCGCTTCGGCTTCTCTAAGGGCATCACGCAGCCACACAACGTGCCATTGACACTTCTAGGTGTTTCGCTTCTTTGGTTCGGCTGGTTCGGCTTCAACGCTGGCTCAGAACTTGCGGCTGACGGAATCGCTTCGATCGCCTTCATCAACACCCTTGCGGCACCTGCTGCGGCAATGTTGGGTTGGATCATCGTCGAGAAGTTCAAGCACGGCAAGGCAACCTCTATCGGAGCCGGCTCTGGCGCTGTAGCAGGTCTGGTCGCTATTACTCCGGCCTGTGCATCTCTAGACCCAGTTTGGGCAATTGTCTTGGGCGTAATCGCTGGTGCACTCTGCGCCCTCGCTGTCGATCTCAAGTTCGCACTTGGCTTCGATGACTCACTAGATGTCGTCGGCATCCACCTAGTCGGTGGAATCGTTGGAACTTTGTTCATCGGAATCTTCGGCAACAACGTTGGTGCAGCATTTGGCTTCGGTTGGCACCAGTTCGCTATGCAGGCACTTGGTGCCGGTGCGGTTCTGGTCTACTCATTCGTGCTAGCGCTAATCATCGGTCTTGCAGTTGAAAAGACCATCGGGTTCCGAGTCAAGGCTGAAGACGAGATTGCTGGTATCGACACCGTTGTTCACGGTGAAGAGGCATACGCTTTCGGTTCAGACCGCGGCTAAAATCTAACCAAGCCTTCGGGTGGAGCTCCTTCGGGGGCTCCACCTTTCGGCGTGTTTGAAGGAGAGATCATGACACACGATCAAACAATGTTCCTAATCATCTGCTCTGCGATGGTTTTGTTTATGACCCCTGGCCTTGCCTTCTTTTACGGCGGCTTGGTGAGGGCATCCAGCGTTGTTTCGATGATGATGATGAGCATCGGCTCGATCGGTTTGATCGGAGTGATGTGGATTCTCTTTGGTTATGCAATCTCCTTCTCGGCTGCTGGAACTGGCA
>JBEDKF010000042.1:0-12899 GCA_041172305.1 Actinomycetota bacterium | reverse complement strand
GACGAGCCAAAAGAATCACGGTTATCGACGGCTTGAGTCCATCCTTGGTTTGCACCTGTCCGTCGCGGTTGGTGAGGACCTCGATTTCTACCGGAAGTTCAGCGCAGATCTCGGCGAGGCTTTCAACAGAAGGCAATACGGCTTCGTCGCGAGGGCCACCGTAACCATCTGCCAAGTTTTCAAGGGCATGCCAAACACCAAGGATGTGCCCGCCCTTGCGAACGTTTTCGACCAGGGTGTCGAGTGCGTCGGCCAAGTCATTCTGCGGAACCTGCAGGTATGCCACGACGCCGATGTCAACCGGAGTGAGCACCGATTCGAACCCGGTGGCATCCGCGATGTGAGCGAAGTGCAGTTCGGCGACGCCACGCTCCTCGGCCAGCTTCAAAGACTTGCTCAAAGCTTTCTTTGACCAGTCGATGTTCTCCGACTGCCAGCCTTGCTCCGAGAACCAGACCGCGTTGCGACCCTCTCCCCCGGCAAGGTCGATCATTTTGCCCTTCGGCTGTTTGGCGATGAGGGGTTCGCAATACTCTTTGACAAAGCGATTGACCACGGTCGTGTAGATGTAATCGTTCGTATCGAATTTTGCGTCCCAGTAAGAAGAATCCATACTTGAAATCTAACGCCTTTTGAAAGGAACAATGATGGCCGACGAAATCACCGTCTCAGACCTAGCCCTTGAGCTAGACACCAATGCTTGGGTTCTCGATGTCCGCGAGGATGACGAGTTCGCCGATGGCCACGTTCCTAACGTGCACCACATTCCTCTCGGTCAGTTGCCAGACAAGTTCCACCTGATTCCGAAGGAAGAGAAGATCTTCGTAATCTGCCGCTCGGGCGCTCGCAGCCAGTCTGGTGCCGACTATCTAATCAACCAGGGTTATGACGCGGTTTCCGTCGCCGGTGGCACCATGGGCTGGATTTCATCCGGTCGCGAAGTTTCGTTCGACGCCAGCCTCTAGGCCAATTGCCTAGGGCAATAGCCTTCAAGCAAAAACCCCGACTCTCTCGCGAGGGCCGGGGTTTTTGTAATTCGCTTGGATGATTTTTAGGCGGTGATGTCGATTGCCTTCATGACGTCGGCCTCAATAGCAACGCGCACAGCCTCAAGCACAGCAGCGTCAACCGGTGAATCCACGGTGATGACTGACAGCGCCTTGCCTCCCTTTTGCTGGCGAGCAATCTGCATTGCTGCGATGTTGATGCCCGCGTCAGCGAATGCCTTGCCATAAATCGCGACGATGCCTGGACGGTCTCCGTAAACCATGAGCACTAGGTGCTCTGCCAGAGCCAACTCAACGTCATAGCCATTGATGTTGGTGATCTTCTGGTGAAGCTTTGGACCAATCACGGTTCCAGAAACCGAAGCGGTGGTGCCATCGGCAAGGGTTGCCTTGATGGTGGTGACGTTGCGGTATTCATCAGAGTTGGTGTCTACGGTCAGCTTCACATCGATGCCGCGCTGGTCGGCAAGCAGTGGCGCATTTACGTATGAAACCTGCTCGGTAACTGCCTTCTGGAAGAAACCCTTCAGACCGGCAAGTTTTAGAACTGAAACGTCGTGAACCGCGATTTCGCCGCGAATCTCTACCTCGATGGCGCTGACGTTGCCGCCCGAGAGACCGAAGAGCACCTGGCCGAGTTTCTCGATCAGGTTGATGCCAGGCTTGACCGAAGAGTCGATGTTTCCACCGGCAACATTCACGGCGTCAGGCACTAGGTCGCCGGCCAGAGCCAAACGAACCGACTTGGCAACCGAGATGCCGGCCTTCTCCTGAGCCTCATCGGTCGATGCACCTAGGTGCGGGGTGACCAAGATGTTCTTCAGGGTCAGCAACGGGCTGTCCTTAGGCGGCTCGGTGACGAAAACGTCGAGGCCCGCACCTGCGATCTGGTTGGTGCTAAGTGCGGTGTAGAGCGCTGCCTCATCGATGATTCCACCGCGCGAGCAGTTGACGATGCGTAGGTTCGGTTTGGCGATCGCGAACTGTGCGGTCGAGATCATTCCGGTGGTCTCCGGAGTTTTTGGAATGTGGATGGTGATGAAGTCTGACTGCTTCATGACTTCTTCAAGCGAAGCAAGCTTGACGCCCATAGCCTCTGCACGAGCAGGAGTGATGTAAGGGTCGTAACCGATTAGCTCAACGCCGAAGCCGGCAAGACGCTGGGCCACAAGGCCACCGATGCGGCCCAAGCCGACGATGCCAACGGTCTTCTCGTACAGTTCGGCGCCGGTGAACTGCGAACGCTTCCATTCGCCCGCCTTCAGAGACTGGTTGGCGTCTGGGATGTGACGAGCGAGGCCAAGCATCTGAGCGATTGCAAGCTCAGCGGCCGAAACGACGTTTGAGGTAGGTGCGTTAACCACCATGACACCGGCGGCGGTTGCGGCCTTGATGTCAACGTTGTCTAGACCAACACCCGCACGAGCGACAACCTTGAGCTTTGGAGCTGCGGCAATCGCCTCGGCGTCAACCTGAGTTGCCGAACGGACAAGGATGGCGTCAGCCTTTGCAAGTGCTGCAAGCAACGCTGGGCGGTCGGTTCCGTCGACGTTCACGACGTCGAAGTCTGGGCCTAGGGCCTCAACGGTTGCTGGAGAAAGTTCTTCAGCGATTAGAACAACTGGCTTAGTCAATGCTTCATCCTGTCGGTTTGATTGGTTCGGTTTCAAGTGTAGAGCCGAAATTCGTCGATGGGCCGACCTTTACTTTCAATAAATGTAACTTAAAATGTCTTGTATGAAAGTTGCCGCCGCGAAGCTGTCTCCACTGCTCAAAAGTGATGTTCAAGGCCTGATTTTGGCCGAGATTTTCATGAATGCCGATGAGCTGTTCTCGATCAGCCACCTTGCCGAGTTCGCCGGCACCAGCCTTCCGACCGCTATGCGTGAGGTCGACCGCTTGCTCGACGGTCAGCTGGTTATTCAGAAGTCGGTCGGTCGAGCGCGCTTCATCCAAGCCAATAAGAAACATCTGCTCTTCGATTCGGTCAGCCAGATTATTGCGTTCAGCTATGGGCCGGCTGCGGTGTTGCCGCCCCTACTGTTGCCTCTCGATGGCATCGAGCACGCATTCTTATTCGGAATTTGGGCGGCTCGCCTGTCGAGGCAGACCGAAGCAGCACCAAGAGAAGTTGACCTATTGCTCATCGGAAACGTGAGCCGCATCGAGGCATCCCGTGCCGCGGCGCGAGCCGAAGAACTGCTCGGTCGAGAGGTGAACGTCCAATTCGCCACTGCGCTCGAATGGGAGCGCGGAGAGTCAGATTTCGTTCGGATGATTCGAGCAAACCCGCTGGTCGAACTAGCGCTTCGCCCCTAAATCGAACCGGCCATAACCCACCCCAGATTAAACAGAAGAGGCACCCCCGAAGGGATGCCTCTTCAAAACGATCCGTTAGGAACGAGCCCGCTTTAGCGAGCTGCGTTGCCTTCCTGGTAGTCGTCGGCGTTCTTGATCCATGAGAACAGCTTGCGCAGGTTGCGGCCAACTGCCTCGATTGGGTGAGCCTCACCCTTTGCGCGTAGCGCAAGGAACTCAGGTGCGCCTGCGTCCTGGTCGGCTACGAAGCGACGTGCGAAGGTGCCGTCCTGGATGTCGGTTAGAACATCGCGCATGCGCTCCTTGACCTCTGGGCCAACAACGCGTGGACCTGAGACGTAGTCACCGTACTCTGCAGTGTCAGAAACTGACCAACGCTGCTTAGCGATGCCACCCTCGTACATAAGGTCAACGATTAGCTTTAGCTCGTGAAGAACCTCGAAGTAAGCAACCTCAGGCTGGTAACCAGCTTCGGTTAGGGTCTCGAAGCCGTACTGGATTAGCTGTGAAGCGCCACCACAAAGAACAGCCTGCTCACCGAATAGGTCGGTCTCGGTCTCTTCAGCGAAGGTGGTCTTGATGGTGCCCGCACGGGTTCCACCGATTGCCTTCGAGTATGAGAGACCTAGGTCAAAGGCGTTGCCTGACGCGTCCTGGTGGATAGCGATTAGGTTTGGAACACCACGGCCGCCCTCATACTCGCGACGAACTAGGTGGCCTGGACCCTTTGGAGCAACTAGGAATACGTCAACGCCCTCAGGAGCGGTGATGTAGCCGTAACGAATCGCAAAACCGTGACCGAAGACAAGAGCCTTGCCAGCCGAAAGGTTTGGAGCGATGTCGTCGTTGAATAGGTCACGCTGGCGTGGGTCCGGTGCAAGAACGACGATAACGTCAGCCCAAGCTGATGCCTCAGCTGGGGTTAGCACCTTCAGGCCGGCCTCTTCAGCCTTTGCCTTTGACTTTGAGGTTGCAGGAAGACCTACTACTACGTCTACGCCTGAGTCCTTCAGGTTTAGCGAGTGAGCGTGTCCCTGTGAACCATAGCCAAGTACTGCTACCTTGCGACCCTGAATGATCGAAAGGTCTGCATCCTTGTCATAAAAGATTTCAGCCACTTTGTATCTCCTTGTTGTTTATTGAAAAACGTTTTGATTTGGTTCTACCGGTGAGGGTGTGCCCCGCCGAAGCTTTTTACTTGAGGATCTTCTCGCTGATTGACTTTGAGCCGCGGCCCATCGCCAAAACGCCTGACTGCACCAATTCCTTGATGCCGTAGGGTTCGAGAACTTTAATGAAGGCCGCACACTTGGCGGTGTCGCCGGTGACTTCAATAATCACTGCATCGCTAACAACGTCGATAACGCGCGCACGGAACAAGGTTACCGCCTCGAGCACTTGAGAGCGAGTTGATGCGTCGGTCTTTACCTTGATCAGCATGTGGTCACGCTGAACGGCCTGGTCTGCCTCAAGCTCGACAACCTTGATCACATTGATCAATTTGTTTAGCTGCTTGGTGACCTGCTCGAGCGGAGCACCTTCGACGCCGACCACAACGGTGATGCGAGAAAGACCCTCAACCTCGGTGGTTCCTACGGCGAGTGATTCGATGTTGAAACCGCGGCGAGCGAAAAGCGCTGCCACGCGAGTCAAGATTCCAGGCTTGTCTTCTACAAGCAGTGAAAGAACGTGCTTAGACATTTTTACTCAATCCCGTCCCAAACTGGCGCCGCATCTCGGGCGTATTGAACTTCGTCATTGGTCAAGCCAGCAGCGACCATTGGCCAAACCATTGCGTCGCGGCTCACGATGAAGTCGATAACAACCGGGCGGTCGTTGGTCTCGATCGCCAACTTGATCGCCTTGTCGATGTCTTCTTCCTTTTCAACACGGATTGCCAAGCAACCGTATGCCTCCGCCAACTTCACGAAGTCAGGAATCATTACGGTGTCGGTGCCGGTGTTGAGGTCGGTGTTCGAATAACGCTCGTTGTAGAACAGGGTCTGCCACTGGCGAACCATTCCAAGCGAAGAGTTGTTGATGATCGCAACCTTGATTGGGATGTTGTTAATCGCACAGGTTGCCAACTCTTGGTTGGTCATCTGGAAGCAGCCGTCTCCATCGATTGCCCAAACCAAACGGTCTGGCTGGCCGACTTTTGCACCCATAGCAGCGGGAACCGAATAGCCCATGGTTCCGGCGCCGCCAGAGTTTAGCCATGAGTTTGGGCGCTCATACTTGATGAACTGAGCCGACCACATCTGGTGCTGTCCGACACCGGCGGCGAAGATCGCCTCTGGGCCAGATAGCTCGCCGATGCGCTGGATTACGTGCTGAGGTGACAGCTTGCCGTCATCTGCCGGGGTGAAGCCAAGCGGGTAGCGCTCGACTAGGCCGCCAACGAAGGTCCACCAATCCTTGATGTCAATCTTCGAAGTCTTGAGAACCGCGGTTAGCTCCTGGTTTAGCTCGCCGATTACTTCCTTGGCATCGCCAACGATTGGAACATCAGCGAAGCGAATCTTTCCGATTTCCGCAGGGTCGATGTCAACGTGAATGACCTTAGCCCCGGTAGCAAAACCCTTTACGTCGCCGGTCACGCGGTCGTCGAAACGAGCGCCGAGAGTAATAAGAAGGTCGCTCTTCTGGAGTGCGGTCACTGCAGGAACGGTTCCGTGCATGCCAGGCATGCCTAGGTTCTGTCGGTGAGAGTCAGGGAATGCACCGCGAGCCATCAGAGTGGTGACTACTGGTGCCCCAATGAGCTCGGCAAGCTGCAGAAGCTCCTTGTGCGCGCCGGCACGGATAACACCGCCACCAACATAGAGAACTGGTCGCTTGGCATCGAGAATCATCTGCGCTGCGGCTTGGATCTGCTTGCCGTGCGGCTTGGTTACAGGCTTGTAGCCAGGAAGGTCAACCTTCGGTGGCCACACAAATTCGGCCTTAGCTTGCTGAGCATCCTTGGTCACGTCAACCAAAACTGGGCCAGGGCGGCCGGTGGTGGCAATCATGTAGGCGGCAGCCATAACCTCAGGAATGTCCTCAGCCTTAGTCACCAAGAACGAGTGCTTGGTGATTGGCATGGTGATTCCGACGATGTCGGCTTCCTGGAAGGCATCGGTTCCGATTAGCTTCGAACCAACCTGACCGGTGATTGCCAAAAGTGGAACCGAGTCCATGTAGGCGTCTGCGATTGCGGTAACCAGGTTTGTGGCACCCGGGCCAGACGTAGCGATGCAGACACCTAGCTTGCCGCTTGCCGAGGCATAACCTTCGGCTGCGTGGCCAGCGCCCTGCTCGTGACGAACCAGGATGTGGCGAATCTTTGATGAATCCATCAATGGGTCGTAGGTAGGCAGGATTGCGCCACCCGGAAGACCAAAGACATCTTCAATCCCTAGAAGCTCCAGGCTGCGAACAATCGCCTGGGCCCCGGTTAGAACTTCGTTAGCCATTTGAATTCTTTTCTCGTTAGCGTTGCTTGATCAATCGCATGATTGATTGGAAAGCGATTTAGCCGCAGTAGGCACCTTCAGAGGCTGAGTGCACTAGCTTCGAATATTTCGCGAGAACACCGCGGGTGTAGCGCGGCGGAAGAGGCTGCCAAGTTTGCTTGCGGGCAGCCAGCTCTTCTGGCTCAACGAGTAGTTCGAGCGAACGAGCAGCGATGTTGACTCGAATCAAGTCGCCATCGCGAACCAGAGCAATTGGTCCACCATCGGTGGCCTCTGGTGCAATGTGTCCGATGCAAAGGCCGGTTGTGCCGCCTGAGAATCGTCCGTCAGTCAATAGTAGAACATCCTTGCCCAATCCCGCACCCTTAATGGCTCCGGTGATTGCAAGCATCTCGCGCATGCCAGGGCCACCCTTAGGGCCTTCGTAGCGAATGACCACTACGTCGCCGGCGGCGATCTTGCCTTCGGTTAGAGCATCCATGGCTGCACGTTCGCGCTCGAAAACGCGAGCCGGCCCGGTGAACTCTTCCATGTCGAAGCCCGCGGTCTTCACCACAGCACCCTCTGGAGCCATCGAGCCCTTGAGGATGGTGATGCCGCCGGTCTTGTGAATTGGGTTCTGAAGTGAGCGAATGATCTTGCCGTCTGGGTCAGGCGGGTTGATGCCTTCGAGGTTTTCGGCAACGGTCTTGCCGGTTACGGTTAGCGCGTCTCCGTGCAACAGGCCTGCATCGAGCAAGGCCTTCATGACAACCGGAACACCGCCAACGCGGTCTACGTCGGTCATGACGTACTGACCGAATGGCTTCAAGTCGCCTAGGTGAGGAATCTTGTCGCCGATGCGGTTGAAGTCGTCGAGGGTTAGGTCAACCTCGGCCTCGCGAGCAATCGCAAGCAAGTGAAGAACGGCGTTGGTAGAACCACCGAAAGCCATGGTGACGGCGATGGCGTTCTCGAAAGCCTTCTTGGTCAAGATGTCGCGAGCCGTGATTCCTAGACGAAGAAGGTTCACAACTGCTTCACCCGAGCGGTGCGCCCAGACATCACGACGGCGGTCTGCAGCTGGCGGGGCAGCCGAACCTGGAAGGCTCATGCCGAGGGCCTCCGCAGCCGAAGCCATGGTGTTTGCGGTGTACATACCGCCACAGGCGCCTTCACCCGGGCAGATTGCGCGTTCGATGCGACCAAGGTCTTCTTCCGACATCTTGCCCGCTTTACAAGCACCGATTGCCTCAAAGGCGTCGATGATGGTGACCGTCTTTTCGGTGCCGTCGGTGAGCTTGACCCAACCAGGCATGATCGAACCGGCGTACAGGAAGACTGAAGCGAGGTTAAGGCGGGCAGCAGCCATGAGCATGCCAGGCAGTGACTTGTCACAGCCGGCTAGAAGGACAGAGCCGTCTAGACGTTCGGCTTGCATAACTGTCTCAACCGAGTCGGCGATAACTTCGCGCGAGACAAGGGAGAAGTGCATGCCTTCGTGGCCCATCGAGATGCCGTCTGACACCGAGATGGTTCCGAACTCGAGTGGGTATCCACCGGCGGCGTGAACGCCAGACTTTGATGCTTCGGCCAAGCGATCCAACGACAAGTTACAAGGCGTTACTTCGCTCCAAGAACTGGCGACACCAATCTGAGGCTTTACCCAGTCTTCATCACCCATGCCAACGGCGCGAAGCATTCCTCGCGAAGCGGCCTTTTCAATTCCATCGGTTACGTCGCGTGAACGCGGCTTGATATCTGCAGACATAGAGCAATCTTATCTTTTGTGGGCAGAAATCCGCGCCCCGAGTGCTCTAAACCAGGTTGAAGATTAGGTCGGCGAGAATGCCAACGCCGATCATGATGGGAATCGTGAGAGCCACTGCTAGTGCACCGAGCATGTCATAAATCGAGTTCTGCATTTTTTCTCCTCATTTCCAGTTTGGAAGTGTTGGTTTCAACGCTCGTCGAATCGGTTTGATTCCCGCCGTGCCGTCAAACTTTTTCTGCCCCCCTAAGTCGCGGTAGCCTGTAGACGTGTCCAGCAATCTTTCAACCCCTGAGCAGAGCAGCCTTCAGCGTTATCTCGAGGCAGCCGAGCGCTCTTCGGCCGAGGTAATTGATACCTACTCAACGAGCTTTGGCTGGGCGTCGAAGCTGCTTGGTGCAGCGGAACAGCAGCCGGTGCGCAACATCTATGCGCTCGTGCGGGTAGCTGATGAAATAGTCGACGGCGCAGCCGATGAGGCACACGACAACCCCACCAAACTCTTGGATGAACTCGAGGCGGAAACCTACCGCGCCCTTGACTCAGGGTTCAGCACAAATCTTGTAGTTCACGCTTTCGCCCACACCGCGCGCGAAGCCGGCATCAAACGCGACATCATTGAGCCTTTCTTTCACTCGATGCGCATGGATCTAACTGAGCGCGAACACGACCAGAAGAGTTTCGACACCTACGTTTATGGCTCGGCCGAAGTGGTCGGTTTGATGTGCCTAAAAGTTTTCATGGTCGGCCGCGACTACACCAAGGAAGAGCGAGTAACACTGATCGCCGGGGCTCGAGCACTTGGTGCTGCGTTCCAAAAGGTGAACTTCTTGAGGGATCTCGCCGCAGACTTCAAAAAGCTCGGCCGTTCATACTTCCCCGCTGTTAACGTGGAGACCTTTGATGCCGCGACGCAACTGCGATTGATCGAAGATATCCAGAAAGACTTGGATACATCAGCCAAAACCTTGCCGCTTCTGCCGGCCGGGTCACGCAAAGCCGTCGCCGCCGCGCAGATGTTCTTCGAGGCGCTAAACGACCGGATTCGGAATACCCCCGCCGAAGTTCTGATTGAAACTCGCATCAGCGTTCCAAATTCTCAAAAACTTGTAATTCTCGCCAAGGCACTTCTAGGAGTCATTCCCAAATGAGCAACGAAAAAACTGCAGTCGTAATCGGTGGCGGCATTGCCGGCCTAGCTACGGCAGGAATTCTTGCCAAGGCGGGCATGAAAGTCACCGTGCTTGAAGCGCGCGAAAAAGTTGGCGGCCGCGCTTACATCTGGGAAAAAGACGGCTTCAAGTTCGACATGGGTCCATCCTGGTATTTGATGCCAGATGCCTTCGACCAGTACTTCAAGTTGATGGGCACCACCGCGGCGCAGGAACTTAGCTTGGTGAGACTCGACCCGGCATACCAGACCCGCAATGAGGGCTTCAAAGAGAAGCTCATCATTCACGAAGACTTGTCTAAGAACAAGGCCCTTTTCGAATCGATCGAAGCTGGCTCCGGCGAGCGCCTTCAGGACTACATCGACTCGGCCGAGGATGCCTACCGCTTGTCGATCAAGCACTTCCTCTACACAAACTTTCAGAACGCCAAGTCGTTTATTCAGCCTGACGTAATTGCCCGTGCGGGTCGCTTCATCAAGCACTTGATCACCCCGCTCGACACCTTCGCTGGCAAGCACGTCACCGATCCAAGACTTCGCAAGATCTTGAACTTCCCTGCAGTGTTCCTAGGCGCGTCACCTTATGACACCCCGAGCATGTATCACTTGATGACCCACGTAGACATGAACGTCGGCGTCTTTTACCCAATGGGCGGCTTCTACACGGTCATTGAGGCCGTGGAGCGCTTGGCCAAGAAGCACGGCGTCACCGTAAACACCAACTCACGAGTGTCGAAAATCGAAACCAAGGATGGCCGTGCCACCGGAGTGTGGGTCGGCAAGGTTTTCTATCCGGCGGACGTAGTGGTTGGAAACGCTGACCTGCACCACATCGAGACCCAACTTCTCGACCCGGCCGACCAGAGCCTTCCGGCCAAATGGTGGGAAGACAAGGTTCCCGGCCCATCGGCAATGCTTTTGTTCCTGGGCGTCAAGGGCAAGTTGCCTCAGCTTGACCACCACACACTCTTGTACTCGGATGACTGGTCGAAGAACTTCAAGGAAGTTTTCCGCACCCCTGCAGAGAAGAAGAAGCAGGGTGCTACCAGCGTCATTCCAGACCCGGCATCGCTCTACATCTGCGCGCCTAGCATCACCGACCCGAGCGTTGCACCGGAAGGTTACGAGAACCTGTTCGTCTTGGTACCGGTTGCAGCCGACCCAGCTCTCGGCCACGGTGGTGTGGACGGTAACGGAGACGCTGCATTCGAGGCCGCAGCTGACCGAATCATTCAGCAGATCTCAGACTGGTGTGAAATTCCAGATCTCGCCGAACGCATCGTCGTTCGTCGCACGATGGGTCCCGGCGATTTCGCTGACGACCTAAACGCATGGTCAGGCACAGCACTTGGAATGGCTCACACGCTATTCCAGAGCGCCTTCTTCCGCCCAACCAACATCAGCAAAAAGGTGAAAGGCCTCTACTACGCCGGCCACCACAGCATCCCAGGAATCGGGCTTCCGATGTGCCTAATCGGTGCAGAACTCGTCTACAAGCGTCTAGTCAATGACCGCAGCGCAGGGCCAATCAAGGGTGAGATCAAGCCGGTTGGCGCGAATGGCTGGAAGGGCCTCAAGTAACAGTGGGACTCTATCTGCTGGCACTAACTTTTTCGCTGGTAGGTCTGCTGGCATTTGATTTCAAGTTCAAATTGGTGTTCTTTCGAGACTGGGTCGCCGGCGCGGTTTCGATTTCAGTGGGCGTTGCCTTCTTTCTAATTTGGGACCTATTCGGAATCGCCAGCGGCATCTTCTTTCGCGGCAACACCCATGGCCTTACCGGATTGATGTTGGCACCCGAGTTGCCTCTCGAAGAGCTTCTGTTTCTGACTCTGCTTTGCTACACGACCCTCGAGATGTTTATCGCTCTCGGGAGGCTTGCGCACTCTCGTCGTAAGGCCGAGGTGAGCGAATGAACTATCTGATTCTGAACGCGATTTTTCTACCACTGGCATTTGCGGCCTTGTTCTTGGTTCCGCGCAATCGCTGGCCGGCATACTTGATTGCTCTCGGACCGATGCTTGTGGTCACAGCGGTCTTCGACAACCTCATCATCGCCTCTGGCATCGTCGACTATGACTCGACCAAGATCAGCGGCGGAATGATTGGTTTAGCGCCAATCGAAGACTTCGCCTATACGATTGCGGCAGTGCTGATTGTGCCTTCGGTTTGGACGGCCATGACGAAACGAAAGAAAAAGCAGGCGGAGAAAAGTGATTGAAACCATCAAGACGCTCTTCTGGGTGTCGCGCCCGATTTCTTGGATCAACACCGCCTACCCATTCGCGGTCGCTTACTTCTTGAGCACCGAGCGATTTGATCTGACGTTCTTCCTAGGAACCTTGTTCTTCCTGATTCCTTACAACCTGCTCATGTATGGAATCAACGATGTTTTCGACTACGAAAGCGACCTGCGCAACCCTAGAAAGGGCGGCATCGAAGGTTCGCTTCTCCAACCGCGATTCCACCGACTAACCGTGGTGGCTGCTGTTGCAAGCTCGGTTCCATTCATCCTTTACCTGACCTTTGTCGGCACTTCGGAATCGACCGGTTGGCTATACCTCTTCGTGTTCACTGTGATCGCCTACAGCGCCAAGGGTCTCCGCTTCAAAGAGAAACCGTTCCTGGATTCACTGACTTCGGCCAGCCACTTCGTTGGGCCAATGATTTTCGGTCTGTCCCTTGCCGGCGCAGACCTCGCCAACAGCGACACCTTGCAGTACATCGCCGCGTTCACGCTCTGGGGCGTCGCCTCACACGCGTTTGGTGCAGTCCAGGATGTTCGTGCAGATCGTGAAGGTGGCATCTCATCAATCGCTACCGCAATCGGCGCACGAGCCACGACCCGCTTCGCCTGGCTCGCATACTTTGCCGCCGGCGTCTTGGTGTCATTCAGCAGCTCATCCTGGCTATTCCTTGCGGCGTTGCCTTACCTAGTGATTGTCGGAAGATTTTGGAACGTCACAGACGAGTCATGTGAGAGCGCAAACCAAGGTTGGAAGCAGTTCATTTGGCTCAACTTTTTCGCCGGCGCAGTGGTGACCTTCGCCTGGTTGATTCCGCTAACGCTCGGTTAGAGAAACCTAAAGGCCCTATAAGTCGTCTCGGTGTTCCCAGATAATCAGATTTGCACGGCTGAAACCTCGCCCGCATAAGCCACAGGCCAACGGTCTGCTTGGTTGACGGTATCGGTA
>JBEDKF010000041.1:0-42381 GCA_041172305.1 Actinomycetota bacterium | reverse complement strand
GGGCCTTTCCGATAGGAAAAAGCCCGTTAAACGCGACGATCTGAAGGCTATGCCGAAAACAGACCAGCCAGGGTTTTCTTGCCGCGACGAAGAACCGCACATGATCCGTGCAGTAGATCTGCCCACTCGGCAGCCTCATCCTCGACTTTTTGATTGTTGAGGTAGATGCCACCCTCCTTGATTGCGCGTCGGCCTGCACTAATGCTGTCTACCAAGCCGGTGTCAACCAGGAGTTGCGTGATTGGGGTGCCAAGCGGTGCGGTTGTGTTTGGAAGTTCCTGAAGCGCGGCCGTCAATGTGGCTGCATCCAGGTCGGTAAGTTCACCTTGCCCGAACAGTGCGGCAGACGCCGCGATTGCAGCCTCGGCGGCTTCACGGGAGTGAACCAGAGAGGTAACCTCCAGCGCCAAGCGCTTCTGGGCTGCACGTAGGTAAGGGGCTTCTGCGGTTTGCTCAGCCAGTGCTTCAATCTCGGCACGAGTAAGGAACGTGAATACCTTTAGTCGGTCAACGACATCCGCGTCTTCGACATTCAACCAGAACTGGTAGAAGGCATACGGGCTAGTTAGTTCGGAATCGAGCCAAACCGCGTTGCCTTCCGACTTGCCGAACTTCTTACCGTCGCTGTTGGTGATCAGCGGGGTGGCCAGTGCGTGCACGCTCTTGCCCTCAGCCTTGCGGATTAGGTCGGTGCCGGAAGTTAGGTTGCCCCATTGGTCGCTTCCACCCATCTGCAGCGTGCAACCATAACGACGGTAGAGCTCCAGGAAGTCGTATCCCTGAAGAATCTGATAGCTGAACTCGGTGTAGCTAATGCCGTGCTCCGAATTCAAACGGGCGGAGACCGCATCCTTGGAAAGCATGGTTCCGACGCGGAAATACTTGCCGATGTCGCGCAGGAAGTCGATGGCGCTCAGCGGCGCGGTCCAGTCGAGGTTGTTCACAAGCTGTGCCGCGGATGGGCCTTCAAAGGATAGGAAGCGAGAAGCCTGGGCGCCGAGACGCTCCACCCAATCGGCAACGGTTTCCTTGGTGTTCAAGGTCCGCTCTGCGGTCGGACGTGGGTCACCAACGAGGCCGGTCGAACCGCCGATCAGCGCAAGTGGCTTGTGACCGGCGAGTTGGAGACGGCGCATGATCAAGAGCTGGACCAAGTTACCGAGGTGAAGGCTAGGTGCGGTTGGGTCGAAGCCGATGTAGTAGGTCACCTGCGTTTCGTTGAGGGCCTTGCGAAGCTCCTCCTCGTCAGTGGTGATGGAGACAAGCCCGCGCCATTTCAGTTCATCCCAGAATTCCTGGAAAGCTGGGTCGTTTGACTGTGCAGCCAAAGTTTCTGGAGTAGCCATGTGATTAGCCTTCGTGCTTGGGTGCGATTTTGCGGAGCGCGGCGATTTGTTCGAGAACTCGAGGCAAAGCTGTGCCACCGGCACCGGCGCGCGCCTTGATGGAACCGCCGACTGTGAGAACGTCGCGCACATCCGGCGTCAGCTCTGGTGAGATGGCAGCCATTTCGGCGTCCGGCACTTCGTGAAGCTCGAGGCCGTGTTGTTCACAGTATGAAACCATGCGGCCGGTGATGTCGTGAGCGTCGCGGAAAGCAACCTTCTTCTTGACTAACCACTCGGCAACATCAGTGGCCAACGAGAAACCGGCTGGAGCCAGCTGTTCGAGACGGTCACGGTTGAATTCGAGCGTCGCGACCATGCCGTTGAAGGCTGGTAGCAATACGGTGAGGGTATCGACCATGTCGAACACCGGCTCTTTGTCTTCCTGGAGGTCGCGGTTATAAGCCAAAGGCAACCCCTTTAGAGTTGCGAGCAGCCCGGTTAGGTCACCAATCAAGCGCCCAGACTTGCCACGCGCCAACTCGGCGATATCTGGGTTCTTTTTCTGAGGCATGATCGACGATCCGGTCGAATAGGAATCGTGCAACTTGATGTAGTTGAACTCTGCGCTGGCCCAGATGATGATCTCTTCCGAGAAACGCGAAAGGTTGATTCCAATCAGGCTCGCAATAAAAGCGAACTCGGCAACGACATCGCGGCTGGCCGTTGCATCGATTGAGTTTTGGGTTGGGCCTGCCATACCCAGCTCACGAGCCACGATGTTTGGGTCAAGCCCCAGGGTGTTTCCGGCGAGCGCTCCGGCACCGTATGGGGAAAGGCTTGCGCGAACTCGCCAATCGGCGAGGCGGTCGAGGTCACGGGTCAAAGGCCAGGCATGCGCGAGGAGGTGGTGTGACAGTGCAACCGGCTGAGCATGCTGGAAGTGGGTTCGCCCCGGCATGGCAACGCCTAGGTTCTCTTCCGCGCGAGTTACCAAGATTTCAACAAGTTCGGTAACAAGGTTTCCGATCACAGTCGCCTGATCGAGCAGGTAAGTGCGAATCAGTGTTGCAATTTGATCGTTGCGACTGCGACCCGCGCGGACCTTGCCACCGAGTTCGACACCGGCGATTTCAATGAGGCCACGCTCAAGGGCTGAGTGAACATCTTCATCGGTTGGCTTGGCCACGAAACTGCCCTTGGCAACTCGGTCGTTCAGCTCGATGAGGCTTCTGTCCAGTTTTTCGTGTTCGGCCACGGTTAGGTAGCCGGCCGACTGCAAAGTCTTGATGTGCGCGCGCGTGCCGGCGATGTCATACGAGGCCAGACGCCAGTCGAAGTGGACCGAACGGCTGAGTGCGGCTAACGCCTCGGATGGGCCGCCGTCGAAACGGCTTCCCCATAGGGCGTTTGAACCTGATGCCTGGCTAGACATGATGCTCCTTAAATAGATCCACCGAGAAATCGGTTGCGGATTGAGTCAATCTTATTGGTCAAGGATTTGCCGTTGGTTTGGCTAGGCCTGTTCGGCCAACCACGCCATCAGTGCTTTCTGAGCGTGCAGGCGGTTTTCGGCTTCATCCCAGATAACCGACTGAGGGCCATCGAGAACCTCGGCACTAACTTCATACCCGCGGTAGGCAGGAAGGCAGTGCATGAAGATCGCATCGGTCTTGGCATGCTTCATCAGCTCTGAGTCGATTGTGTAGCCAGCGAAGTCAGACAAACGCTTTGCCTTCTCATCTTCTTGGCCCATGGAAATCCAGGTATCAGTGACCACAACGTCGGCATCGACGACTGCGCCGATAGGTTCACCGAAAACCGAGACCGAACCACCGTGCTGCTGCGCGATGGCTTCGGCACGCGAGACTATAGCGCTGTCGGGCTGGTAACCGGCAGGACCGGCCACTGCGACGTTCATACCGGCCAACGCGCAACCGATTAGGTAACTGTTTGCCATATTGTTGGCAGCGTCGCCGATGTAGGCAATCTTCAAGCCCGCTAGCTTCCCCTTGTGTTCAAGGATGGTTAGCAAGTCGGCAAGAATCTGGCATGGGTGGTAGTCGTCGCTCAGCGAGTTGATAACAGGAACACCAGCGTGCGCCGCCATTTCCTCAAGACCCGCTTGCGCATAGGTGCGCCATACGATTTGAGCGACTTGGCGACCGAGAACACGTGCGGTGTCGGCAACGGATTCCTTGCCACCCATCTGTGAGGTTTGGCTGTCGATGATTAGCGGCGAGCCACCAAGGTCAGCAACGCCAACGGCGAATGACACGCGGGTTCGCGTAGAGGTCTTGTCGAAGATGAGCGCGACGGTCTGTGGCCCCTCGAATGGGCGAGCCGAATAAGGAGACTTCTTGAGTTCAAGCGCGCGGCGAAGAATTTCCGCCTGTTCTGCAGAGGTGATGTCGTCGTCTTTTAGAAAGTGGCGAACCATTTCTTGTCCAATCTGTTAGGCGGGAAGAACCATCGTGCCGAAGCCCGAAACTGTGAATATCTCCAAGAGGATGCTGTGTGGCGTGCGCCCATCGATGACGTGCGCTCGCGGCACTCCCCCTTGAACGGCCTTTAGGCATGCCTGCATCTTTGGAATCATGCCGGATTCAAGCTTTGGCAGAAGTTCTTCGAGTTCGGCGGCCGTGATTTCGGAGACCAGAGAATCGCGGTTCGGCCAGTCGCTGTAAAGCCCTGGGACGTCGGTTAGGACCATTAACTTCTCAGCGCCCAATGCGACGGCAAGGGCCGCTGCGGCTAGGTCTGCGTTTACGTTCAGCAACTCTCCCGAAGCGCTTGGTGCAACGGTGGAGACAACGGGAATCCGGCCGGCATCCAAGGCTTCAAAAACGATGCGCGGATTGACTAAATTCACTTCGCCGACGAGACCGATGTCGATTGAGCCCTCATCAGTTTCGAGGGTAGTTTTTTCGGCGCGGAATAGGTTTCCATCCTCGCCGGACATCACAGTCGGCTCAGCCCCGGCGGATTTGATCATCGTCGCCAGTTGGGCGCTGATTTGATCTCTAAGCACGTCTCGCACGATTCCGATGGTTTCACTCGTGGTCACGCGGAATCCACCGCGGAATTCACTCTCGATGCCTAACTCGGCAAGTCGGGCAGAAATCTGTGGACCGCCGCCGTGAACAACAACCGGCTTAATGCCCACCCAACGCAGATAGGCCATGTCTTCTGCGAACGCGCGCTGAAGCTCTTCATCGACCATCGCATTGCCGCCAAACTTGACGACAACTACTTTGCCGTGGAAAGCCTGAAGCCATGGAAGCGACTCAATTAGAGTCTCCGCCTTGATGCGGGCGAGGCCGGTTTCGTGCTGCTCTGAAGGAATCATTAGCTCGAGTATGCGCTGTTCTCTGTCACGTACTCGTGAGTCAGGTCGTTTGTGTAGATTGTCGCTTTCGAGTCGCCCGCGTTCAAGGAGATGCGAATCTGAACGGCACGCGGTGTGAGATCAACCAAATCTCGGGACTGATCCGGCTGCCCCTTGCGAGAGACACTAACTCCATTGATTTCAACGTCGATGTCATACGGATCGAACGCAGCCTTGGTAACTCCCACTGCGGCCAGGATGCGCCCCCAGTTAGGGTCGTTGCCATAAATTGCCGCCTTGAAAAGGTTATTGCGCGCTACCGAACGGCCGACGTCAACGGCGTCATCTTCGCTCGCAGCGTTCACGACTTCGATGGCAATGTCGTGGCTGGAGCCCTCTGCGTCGCGAAGCAACTGTTGCGCTAAATCGTGGCACACGGCAGTTACTGCAGCCCGGAACTCATCCTGGTCTGGGGTGAAGCCCGAGGCGCCGGAGGCCATCAAAGTGACCTGGTCGTTGGTTGACATGCAGCCATCCGAATCGAGTCTGTCGAATGTGACACGTGTTGCTGCACGAAGCGCCTGGTCAAGCGATGCACTATCGATCACGGCGTCGGTGGTTACTACCACGAGCATGGTGGCCAGGCCTGGGGCCAGCATTCCGGCACCCTTGGCCATGCCTCCAACCGACCAACCGGCTGGGCTCGAGTGCTGGGCCGTCTTTGATACCGAATCGGTGGTCATGATTGCTTCCGCGGCTGATGCGCCAGCCTCGGCAGACAGCTCTGTCGCCGCGGCTTCGACACCAGCGGTGAGTTTGCCCAGATCAAGCTGTTCGCCGATGAGCCCGGTAGAACAGACGAGTACGTCGCCAGCCGACACCTCGAGAACCTCGGCTACCTTTTCAGCGGTTGCGTGCGTGGTCTGAAACCCTTGCGCGCCTGTGTAGCAGTTTGCTCCGCCAGAGTTGAGCACGATTGCGGACACTTCTCCGTCGGCGATGACCTGCTTGCTCCAAATGATGGGGTTTGCCTGGCAACGGTTGGTGGTGAAAACCACGGCCGCTGACTTGAGTGGGCCCTGGTTTACGACCAGCGCCAGGTCCTTGTTTCCGGAAGCTTTTAGGCCGGCCCGAACGCCCGCTGCGAGAAAGCCTTTGGCAACTGTAACGGTCATTTCTTCGCACCATTCTTGGCCAAGCTGATTGCGGTTAGGCCGGTAGTTTCTGAGAGCCCGAGGGCGATGTTCATCGATTGGATGGCTGCGCCGCCGGTTCCCTTAACAAGGTTGTCGATTGCGCAGACAGCGACCAGACGATTTGCATGTTGGTCGATTGCCAAGCCAATAAGTGCATTATTGTCGCCAATTGTGTCAGCGGTCGAAGGAAATTCACCCTTCGGATAAACCTTGATGAACTCTTCATCGCCGTAGGCATCGGCCCATACTTGATGCGCGAGTTCGAGTGTTACGCCTGGCTTTAGCTTCGCCGTGTTCACGGCAAGGATGCCGCGCTCCATCGAAACCAGGATCGGGGTGAAAGAAATCTGAATCCGCTCACCAGCAGACTTAGATAGGTTCTGTTCGATTTCAGGCGTGTGGCGGTGAATTCCACCCACCTGGTAGGCATTAGCTGACCCCGTTGGCTCGATCTCGAAGAGCTTTTCAGTTGCGCCTCGCCCGGCGCCAGAGGTTCCAGCCGACAGGATGCTGACGATGTCGTCTGGTTCGATCAAACCGGCAGCAAGCCCCGGTGCCAAGGCAATTGTGATCGCGGTTACGTTGCAACCCGGCACCGCAATTCGCTTGGTTCCTTTCAGGAGTTCGCGCTGCTTGTTAGAGCCACCGATAAGGAGCTCGGGCATACCGTAAGTCCAGGTTCCGGCGTGCTCACCGCCATAGAAGGTCTTCCAGTCGGCTTCACTTTCTAGGCGGAAATCAGCGCCGCAGTCGATCACAAGCGTTTCGTGACTTAGCCACTGCGCGACTTCCGCGGACTTCGAATGCGGAAGGGCCAGGAAAACAATATCGTGACCTGCCAGGTTATCGGCCGAGTTTTCTGAAAAGACCTTCTCGGCAAAAACTGGCACGTGCGGATGCAGAGTAGAAACCTTCTGACCGACCATACTGCTTGCGGTCACGGTCTTGAGTTCGAGCTCTGGATGCTCAGCAACAAGGCGCAAGAGTTCGCCACCAACGTTTCCGCTGGCCCCGGCGATGGCTACTGAAAAGGCCATGCTGCTCCCCTATCTATTTGCATCGCAACGCTAGGCGCGAAGCGTTGCTCCATACTTCTGATGCGCCAATGCAACCGCCTTGTCGCGAGACTCTGACGCCTCAACCTGGGTCAAGGTTCGATCAGTCGCGCGGAATCGCAATGCGAAGGTCAGAGACTTGTGACCGGCGGCAACGTTATCGCCACGGTAGTCGTCAACGAGAGTCACCTGCTCTAGGAGTTCGCCCGCACCCTCGAGGATGACCTCACGGATGTCGCCTGCCGGAATCTCGTTTCCAACCACCAAAGATAGGTCTTGGGTAGCGGCTGGATAGGTCCCGATAAAGCCAGCCTGAACAACATCCGGTGCTTCCGCATAGAGTGCGTCTAGGTCAATTTCCAGAGCCGCGACTCGACGAGGCAGATCATTGTCAGCCGTCAAAGTTGGGTCAAGCTCTCCTGCAAAGCCGATGGAGACACCCTTTGCCCCGACCAGTAACTCGGCCGTGCGCCCCGGGTGGAACCCCTTCGGGCTAGCCTGACGAACGGTCAAGGATAGGCCTACAGCGTGAGCGATAACTCGAGCCGCCTGGATGGCATCCTGGTAGCTAATCGCCTGCGACGGAATTCCCACGCCCTGATTCACGCGATCGCCGGTGAACAATGCTGCGAGGTGACTCGGTTGAGCCGGGATGGTTGCGTTCAAAGTGGCTAGGGTTTCGGCGCTAGGCAGTTGATTTCCAATCGGCAACTTTCCGGTCGCCTCAATCGCTTTTCCTGGCAAGAAAACCGAGCCTTCTTCGAAGATGGCCAAGTCGGTTAGCCCACGCGAGAAGTTTCGACGGGCGGCTTCAATCAAACCTGGCAAAAGGGTGGTTCGCATTTCGCCGAACTCCGCTTGAAGTGCATTCGCAAGTTTGACGACAGGCTGGCCCTCGCTGAACAGTTGGTTCTGTGCCTCGCTGATGAATGGATAGGTCAAGACTTCAACATGGCCCGACCCAGCAAGTGCGCCAAGAATTGATCGGCGACGCTTCTGCTTGGTGGTCAAGCCACGACCCGGAGGCGCGACCGGCAAACGTGAAGGAATGCGCTCGTATCCGTTAATGCGAGCTATTTCCTCAACCAAATCTGTCTTGTGGGTCAAATCTGGTCGCCAGCTCGGAGGAATAACCTCATAACCTCCATCGACCGAAGAAACAACACAGCCAACGGCGCGAAGAGTCTGTTCGATCTCTTCACCGCTGTAAGAAACACCAACTAGCTCGCTCGCGAACTCGCCCGGCAACCAAATGGCCTGAACCGGCTGGAGATCTTTGAATTCGGCGCCGAGTGAATCTGCGGCGCCACCGGCGTGCACCTCAAGAAGCTGCACAACGCGGGCTGCGGCGTTGTCAGGCATCATTGGGTCGACACCACGCTCGTAGCGCTTCGAAGCCTCGGAAGACAAACGGTGGCGGCGGGCAGAACGAGCTATTGAAATCGCTTCGAAGTGGGCGGCCTCAACCAGCACGTTTTGAGTTGTTGAAGTAACCTCGGTGGATTCGCCGCCCATGACACCGGCAAGGCCGATTGGGCCCGATGCGTCGGTGATCAAAAGGTCTTCTGGGTCGAGCTTGCGCTCCTGACCATCCAGGGTCTTTAGGGTTTCTCCGAGCTGAGCACGTCGAACGGTTAGCCCGCCATTGATCTTGTCAAGATCGTATGCGTGGGTAGGCTGACCGAGTTCGAGCATTACGTAGTTTGTGATGTCAACGACAAGGGACACAGAACGCATGCCGGCAAGCTTCAGGCGTGACACCATCCAAGCCGGAGTCGGGCGCGACATGTCAACACCCCTGACAACTCGGAGCAAGAAGCGGTCTGTACCGCGGCGACCGCGAATAGGGGCCTCGTCATTAATGTTCAGCTCGAAACCGTGACCGCCCTCGATGTGAGCATTGCTCTTCGGGTCACGGAACTCCGCACCAGTTGCGTGAGAATACTCGCGAGCAATACCTCGCATTGAGAAGCAATAGCCGCGGTCAGGGGTGACGTTGACCTCGGCCGCTTCGTCATCCAAGTGAAGCAGCTCGAGCGCGTCGGTGCCGACCTTAGGGTCAAGACCCAACTCGTGCAAACGGATGATTCCCGCGTGGTCTTCACTCAGGTTTAGCTCGCGCGCGGAAGCCATCATGCCATCGCTGATGTGCCCGTATGTGCTGCGTGCAGCAATGTGGAAATCTCCTGGAAGAACGGCACCGGGCAGGCAGACGACGACCTTGTCGCCGACTTCGAAGTTGCTCGCGCCGCAGACGATACCGCGAACGTCTTCGCCGCCATCGGCAGCTTTTTGACCCTCGCCAGCCACACGAACCTGACACCAGCGAATGGTCTTGCCGTTGGTTTGTGCCTCTGGCGTGAATTCGAGAACCTGGCCCACGACCACGGGCCCTGTGACACCGAAACCGTGAGAGCCTTCCTCTTCCAAGCCAACCTTGACCAGTTCGGCCATAACGCTGTCTGCGGTTACGTCACCAGGAAGGTCAACGTATTCGGCAAGCCATGACAATGGAACGCGCATTAGAGAGACACTCCAAACTGCTCACTGAAGCGAACATCTGATTCGACCATGTCGTGCATGTCACGCACATCGTTGCGGAACATAAGGGTTCTTTCGATTCCCATGCCGAAGGCGAAGCCCGAGTAAACCTCAGGATCGATTCCGGCAGCCTTGAGAACGTTCGGGTTGACCATGCCGCAGCCACCCCATTCGACCCAACGCGCTCCACCCTTAGCGCCTGGGTGCCAAACGTCGAGCTCAGCGGACGGCTCGGTGAACGGGAAGAATGAAGGGCGCAAACGAATCTGAGCATCTGAGCCGAACATGATTCTTGCGAAGTGTTCCAGTGTTCCGCGCAAATCGGCCATGGTTAGGCCCTTGTCTACAGCTAAACCTTCAACCTGGTGGAAAACCGGCGTGTGGGTGGCATCTAGTTCGTCGGTGCGAAAAACGCGTCCTGGGCAGAGAACATAAACCGGCAGTTCGCGGTCGAGCATCGAGCGGACCTGCACCGGAGATGTGTGAGTGCGAAGCACGAGGTGTGACTCAACCGGCTCTACGAAGAAGGTGTCTTGCATGGCGCGAGCCGGGTGGTCTTCATCAAAGTTCAGGGCGTCGAAGTTGAACCACTCGTTTTCGAGTTCGGGACCTTCGGCGATCTCCCAGCCCATGCCAACAAACACGTCGGCGATCTGGTCTTGTAGCAATGAAAGTGGGTGGCGGGCACCAAGCTTGGATGGGGACGCGGCAGCGGTGACATCCACTGCCTCAGCAGCCAACTTGGCGGCTTCTTCAACCGCAAAGAGTTCTGTCTCACGGGCGGCAAAAGCTGCGTTGAGCTCACCGCGCGCCTTGCCGAGCATGGCACCTGAGGCGGCCTTGAACTCGTTTGGCAGATTCTTGACTAACGCATTCAGCTTTGCAATCTCAGATTGCTCGCCGACGACGGTTGCGCGTATGGCTTTGAGTGCGGCAAGTTCAGCAGCTGCAGCAATGGCGGACAGCGCGTCGGCGACAGCCGCATCAACTGCAGCCTGTGTGATTGGATTTTCGGCAGACATAGGCTCTAAGTCTACCTTTTCAAAGGGGCTAAGCCTTGTTTTGAGCGAAGGCCGTCACATAAAGACAGATGCTAGCGGCAGTGGCCAAATTCAGAGATTCGGCGGCCCCGTAGAGCGGTACTGCGACTTCCTGGTCGACCAAATCGAGTGTGCTCTGCTCGAAACCCCATGCCTCGTTGCCAAAGACCCAGGCAGTTGGCTTGGACAAAATTTCGTCGCCCAGTGATGGGATCTCCGCTCCTCCGCCATTGGCTGCGAACACCTGAAGCCCCGCCGACTTGAGTGCCGCGATGGCATCCTCGACTGGCACATCGATTGCAAATGGAACGTGGAAGACCGAACCCGTTGTAGAGCGGACAACCTTTGGGTTGTAAACGTCGACACTATTCGTGCTAAAAATAACAGCGTCTGCGCCTGCAGCATCGGCGGCACGTAGGACCGTCCCGGCATTGCCTGGGTCACGGATGTTGGCCAGCAACGCAACCAGGCGCGGCTTGGCTGCAATGATGTCTTCGAGGTCGGAGTGAAGTTGCTCGCAGACGGCAACAATCCCCTGCGGAGTTGTCGTATCGGTTAGAGCTTTGAGGACCGGCTCAGAAACGAGTTGCACCTCGATGCGGGCAGATTCTGCACGCTCAAAGAGGTCTGGGTAGCGCTCAATCGCATCCTCGGTTGCGAACAACTCGACGATTAGCTTTGGGCGGTTTAGCGCTTCCTTTAGCCCTTGAGGTCCCTCAAGCAGAAAGAGCCCGGTCGATGACCGGGCGTCTTTCTTGGTGAGCTTGGCGACCCCGCGGACCTTGGTGGCCTTGGGATCAATCAGCAAGGTCTTACTTGACCTTTGGCGCTGAGGTGTCTGCTGGAAGAGCTGCCTTCGCTGAAGCTACAAGGCTTGCGAAAGTCTTTGGCTCGTTCACTGCTAGGTCTGCAAGGATACGACGGTCAACAACGATGCCGGCAAGGTTTAGACCCTGGATTAGGCGGTTGTAGGTTAGGCCGTTTGCACGTGATGCAGCGTTGATGCGCTGGATCCATAGACGACGGAAGTCACCCTTGCGAGCGCGACGGTCGTTGTATGCGTAGACAAGTGAGTGCAGCATCTGCTGCTTTGCCATGCGGTATAGACGTGAACGCTGGCCGCGGTAACCCTTGGCGCGCTCTAGAACTGTACGGCGCTTCTTAGAACCGTTTACAGCGTTTTTTACTCTTGCCATTTGTTGATACTCCTAAGTTCAACTGCGTGGTGCCGAAGCACCTCAGAAATTTTGTAAGTTCGGGCTTACTTGCCGAGAAGGGTCTTGAGGGTCTTGTAGTCAGCTGGTGAAACAACCTGGTCTACGTTTAGACGACGCTTGCGACGGTTCGACATGTGCTCCTGGTTGTGACGCATGTTGATCTGCTGCTTCATGATCTTGCCGCTACCGGTGAAGCGGAAACGCTTCTTAGCGCCAGAGTGGGTCTTCTGCTTTGGCATTGATTTCTCCTGTTTCTACTCTGCAGCTTCTTCGGCTGCAGACTCGTTTGGCTTTTCTGCTGGAGCAGCCTTGGCGGCTTTCTCTGCAGCTTTCTTGGCTTCGGCCTTCGCGTCTGCCTTGTTCTTTAGCGGGCCAATAACCATAACCATGTTGCGGCCATCGATCGAAGGATTCGACTCGACTGCACCCAACTCGGCTACTTCTTCGGCAAGCTTCTGAAGCAACTTGATGCCCATTTCTGGACGTGACTGTTCGCGACCGCGGAAAACAACGATCACCTTGACCTTGTCACCAGCCTTGAGGAACTTTTGAATCTGACCGCGCTTGGTTCCATAGTCGTGATCATCGATCTTTAGACCGAAACGAACGGTCTTTAGAACGGTGTTGACCTGGTTCTTGCGTGCCTCACGAACTTTCTGGGCTGCTTCGTACTTGAATTTTCCGAAGTCCATAAGTTTCGCAACTGGTGGCTTTGAAGTAGGCGCAACCTCGACTAGGTCAAGGTCTTGCTCTTGGGCCATGCGCAGCGCATCTTCGATGCGGACAACGCCAATCTGCTCACCAGCTGCGCCGACGAGGCGAACCTCTGGCACGCGGATGCGCTCATTGATGCGGGGATCGCTGATTTGTAGCTCCTTTAGACGTGACATAAATGGCCACGCCACAGGCGGGCAGCCTGAATGCGTACAGAAACGATAAAGTCTCCAGCTTTACCCGGCCACCTATGTGTCGAAAGACACTAGTTCGGCGATCGCGGGTGGGAAATAAATCCACTTCTGACCGAGGACGAACCTCGGAGCCATGGGTTAGCCTATCAGAAAGAACTCAAAAGGAGAAGCCTCTTGTCAACCTCATATTCAGAAGACCGCGAACCTCAATCACCTGAGGTGCAGATGCAGGACATCGCCGATCTTCCAGCGGTTGAGGTTATCGGTCGCTATGCAGTAGACCTATTGACCGTTGCTGCCGTTCAGTGTGGCTTGGCCGAGGATGGTCGCAAGGGCGACCTCGATGAGGCTCGAAAGCTTATCAACGCAACTGCGGGCTTCATAACGGCGGCCGCCGCAGACCTTGGCGACCACCACGCTCGACCGCTGCGTGACGCTTTGCGTCAAGTTCAGTTGGCTTTCCGTGAGGCTTCACACATCAAGGACGCGCCAGGCGCAGGCCCTGGCGAGAAGTTCACCGGGCCGGTCAACTAGTTTCAGCAACCGATTATTCGGCGGCTAGCAAGCGCAGCTGCATTGAGTCAACCGAGTCGGCAATGAGCTCACTCTGAGACCACGCTTCTGCAAGACGACTAACTAGCGCTTGGACCTCATCCTGGGTTAGCCCGGGTTCCACCTTCAGAGAAATCTGCAGTTCTGCACCCTCGAGGCGAGATTTCGGGTCACCGGCCTCGAGATAAATCGCGATCACGGACGGTTCGCCGGCGTCAATTGGAGAAGCGAAAGCCTGCCCGACCTGCTCGTTCATAAAAGATGGAATCCACTCTTGTTGCATCGCCATGGCCTTGATTGCCGGGCGACGGAAGACAAATTCGGTTTCACTACCCGGATCCAAAATAATGCGAGTGTTACCCTCGGAGGCCGCGGCGAGCGCCACACGAACCGCATCTGCCGGGACTGGTCTCGCGGATCTATTCCAGACAGCCATTGCGGCAACTGAGCTGAACACCGGAAGCCCAGTCTGCCCATCCGGGGTTTGTACCGTGACAATGGACAGATCGGCGCTCTTGTCTACCGTTTGCCCATGAGCACCCTCCCCCGATTCTCCGAGGTCGGCGAGCAGCGGAATCAGCAGCCTAGATGCGGCAAATGCGGTGAAGACCCCCGTGGGGTCAGCCGGATTTGCGCGGAACTCGGCGAGCGCCTCGATCAGTGCGGGGTTAGCAGAACCGTCATCATCGGCGAAGGGGTTGGCATCGAAGCTTCTACCCTCCCAAGGGACACCGGCAGAATCGGCAAAGCGATCCTTGTTGATGTGATTGTGGTCGTGGCTGTCCATAGTTGTGTTCGAGTTAAACGCGAACGTTCGCGATAGCCAAAGCCTCTTGAAGGGTGAACTTGTTCGCATAAAGCGACTTACCCAAAATTGCACCTTCGAGCCCGTCGGCCACCAGCGCGTGCAAATCACGGATGTCTTGAAGTGAACTGATTCCACCCGAGGCGACAACCGGCTTTGAGGTGCGCTGCATAACTTCGCGCAGAAGTTCAACGTTCGGGCCCTTGAGGGTTCCATCCTTGGTTACGTCGGTAACCACATACCTTGGGCAGCCGGCACCTTCGAGGCGCGCAAGGACTTCCCACAGGTCTCCACCCTCGCGGGTCCAGCCGCGGGCGGCCAGAGTGGTTCCGCGGACGTCAAGACCAACAGCAATGGCGTCTCCGAACTTTGCTATGACGCGCTCTGTCCATTCAGGGTTTTCTAGTGCCGCTGTTCCCAGGTTCACACGGGTTGCTCCGGCCTCGAGAGCCGACTCCAAAGATGCATCGTCACGAATACCACCCGAAAGTTCGATCTTCACCGAGGTCGATGCGCTGACTACTTCACGGATGATGGCGCGGTTGTCTCCTCGGCCGAATGCGGCGTCAAGGTCGACTAGGTGGATCCATTCGGCTCCGGCTTCAATCCAAGTCTGAGCGGCCTCGAGCGGGCTTCCGTAGTCGGTCTCTGAGCCGGCTTCGCCCTGGGTGAGACGCACTGCCTTGCCGTCGGCGACATCAACCGCTGGCAAGAGCTCTAGATAAGGCGAGTTTTGAGACATGTACTGCTTCTTTCGTTTGAAACTTTGTGGTTAGAAGGTCTTGAGCCAGTTGGTGAGCAGCTGAATTCCCGCTTGCCCTGATTTCTCTGGGTGGAATTGGGTTGCGGTCAGTGGGCCGTTCTCGACCGCAGCGACGAACTTACAGCCATACTCCGCCCAGGTCGGAACCGGAGACGGAATCGGACCGAGGCCGTCGTACTCCCAGTTTTGAACTCCATACGAATGGACAAAGTAGAAGCGCTCATCAGCGATGCCATCGAAAAGACGCGACCCGACCGGCGGTGTGACCGTGTTCCATCCGATGTGTGGCACCAATGGCGCATCCAGGAGTTCTACGGTTCCTCGCCATTGCCCTAGACCCTCGGTCTCGATGCCATGCTCGACGCCATGTTCAAACATGACCTGCAAGCCGACGCAAATACCGAGCACAGGTTTGCCGGCCACGAGACGCTTGTCGATTAACTCTCCGCCCTTGACGGCATTCAATTGATCCATAACGGCAGTGAAAGCGCCGACGCCAGGGACGATGAGGCCGTCGGCGTTCAAAACCGCGTCTCGGTCTCGACTTAGTTCAACTTGTGCGCCGGCTACTTCTAGAGCTTTCGCAACGGAATGAACGTTGCCACTGCCGTAGTCAAGAACGACTACGCGAGGTGAACTCACAGAGCGCCCTTGGTCGACGGGATGCCCTCAACACGACCATCGAACTCAACCGCTTTACGGAATGCGCGCGCGAAGGCTTTGAACTCTGCTTCGGCTATGTGGTGTGGGTCGCGTCCGTCTAGCACGTTCACGTGCACAGTGATTCCGGCGTTGTATGCAATCGCTTCGAAAACGTGGCGAATCATTGATCCGGTGAAGTGCCCGCCGATCAAGTGAAATTCGAAGCCGGCCGGTTCGCCAGAGTGAACCAGGTAAGGGCGGCCAGAAACATCCACGACAGCTCGAGCTAACGCGTCATCAAGTGGGACAGTTGCGTCGCCGTAGCGACCAATCTTGGATTTGTCACCCAGCGCCTGCTTGATAGCCTGCCCGAGGACAATCGCGGTGTCTTCAACAGTGTGGTGAACATCGATGTGGGTATCCCCCGATGCCTTGATAACAAGGTCAACCAACGAGTGCTTTGCAAATGCTGTCAGTAGGTGGTCAAAGAAAGGCACGGTGGTCGAAATTTCCGAACGCCCGGTTCCGTCGAGGTTGATCGAAAGTTCGATCGAAGACTCGCTGGTGCGGCGCTGAATTTGAGCTACACGATTCATGATTTGCCTTTCGCCATAACGACGCCGTCGTTAGACCGTCGTTGGGATGCTCCAAGTCTAGCGAAGAGCGAGCGCCTACCGGCCTAGAACTTCTCGGAGGGCCTTCAGGAAAGCTGAGGTTTCTGCCTCGGTGCCCGCGCTAACACGCAGCGTTCCGTCTAGGCCAACATTTCGAATCAGGACGCCCTTGTCGAGAAGTTGTTGCCAAACATCGGCTGGGTTCTCGAGCCCCCCGAAGAGCACGAAATTAGCATCCGATCGATATGCGTCTAGCCCCATCAACTTAATCTCCGTGACAATTCGATCGCGCTGCGCCCGGATGTCATCGACGGTTGAAAGCATGAGAGATGCGTGAGCCAGAGCGCCTTCCGCTGCTGCCTGTGTGAACGAGCTCAGGTGGTAAGGCAGTCGAACCAGACGAAGCGCGTCAATGACCGCAGGGTCTGCTGCCAGGTAGCCTACGCGCGCCCCGGCAAACGCGAAGGCCTTCGACATCGTGCGACTGATAAGCAATCTCTCGCGGCCGGACAATAGTGAAACCGCGGTTACGGATGGGTCGGCAGCGAATTCTTGGTAGGCCTCGTCGATGACGAGAATCCCTCCGGATGCTTCTGTTATCGCCTCATACGCTGCGATCATGCAGTCCAGGCTGAGCGGGGTGCCGGTCGGGTTGTTTGGCGAACATAAGATCACGATGTTTGGCTTGTGCTCGAGGATCGCTGCTCGGATTAGTTCGGGGGTGAGCTCGAATCTGTCGGCGCGGGGAACCGCAATGTACTCGGTTTGAGTGCCCGAGGCAATGATCGGGTACATCGAGTAGGTCGGTGTGAAGCTCAGGAATTTTCTGCCCGGGCCACCAAAAGCTTGAAAAATGTGTTGAAGAACTTCGTTTGACCCGTTTGCTGCCCAGATGTTTTCAGCTCCGAGGCCAGCGCCCAGGTAGTCGGCCAGCGCTTCGCGCAGAGCCATGAATTCACGATCTGGGTAGCGATTGATTGACATCAGAGACTTTGCAAGCCTAGAGATGATGTCTTCGGCCACCTCAAGTGGCACCCGGTGGGTATTTTCATTTACGTTTAGCGAGACCGGAACCTCGAGCTGCGGCGCGCCATATGGCTGCTGCCCCTTGAGGTCATCACGCAGTGGAAGGTCTTCTAGTCTCGCCATTTCCCAAGTTTACCAAGGCATGGGGCCTAAGTGAGCTTGGCTTTCTTGTTACGGAAGTGCGATGCGCTGACCAGGGGTGACGTCGGCGGTTGTTAGTGCGTTTAGGTCAACAACCTTGGCAATCCAGTCGCGACGGTCTTCGTTCGGAGCAATCTTCGCTGCAAGCTGCCAGAGGCTCTCGCCTGCGTGAATGGTGACGTATGTGAAGTCAGACTTGACGGCATCTGACCCCGCAGAGGCGGCCTGCCCCGAGAAGAAGCTGATTGAAGCAACCACTGCAACTGCAATGACCGTTGCCTGGCGAACGAAACGGCGGCCCTTGGCGTTTAGCTTGGTGCGCTTCGAAACTGGAGCGATAGGACGAGTGATTCGCGAAGCTGGTGAGTAGTTAGTCATTCCTACACCCCTACCTTTCATTTCTTTCGGTCTTGCCTTGTTGCTCGTTTTCCGAACATCTGTTCGAATTAGAACAAGTTTACGAACAAACACAGACACTTTGTCAAGTAAATCTTTTATTCTTTCGTAAATGTGTTTGTTTTCTTGTTCGAATACGAATACAATTTCGATATACGGAGTCAATCGCACACGTCAGACATTTATCCAAATGTCGAGATGTAGCGAGGGTAAAAACATCGGAGGGCATCACATGGCAAAGCGTTCAGACAACCTCAGCCAAATGCAAGAGCGCATCCTGGAGTTCATCATTCGCTCCAAGGATCAAAGCGGCTACACGCCTTCGCTTCGAGAGATCGGCGACGAGGTGGGCTTGAAGGCCGTCTCGAGCGTCAAGTATCAGCTCGAGCAGCTGAAGGATGCCCACTACATTTCCTTCGATGCCAATACTGCTCGCGCAATTCGCGTACTCATCGAGCCAGAGGGTTTGTATGACGGTCAAAGCGCCCAGTCGGATAACCCGACGCCTTACGGCGAGGCCGCAATGGTTCCAATGGTTGGACGCATCGCCGCCGGTATTCCAATTACGGCAGATCAAAACGTTGAAGAAATCTTCCCGCTGCCTCGTCAACTGGTCGGAAAGGGTGACCTCTTCTTGCTAAAGGTTGTCGGTGAGTCGATGATTGACGCCGCAATTTGCGATGGCGACTGGGTGGTGGTTCGTTCGCAGCAGACCGCAGAGAACGGCGACATTGTTGCCGCGATGCTAGAAGAAGAAGCGACGGTTAAAACTTTCAAGCAGCGCGATGGTCACACCTGGCTCTTGCCACGCAACTCGGAATTTGAGCCGATTCTTGGCGATCACGCCGTAATCCTCGGCAAGGTCGTTGCCGTACTTCGCTCGATCTAACTCTTTAGATAACCAAACGGTATAGCGCTAGCTCCGCTGCCATTTCGGGTTTCACCATGGCGCGAACAAACGTTCCGCCTTCTCGATAATCGAGCATCAAGATGCGACTGTTTAGGTGTAGTCGCGACACAAGATCTCCTCGCTCGTAAGGTATCAAGACCGCAACCTCGATGTTTGGTTCGGGAAGCAGCTCAGATATCCGCTGAAGCAGGGCTTCCATGCCTTCGCCCGTTCGCGCTGACACTCCGATCGACATGGGTTCCATGCCTCGCAGGGCCATGCGCTGCGTTTCATCGGCTAAATCGATCTTGTTGAAAACAATAAGTTCGGTGATTCCTCGAGCACCGACATCGCCGATGACGTCTCGGACGGTGGCAATCTGGCTTCCCGGGTCGGGATGCGAGGCGTCGACCACGTGCACGATCAGATCTGAGTCCGCAATTTCTTCGAGGGTCGAGCGAAAAGCTTCAACCAGTTGATGCGGCAGGTTTCGAACAAAACCCACGGTGTCGGCAAGTGTGTAGTCGCGACCATCCGGGGTTTTCGTTTTGCGAACCGTTGGGTCAAGAGTTGCGAAGAGCGCATTCTGCACCAAGACACCGGCTGAAGTCATTTTGTTGAGCAGGGATGACTTGCCGGCGTTTGTGTAGCCAGCTATGGCCACGGCCGGGACCTGATTCTTTTTGCGAGTAGCTCGTTTGGTCTCACGAGCCGGCTCCATCTCAATGATTTGCTTGCGCAGCTTTGCCATCCGAGTGTTGATTCGGCGACGATCGAGCTCGATTTTGGTTTCACCCGGACCACGGGAACCCATACCGACACCACCGGCCGCTTGACCACCGGCCTGGCGGGACATTGATTCACCCCAACCGCGAAGTCGAGGCAAGAGGTATTCGAGTTGAGCCAATTCAACCTGAGCCTTACCCTCACGCGATTTCGCGTGTTGCGCAAAGATGTCGAGGATTACGGCCGTGCGGTCAACCACCTTGACCTTGACCACGTCTTCTAGGTTGCGTCGTTGGCTGGGTGCTAACTCGGTATCAGCAATCACAGTGTCAGCGCCGGATGTCACAACCAAGGCGCGAAGCTCTTCGGCTTTTCCCTTGCCCAGATAGGTGGCCGGGTCTGGATAGCTGCGTCGCTGAAGAAGACCGTCCAACACCGTAGATCCGGCAGTTTCGGCGAGCGCAGCAAGCTCCCGCAGGGAGTTCTCGGCATCTTCCAGTGAGTTTGAACCCCAAAGGCCAATCAGCAGAACCTTCTCGAGGCGCAGCTGTCGGTATTCGACGTCGGTAATGTCTTGAAGTTCGGTGGAAAGGCCATTTACTCGGCGAAGCGAGGTGCGGTCTTGGAGGTCTTGCTGATCGCCATCCGAGGCAGAGTAACCGTGGGTTTCTTCGGCACCTAGCGCAACAGCACGTTCACCTCTTCTGAGGATGCGATCGATTACTTCTTCACCTCGTGACGCAAACGAAGCCTTGGTCTCGTCGTCGTCGGCGTCGTTTTCAAACTGCTTGTCATTCATTAGAACTAACACTAGTTTGCGTATCTGTAATAAAGTTTCGAACATGTCCTCTGATCACTACTTTTCGGAGACCCCAGACAGCAAGTTCAAGCCCAAAGAAATCCAGGTCGCAATTGATGGCCGTGCAGTATCGGTCACTACGGCCGGTGGAATCTTCAGCCCAGATCACATAGATCAGGGAACTCTTGTTCTCCTAGAACACCTGGATGAAGTTCCGCCAAGCGGAAATCTCTTGGATGTTGGCTGTGGATGGGGCCCGATTGCCCTCTCGCTGGCGTCCCGCGCGCCACAGGCGACGGTTTGGGCTATCGATGTGAATCAGCGCTCTTTGGACCTCACGGCCGCCAATGCCGCACGCCTAGGGCTCACCAACGTGAAAACAGCAAGGCCCGAAGACCTACCAGCAGACATGCGTTTCAGCGGAATCTGGTCTAACCCACCGATTCGCGTCGGCAAGGATGTTCTGCACGAGATTTTGCAGACTTGGTTGCCTCGGCTGGAAGATGCCGCAGAGGGCTACCTCGTAGTTCAGAAGAACCTCGGGGCCGACTCGCTGCACCGTTGGTTGCAAGCCGAAATGCCCGAAGGGTTTTCGACCATTCGCGTAGAAACCGCCAAGGGCTTCCGAATTCTTCGGGTTAAAAACCGAGGTTAAAGCCGCATCTGGCGAGGTTTGAGTTCATCTAGGTTTAGTACGCCGTCGAAAACCAGCTCGGCAGCACCACTAAGACCGACGTGCTCTCCATCCTCGGCTGCAAACATGCGCACACCCAAGACACCGCCAGGGACAGTCACCTTCCACTGGCTAGGTGCACCCTGACCAGCCCAGTGACGAGTCGCGAGAGCCGCAGCAACAATTCCGGTTCCGCATGACAGCGTCTCACCCGAGCCTCGTTCGTAAACGCGCATGGTTATCGACCCGACGCCGTTGGACACCATGGGTTCGGCTGGAACGACGAACTCGACGTTCGCGCCCGCTTCTGGGCTTGGAATGATCTCCGGGAGTTCAGTCAGGTCTAGAGTTGCAAGTTCCCTTGCCTCAGCCAATGCGACAACCACGTGCGGATTGCCAACATTGATGCCTAAACCCGGCCGGGCAACTTCGAGATTGTGAGCCTTGACGAGGACTTCATCCTCAAGCTTCCATCGCCCAAGATCGACCACGAACCCGGCGAGGTTGCGCTGGATGTCTTTCACCCCGGCACGTGTGCCGATCGATAGAGTCTCACCCTCAGGAAGTTCGACTAGCCCTCGTTCGGTTAGGTACCTGGCAAAGACTCGGGTTCCGTTTCCGCACATTTCGGCGGTCGAACCATCGGCGTTGTAATAATCCATGAACCAGGTGGCATTCGGTTCTTCGGCCAGCGATGCCGCACCTTCAGGAAGGTTCTCCGACTTCACAACACGGATTAGACCATCGGCTCCGATGCCGAAGTGGCGGTCGCAAATCTGGGCAATCTGCTCTTGCGAGAGCGAGATCTCGCCCTGGGCGTCGAGGAACAACACAAAGTCGTTGCCGGTGCCGTGGCCTTTGGTGAACGAGAGCAGATTAGACATGAGTCAAGCCTAAATGCTTAGCCAGTCATCGACCATAGCCAGCGCTTTTTGCGTAGCCGCGGAATCCTGGTAATCCAACCATTGGATTCTTTGATCGCGACGGAACCATGACATTTGCCGGCGTGCGTACTTTTGGGTTAGACGAATCGTGTCAGCGATGGCCTCCTGCTCGGTCAAAACGCCATCGAGTTGCCTGATTGCCTGAGAGTAGCCGATGGCCGCCGAACTGGTTTTACCCTCTCGTATGCCTTTGGGCTCTAGCGATCTGACTTCATCGAGAAGACCCTCTGCCCACATTTTGTGCACTCGAGTTTCAAGACGTGACTTGAGGTCATCTCGATCGCCGTTGATGCCGATTTCGAGCACCGGCTGCCAGTCATGAGGCACTTCGGGCAATGCCGCCGCAAAGGGTTCACCGGTTAGCGTCACAATTTCGATTGCCCGCACACTTCGGCGACCATTTTCGGGGATTATTCGGCTCGCCGCGATGGGGTCGAGCGCCTTCAAACGTCGATGCATTTCGTGAGGGCCGAAGTCAAGTAGGTCTTGCTCAAGCTTGGCCCGGAGTTCTTCATCGCGGGCCGGAAACTCAAACATGTTTAGGACCGCGGCCACGTAGAGCATTGACCCACCGACCAAAATCGGAGTTACTCCCCTGGCCTGACGATCAAGGATGAGCGGCCGCGCAATCTGCTGATATTCGGCAGCTGTGGACTCATCCGTGATTTCTAAGAAATCGAATAGGTGGTGCGTTATGCCGTCACGTTCGGGCAGTGCGAGTTTCGCGGTCCCGACATCCATGCCTCGGTAGAACTGCATCGAGTCACAGTTGATGATTTCCGCAGCGTGACCTTTGGCCACGATGTGCTTCGCAATCGCGATCGCCAGTGCTGACTTGCCGGCGCCGGTGGGGCCAACGACGGCGATCAGTTTGGTCATTAGTGACTGTGTGAGGCAGGCGCTGAGTGAGGCTTGCCCAGAGTTGGTAGGCCGAGAGCAACACCAGACTTCGGGGTGTTGCCGGAAGCCGATGGCACGGCGCAGCTCGCGGCTTCAGCGCGGTCCCATGCGTCACCAGCGATGGTCTTTCGCATGGAATAGCCTGAATCGGCAATCAGGTGATAAGGGCCAGCCTCGGTAATCGTGGCTGTTACTAGGTCACCCGGACGCGGAGCCTCGGCGTTTGCCGGCACTTCAAAGTGGACTAGACGGTTATCGCGACCGCGGCCACTCATGCGGTGGGTCGCATCGTCCTTGCGGCCGCCATTTGAAACTAGAACCTCGACCGTGTTGCCGACAAGCGCTTGGTTTTCTTCAAGAGCGATACGGTTTACCAACTCAAGAAGACGTTCGTAACGCTCTTGAACTACAGCCTTCGGCAGTTGATCAGGCAATGACGCTGCCGGTGTGCCAGGTCGCTTCGAATACTGGAATGTGTAAGTCGCACCAAAACGCGCCTGCTCGACAACCCGCATGGTCTCGAGGAAGTCATCCTCGGTTTCCCCAGGGAAGCCGACAATCAAGTCGGTTGTAATCGTCGCGTCCGGAATAGCTGCGCGAACGCGGTCAAGAATGCCGAGGTACTTGTCGCTTCGGTAGCTTCGACGCATCTCTTTCAGGATTCGGTCGCTGCCTGACTGTAGCGGCATGTGAAGTGTAGGCATCACGTTCGGGGTGTCGGCCATGGCATCGATCACGTCATCGGTAAAGGCCGCTGGGTGAGGGCTAGTGAAACGAACCCGCTCCAGCCCCTTGATCTCGCCACAGGCTCGAAGAAGCTTCGCAAACGCTCCCTTGTCTCCGAACTCGACACCGTAGGTGTTTACGTTCTGACCCAGCAGAGTGATTTCGATCACGCCTTCGGCGACCAATGCTTCGATTTCGGCCAAAATCTCGCCCGGGCGACGGTCTTTCTCTTTACCGCGAAGGCTTGGAACGATGCAAAAGGTGCAGGTGTTGTTGCAGCCCACCGAAATTGAAACCCAAGCCGCATAAGTTGAGTCACGCTTGGTAGGTAGGTCGGATGGGAAGGTCTCGAGTGATTCGAGAATCTCCACTTGAGCTTCCTCGTTGTGGCGGGCACGTTCTAGCAAGGCTGGTAGCGACCCGATGTTGTGGGTGCCGAAGACAACGTCAACCCAAGGGGCCTTTTTGATGATGGTGTCACGGTCTTTCTGAGCCAGACAACCACCGACTGCAATCTGGAGACTTGGGTTTACTTCTTTGTGTTCCCAGAGTTGACCAAGGTTTCCGTAGAGCTTGTTATCAGCGTTCTCGCGCACCGCACAGGTGTTGAAAACTACAACGTCGGCAAGGCCGCTCTCGACAGGCACGTAGCCTGCCCCCTCGAGTAAGCCAGAGAGACGTTCAGAGTCGTGAACGTTCATTTGGCAACCGAAGGTGCGCACTTCATAGCTGCGTTGGGTGATTGTAGTCATAACTACTCGATTTTACGCCTAGGTTGACCTAGAGCGCTTCGTTCTGTGATTCGGCAAACTTGATGGCAGCGAAGACAACCGATGAAGGGTAGCCCTTACGGCCTAGATAGCCTGCCAGCCTTCGCTCGCGAACCTCGCGGGTCAAGGCGCTCATCTGCCTAATGCGTCGAGCTGCGAGCTCCTGTGCGGCTGCCAAGTCGTCTTCCGCGGTAATGGATTCGATTGCCTGCTCGACAAATGGAGCGGGCACACCCTTTTCGTTTAGTTCACGTTTGATGGCCGATTTTGATAAACCCTTGAAGTTGCGGCGGCTGTTCACGATTGTCTCGGCATAGGCCTGGTCGTCAATCAGACCAACCTCGGTGAACCTCTCGAGAACCCGCTCAGCAATCTCACTAGGTATCTCGCGTTTTTCCAGGATGAGTCGCAGCTGGTGCGTGGATTTCGCACTTCGGGCCAGCTGATGCAGGAGTACATTGCGTGCCCTCTGCTCCAGACGTTCTGGAGTCGGTGGCTTTTTCTCTCGCGCTGGCTTCTCTTCGCTTTCGCTGTCATTGCCGACACGAGAAGACGAAAAGCCTGACGTTCTCTTTCGAGAACCGCCAGACTTTCCGCGTTGTTCGAATGCCATTACTAGCCGGCTTTAGAAGCCTTAGCAGGTGCTTCGGCCTCGGCTGCATCTGCAGGTAGGTCGGCAACCGCGCGTGGGACTCCGATGCCTAGCTTGGCCTTGATCTTCTTTTCAATTTCGTCGGCCACTGCGCCGTTCTCGATTAGGTACTTGCGGGCGTTTTCCTTGCCCTGGCCGAGCTGCTCGCCCTCGTAGGTGTACCAAGCGCCAGACTTTTTCACGATTTCCTGCTCGACACCGAAGTCGATCAGGCTTCCTTCACGGGAAATTCCGACGCCGTAAATGATGTCGAATTCAGCTTGCTTGAATGGTGCAGCCATCTTGTTTTTAACAACCTTGACGCGGGTTCGGTTTCCGACGGCGTCAACGCCGTCTTTCAAAGTTTCGATGCGTCGGATGTCTAGACGAACTGAGGCATAGAACTTCAATGCCTTACCACCGGCGGTGGTTTCAGGGCTGCCGAAGAAGACACCGATCTTCTCACGGAGCTGGTTGATGAAAATCATTGTGGTTCCGGTGTTGTTTAGAGCACCGGTCAACTTACGAAGTGCCTGTGACATTAGACGCGCCTGGAGACCGACGTGAGAATCACCCATCTCACCTTCGATTTCTGCACGTGGAACAAGGGCTGCAACCGAGTCGATGACGATGATGTCAATCGAGCCTGAACGGATCAGCATGTCAGCGATTTCGAGAGCCTGCTCACCGGTGTCTGGCTGGCTGACTAGAAGTGCATCGGTGTCAACGCCAAGCGCCTTGGCATATTCAGGGTCGAGTGCGTGCTCGGCATCGATGAAGGCAGCAATGCCGCCGTTTCGCTGCGCGTTTGCAATCGCGTGAAGGGCGACGGTGGTCTTACCTGAAGACTCAGGACCATAAACCTCAATGATGCGACCACGTGGAAGGCCGCCAATGCCCAGGGCGACGTCCAGAGCAATCGAACCGGTTGGAATGACCTCTACCGGTGCTCGCTCGTCCGAACCAAGGCGCATGACTGAGCCTTTGCCAAACTGGCGGTCGATCTGAGCTAGTGCGGTGTCGAGCGCTTTTTCGCGGTCTGATGGTGATGGCATGTGTTGCCTCGTCTTTCTTTGAATGTTGCTATGACACTACGAACCGGCACGGACATTTTGTTTCGCACCATCAAAGTTGTTCAAAAAAGCATCGAAAACTTTGTTGTTAGTAGATTAGCAATATTCGAACAAGATTTCGATACTTAATATATTCGGCGTGTCGAAAATTCGAAACTAATTCTTTGACTTCTGCTTGTTGATGCCGTGCCAACGAGACTTAGGAATTCCGTTCTGTCGACAGATTGCCAGCCAAACGTCCTTGGGGTCTTCCCCGGCAGCGATTAGTTCATCACCGGACTTGTCGCCGTGCTCAGTTAGCGCGAGGTCTTTGGCTATAACCTCCGCATAAGCCGGACCGAACTCGTCGTTCATGAGTTCGCGAAATTCGCTTAGGCGCAAGTTAGAGCTTTCAGATTAGAAGCGTGCGAAAGACTCGGTGCGAGATTCAACAGGCTTGTTGAAGTCGGCGTAGAACTCCGCAGGAATAGTGTCTGGGATAACGACGCCTTCAAGCGCTGCTAGACGATCGCTGACCTGGCGCATGATCACAGAAATTGGAACCTCTAGTGCTTCTGCCACTGACGCAAGGATTTCTGACGAAGCCTCTTTCTGGCCGCGCTCAACTTCACTTAGGTATCCGAGGGCAACGCTCGCCTTACCCGCTACTTGGCGGAGGGTGCGTCCCTTTTGTAGGCGGAAGTCCCTAAGTACGTCACCAATTTCTTGACGAACTAAAACCATTGGAGCCTCCATTCATTACAACTGTTGTAGATAACATACCTGCTACCTAAGACAAACGATAACTCTCGCATCTGAAAGTTACCTGTGAGTCACTGCCAAAGATAACCAGCCGCCTAATGGAAATGTTCCCAGAGCGCCCCTAGTGCAGCCGACACCGCAGCGACTCGTATCTCACGCCTGGATCCTTCAAATTCAAATGGGTAAACATAATCACCGACCGAACTCGAAATTCCGATGTAGACGGTCCCCACGGGCTTACCATCCTGGGAGTCTGGGCCGGCGACACCTGTAGTTGCGATGCCGACAACCGATGATTCGAGAGTGGCGGTCTTCGAGGCCAGCTTTGCGCGAATTCCAGCCGCCATCTGTGCTACTACCTCAGGATCCACAACCCCCTGCTCCTGAATCAAGGCTCGCGAGACTCCGAGGAGCTGGCTTTTCAGGTCACTCTGGTAGGCCACAATCGACCCCAGCAAGACCTTAGAAGCGCCAGGGACGTCCACAAACGCCGAGGTAAGTAATCCACCCGTCAGAGACTCCGCAACGGCAAGGTGGAGGTTCTGAGCAGCTAAGGCTTCAAGAACCTCTGACGCCGCCTTATGGTCTTGATTAGCCACGGGCGCGGACCGCAGCGATTACGTACTGCAAACCCGAGTAGACGGTGAGCACAACGGAAATCAACACCAACCCGTCTTCGAGTAGGTAGTACCACTCGTAAGGGAACCAAGCTGTTAGCGGGGAAACAATGAAGCCCACCATCACGCCCTGGAAGATCGTCTTCATTTTGCCGCCGGACGACGCGGCGATGACCTGTTGATTGACGACCACGAGTCGGTAAACCGTGATGCCTAGCTCTCGAACCAAAATCACAATGGTTACCCACCAGGCGATTTCACCCAAGAGTGAAAGCGTAACGAGGGCGCCGCCCAAGAGAGCCTTGTCGGCAATTGGGTCAAGTAGCTTGCCGAGATCGGTGACGATGCCTCGTTTGCGGGCTATTGCGCCATCGACGCCGTCGCTGGCCATGATGATGATGAAGATTAGCTCAGAAACCCAGCGCAAAGGCGATTCATTGTCTGAATAGGTGACCAAACTCCAGATGAAGAATGGCACCGCCAGGATTCGAGCCAAAGTAATTGCGTTTGGTAGGTTCCAAGGATTGCTCGTGGCGGTGGTCTTTAACATGTTGCTCATTAGTTTCGACCCGTCAGTTGCCAGGCGTCTTCATCGCCATCGTCTTCATCGCCGGTGATGATCGAACGATCCACCTGGGCGCGAGGCACAAACTCCTCGAAGCTTCCGGCTGCAAGGTTGCTGTCTGCCGGCTGGTCATCCAAGTCATCGATGATGGCCGCGGCCTTCTGAAGCTGCGGAGTCGCGCTTGCGCCTGGCTCACCTCGAAGCTGGGCCAGGACGGTGCCGAGATCTTCCGGCTTGACCAGCACATCACGAGCCTTTGAACCCTCGCTCGGGCCAACAATTTGACGAGATTCCATGAGGTCCATGAGACGACCAGCCTTGGCGAAGCCAACACGCAGCTTGCGCTGAAGCATCGATGTCGAACCGAATTGAGAGTTGATCACGAGCTCAGCGGCCTGCAACAAGACTTCTAGGTCGTCGCCAATGTCTGCATCGACCATCTTCTGGACGGCGACTTCCTCAACATCATTGCGATATTCGGGCTCCATTTGAGCCTTGACGTGCTCGACAATCTTGTGGAGCTCGCTCTCCGCAAGCCAAGCACCTTGAACACGGATTGGCTTATTGGTTCCCATCGGCGAGAACAGGGCGTCACCTTGCCCGATCAGCTTCTCTGCGCCTGGTTGGTCGAGGATGACTCGAGAGTCGGTTACCGAAGTAACCGAGAATGCCAAGCGTGAAGGAACGTTCGCCTTGATTAGACCGGTGACGACATCTACCGATGGTCGCTGAGTAGCCAAGATCAGGTGGATTCCCGATGCTCGAGCGAGCTGTGTGATTCGAACAATTGAATCTTCAACATCGCGCGGCGCCACAATCATTAGGTCGGCGAGCTCGTCAACAACAACCAAGAGGTATGGGTAAGGCTGCAGGATGCGCTTGCTACCCTCGGGAACCTTAACCTCTCCAGCAACGATGGCGCGGTTGAAGTCGTCGATGTGCTTGAAGCCAAAGCTGGCCAAGTCGTCGTAACGCATGTCCATTTCTTTGACTACCCATTGCAAGGCTTCGGCAGCCTTCTTGGCGTTGGTGATGATTGGGGTGATCAGGTGTGGCACGCCTTGGTAGGCTGCCAATTCCACTCGCTTAGGGTCAATCAGCACCATGCGAACCTCGGCAGGCTTGGCGCGCATCAGGATTGAGGTGATCATCGAGTTCACAAAACTCGACTTACCGGCACCGGTCGCACCGGCAACCAAAAGGTGAGGCATCTTGGCAAGGTTTGCGACAACAAAACCGCCTTCGACATCCTTGCCCACTCCGATGGTCATCGGGTGGAGGCTCTTGGTAGCCACTTCAGACCTAAGGACATCGCCCAGAGAAACGGTTTCGCGGTCGATGTTTGGAATTTCGATACCGATCAGTGACTTACCTGGGATCGGCGCGAGGATTCGAACCTCGTTGCTGGCCACTGCATAAGAAATGTTGCTTGCGAGACGGGTGACAGCCTCAACCTTGACTCCCGGTGCTAGTTCGACTTCATACCGGGTAACTGTTGGGCCACGAGAGAAACCAACCACGGCTGCATCTACGCCGAACTCCTTGAATACGTTCGTGATGGCCACAACGATTTGCTCGTTGGCCGCCGATTTCGCTTTAGGCGGTGTTCCTGGCGCGAGGAAGTTAGAAGGAGGCAGCACGTATGGGCGGCGCGTTGGAACCGGAATTGCCTGGGTGTCGACTGCACCCGCAGTTGGCGCGGCCGCAGGGGCTACGAAAACCGGTGCCGCCGGGATAGCGATTGGTTCGGTAACCGCATCCGCGGTGTCGATTGAAGGCTGGTTTGGCTCGATCGGGTCGCCAAAGAGCGTGTCGAGGACATCCTCGTCGGGTTCTCCACCAAACATCGCCTGGGTAGTGGCGATTGGGGTGTCAAAGGCGGGCTCGTCGGTCGTCTTACCTTTGCGCCACCAAGGAACCTTGGTGCCATCAAAGGCATCCAGGACGTCTTCTTGGACCGGTTCGAGTTCGGCCTTCTGAGTGTTAGCCCCGAATAGGTAGGTGGCCAACTGGCGGAATCTTTCGCCGATTCGGTTTGGCGTGGTCTTGGTCAGAATCAGAAGGGAGCCGAATGTGAAAGCTGCCATAACGAGCGCGGTTGCCCAGACGTTCCAGGGCGCTCCCCCGAGCGTGTTTAGGAATGCAACAGAAACCAACCAACCGAACACACCGCCGGCATAGGCAAGAGCCCATTCGCCGTCGGAAGGCTGCGGCGGCTTAGCGGCGAAGATGTGGAGGAATCCGCTAATCGAAACTAGTAGCAGGAACAGGCCGATCCCGATTCGCCCGTTGTTTCGGGTAGAAGATGGGTTGCGCATCAGGTAGATGGCGAAAATGACCATGACCACTGGCAGAACCACGGCGAGACGACCAAACAACAAGCCGAACGTAACGACGTTTAGGCCCTGCGCAGTCTCATTCTTGGCCAGGAACCAGGTAACAGCTGCGCCGGCAAGACCAAGTAAGAACAGGAAGAACGGAAGGCCATCGCGACGGTCTTCTCGCGCGATTTTATCCGGGCTGAGGGCACGTGCTCCCGCGCCAACCACATGGGCCAAACCCATGTAGATCGCAACTACTACACGCACGAAGCCGTTCTGACCAGACGATGCTGCCTGAGGTCGAGAGGGTTGACGCGGGCCGCGTGCTGCGGGCCTGCGCTTGGGTGCTGGTTTGCGTGGTGTAGCCATGCCTCAAAACTAACAGCGACCGGGGACAGAACCGTGAAGGCACGAGGCAATCACGGCTGGGAATTAGCCCTGAATTACAACCGGAATGATCATTGGCCGACGACGGTGGGCCTTGTTCACCCAGGTTCCGATCGTCCGACGGATCACCTGTTGAAGTGCGTAGGTGTCTCTAACGCCTTCACCCGCTGCTTCGGCGAGCGCTCGCTCAATCATCGGCTTGACAGCGTCGAAAACGTGATCGTCCTCGGCGAATGCTCTTGCGCGTATTTCCGGCCCAACCTTGACTCTGCCGTTCTCGTCAACAACGCAGAAGATTGAAATGAATCCTTCTTCGGCCAGAACCCGGCGATCCTTGAGGTCTTCCTCGGTGATTTTGCCTGCGGTCTTGCCATCCACGAATAGCAAACCACATTCAACCGCACCGACAACCTCGGCAATGCCGTCGACTAGGTCAATGACCCAACCGTCTTCGGTGATCAAGACTCGCTCGCTCGGAACACCGGTCTGCTCTGCCAACTTGCCGTTGGCAATTAGGTGGCGGTATTCACCGTGCACCGGCATGACGTTCTTTGGCTGCAGGATGTTGTAGCAATAAAGCAATTCGCCTGCCGCTGCGTGACCCGATACGTGCACTTTGGCATTGCCCTTGTGCACCACATTCGCGCCGAGCTTGGTCAGGCCGTCGATCACGCGGTAGACCGCATTCTCATTGCCAGGGATGAGCGAGCTAGCCAAGATGACGGTGTCACCTTCGCCAATTTCGATGTCGTGCTCGAGGTTGGCCATACGCGCCAACACGGCCATCGGCTCGCCCTGCGAACCAGTGGACATGTAGACAACTTCGTTGTCCATCATTTTCGCCGCCTGCTTTAGGTCAACGAAGTCTTCCGTTTCAGCGTTTAGGTAACCCATTTGGATTGCAATCTGCATGTTGCGAACCATCGAGCGACCGACCAGGGCAACCTTGCGGTCATTGGCCTTGGCGGCGTCAACTACCTGCTGAACGCGGTGAACGTGACTCGAGAACGAAGCGACGATTACGCGCTTCTTAGAGCGAGCGATCACGCTTTCGATTACCGGGCCGATGTCTTTCTCCAAAGGAGTGAAACCAGGGACGTCGGCGTTGGTTGAGTCGCTCATGAAAAGGTCTAGGCCCTCTTCACCGATGCGAGCAAACGCACGCAGGTCGGTTAGGCGACCATCCAATGGGAGCTGGTCCATCTTGAAGTCGCCGGTGTGAAGCACGGTTCCGGCGGCCGAGCGAATGACCACGGCCATCGCATCGGGAATCGAGTGGTTTACGGCTACAAACTCAAGGTTGAACCCGGCCAACTGCTCGCGCTGCCCCTCGACCACAACCATCGAGTATGGGGTGATGCGGTGCTCTTTTAGCTTGGCCTCGACAAAGGCGAGAGTTAGAGCTGAGCCAAGAATCGGAATATCCTGCTTCATGCGAAGCAAGTATGGAACGCCACCGATGTGGTCTTCGTGCCCATGGGTTAGGAAGATGCCGATGACGTCATCCATGCGGTCTTTTAGGTAGCCAAAGTCGGGAAGGATGACATCAATGCCAGGCTGGTGCTCCTCAGGGAAAAGCACGCCACAGTCGACGATAAGAATCTTGCCGTCGATTTCGAAGACGGTCATGTTGCGACCGATTTCTCCGATGCCACCAAGAGGAATGATGCGGAGGACGCCCGGACGCAGTGGAGCAGGTGCCGGAAGGGTTTGAACCAAGGGTTCTCTTTTCTATTCGGTTGTTATGCGCTCTTGCGCACTTTATAAATAACTCGCGATTTCGCGTGTCTGGTTGCCTATCGCGTGGTGCCGGCGACCTTTGGAAGCGCACCACCGGCGGCGGCATTGCGGTCTGGGCGGAAGTTGTCGAAGCTCAGACCGGTGACCGGGCCGACAAGGTCAATGTCTGACTCGATGCGGGCAGCTTCTGCGTCCTCTGGGCCAACCAATGGAAGGCGAACACGTGGGCTTGAGATTACTCCAAGGCCGTTCAAGATGTACTTAGCGGCGACAGTGCCTGGAACGTGGGTCATCGCGGCTCGCTGAAGCGGGTCGAGGCTGTTGTGAACCTTTAGTGCGTGGTGGAAGTCATTCCGGTTTGCAGCGTCAATCAGCTCACGGTAGGCAGCAGGTGCGATGTTAGCGGTGACCGAGATGCAACCGACGGCACCGATTGAAAGGTGAGGCAGCAGGTTCGAGTCGTCGCCAGAGAAGTAGAAAAGCCCGGTTTCGTTCATGATGCGTGTTGCCTGGGCTAGGTCACCCTTGGCATCCTTGACCGCGATGATGTTCGGGTGCTTCGATGCACGGTGGAAGGTGTCCTGTGAGATGGCCACCCCGGTTCGCCCTGGGATGTCATACAAGATCACCGGAAGGTCAGTTGAATCGGCCACCATGCGGAAGTGGGTTAGCACTCCGGCCTGGGTCGGCTTGTTGTAGTAAGGCGTGACGATCATGATGCCGTCCGCGCCAGCCTTTTCGCTGGCCTTGTAAAGCTGCATCGCGTGAGCAGTTTCGTTCGAGCCACCGCCGGTAATAATCTTGGCGCGACCACCAGAAACAGACTTGCCGACCTCCACGAGCTTGATCTTCTCGGCGTCGGTCAGTGTGCTGGTCTCTCCGGTGGTGCCGGTGACGACAACGCCATCGGCTCCGTTTGAGATGACATAGTCAATGAGCTTCTCAGTGTCAGCCCAGTTGACTTCGCCATCGGCGGTCATCGGAGTAACTAGAGCAACCAGAGTCTGGCCGAAAATGTTCTTGTGCGACATGTTCTAAGCCTATCGGTTGGGCGGATAGGCTGGCGAAGTGAACTTGTTGCCAACGAAGGCTGACTGGGATGACGCCGTAGCCGCACCGGTCAAGAACTTAATCTCGGGCATAACCGTTGCAATCGTCGCACTCCCCCTTGCTTTGGCTTTTGGCTTAGCCTCTGGCATGGGAGCCGAGGCGGGCATCACCACTGCGATTATCGCCGGAGCGCTTGCTGCCCTTTTTGGAGGAAGCCGCCTTCAGGTTTCGGGCCCGACTGGGGCGATGACCGTGGTCCTCGTGCCTATTTACAAGGATTTTGGCGCATCCGGAGTCTTGTTTGTTGGTCTCATAGCCGGCGCTTTGCTGGTGCTAATCGCGCTCTTGAAGGTCGGTGAGCACGTCCACCGGCTGCCGACCTCACTGATCGAAGGTTTCACCGCCGGCATCGCCGTGATCATTACCTTGCAGCAGTTTCCATACCTGGATGGTGTGCCGCAAGCCTTGTTCGGGCTATCGGTAACGGCGTTGATTTTGGCAGGGCAACACTTTTGGCCTCGAGTGCCGTTCGCCTTCGTACTTGTGATTCTTGCGACGGTGGTGGCTGATTTTGCGGGATTGAAACTGGCTCGGATTGGAGAAATTCCTGCCACTATCGGGCGTTGGGACCTGGCCTTTTTGGACCAGGGTGACTGGCTTCAGCTGATTCCATCGGCCATCGCAGTGACGGTCCTAGCGGCGCTCGAGAGCCTGTTGTCGGCTAAGGTTGCCGACCGCATGCGAGGCAACGGCGAGATACACGATGCAAACAAGGAATTGTTTGGGCAGGGCATTGCCAACCTGGTCGTCCCATTTTTCGGCGGCGTGCCGGCGACGGCGGCCTTGGCTCGAACCGCGGTCAATGTGCGTGCCGGGGCAACCTCAAAATCTTCGGCTCTAATCCATGCGCTGGTTTTGGCAATCATCATTCTGCTGGCAGAGCCGCTAGTCGCTGAGATTCCCTTGGCCGCACTGGCCGGTGTGCTTTTGGCGACCACAGTTCACATGGTCAAGCCTCGCGAGCTAGTGCACATAGCCAAAATCAGTCGCCTCGATGCGATTGTGATGATCGCAACTTTTATTGCGACGGTGGCCTTGAACCTGATCTCTGGTGTGATCATCGGGCTGGCTCTAGCCCTGAGTCTGAGAAAAACGAAACTGGGCAGGCTCTCTCGAACCTACCCAGTTGTCGACGCCACCGAAACTCTCGGCGACTAGAAGGATTACGGGGCTACGCGGCCGTTCTTGTTGAACGCCTCGTAGGTGTAAGGCATAAGCTCTGCCCAGAACGCTTCCATCTTCTCGGCGCACATTTCGATTTCGCGCTGAGGGAATGATGGGAAGTGGGTTCCTTCGCGCGAAGTACGCAGGCTTAGGAAGTTCATTAGGGCACGTGAGTTCATGGTTACGTACATGCTCGAGTAGATGTTCAGAGGAAGCACGATTCGAGCAACCTCGCGAGCAACTCCAGCCTCAAGCATGCGCTGGTATGACTCGTAGGCCTGCTTAGATGAAGTGCGAGATTCCTGCTCAACCAAAGCGATCTGTTCGGCTGAACCTGGCAAAAACTCGTATGCGCCGGTCTTGCCAACCTGAATAAGGTTGCGGTCTGGACCAGGCACGTAGAAGACAGGAGATAGCTCCTTGTAACGACCCGACTCTTCGTTGTAACTCGCGATACGGTGACGCTGGAACTCGCGGAACACGAAGATCGGCGCCTGCACGTAGAAAGTCATTGAGTTGTGCTCAAATGGCGAACCGTGGCGGTCGCGCATTAGGTAGTTGATAAGGCCCTTAGAGCGCTTCTCATCCTCTGATGCGTCGGTGTGTGCTGCGGCAGACTCTAGAGTCTGCTCACCCTGGGTTGAAACGCGCGCCGCAAACAGAACGTCTGAGTCGGAGGCGCTTGAACGAACAAGTTCGACGGTTACGTCGCTGCGAAAAATGATGTCTGACACGCGTCTAGCCTAGCGCCAAACGGCGGTCAACTAGTGCTTCTTGATTAGGCCGATTCGCTGCAGACCAACATAGATCTGGCAGCCGAGGCAGTATGCGAATGCGGCGTTCAGGAAAGCAGCCACGAAAGCAGCGGCAGCGGCTCCGGCGACCCCATAAGGCACGCTAAGGGCACCGAGCACGAGCCCGGTGGCAGCGACAATGAAACCAATCAACTGTGCGAACTGTGGTGGTCGTGGGTCTTCAAGCTCCTTTGGTGCCGCGAGGCCGGGGCGAACGAACTTCTTGAAGATGAGGCCGTATGGGTGCTTTGAGTTGCCAAAGATCGCCCCGACCGCGAAGAGTGCGGTGATGACTGCCAGCAAGGCATAGGCGCTGGCTGCGGTCGATGCGTCTAGCGCAAGGAAAACTGTCACCAGCAGGAGCGCCGATGTGATTGCCGCGCCGAAACGTGGGCCACGTGGGTCGATGCCGGCAGGGGTTTGGTTAGCAGAAGTTGCAGTCATTAGATGTGAAAGCTTCCTAGTTCGTCTTGGATGGTTTGGGGTTTTGCTGCCCCGCCGATGCGGGAGGTAACGACGCCATTCTTGTCGAGGACAAGCGTGGTTGGAGTTTGCAGAATGTTGAACTTCTTTGCCAAATCTAGGCGATTGGTGATGTCCACCTCGATGTGAAGCACGTCATCGTGGTGAGACTCGAGCTCACGAAATAGCCGTGCGGTTTGAGCGCATTGGCTGCAAACCTCGGATGAAAACTGCAGAAAGGTCACCCTCTCGCCGAAAGCCGTTACCGGCAGACCATCCTTGACAGCGCCGATTTCGGTCAGGTTTATCACTTCACCAGAAACTATCTTCTTGGCTGTGCCAGTCCGCGACTTCCAAATCACACCGGCCACCGTCGATAGCACCACGAGGCCTACAACGATGCCGATTTGAAGGAAATTGTCCATGACTAAAGGCTAATCACTAGGAAAAATGCCGGGTGAATCAATACGTTTTATGACGCTTTAGCCAGCGAGTCTAGACGCACCGCAGTTCGCATAGCGGCTCGGGCACGGCGGCTATCGCCAGCCGCGTCATAGGCGAGTGACAGGTTGAACCAGCTGTGCCAGTCATCCGGGTTCTTTTCGGTAAGTTCGGCATACTCAGCAAAGACCTTTTCGGCGGATGCACGAATTGGTCGGCCACTCGGGCGCATTTCAAGTTCAAAGCGAGGCCAAACATTTTCGTCCCGAACTCGCTTGGCTAGTTTTTCTACCTGAAGGCCAAACCGAAGCTCGCGAATGATTGACCACACACCGACGGCGGGCAAACCGAAGAGCGCGAATCCCATGGTTTTAGCAATAGGGTCGTCGATCTGAATGAGAGTGATTGCCTGGTTGGTCATCAAGAATAGGTAGATCAGGGTGATCGCGCTGAGAACGAATGCCCCTAGTTTTGGACTGGTCATGAGCCCCGACTATCCGAGACGCTGCGAGGCATCAACTACTGACTGCAGCCCGACAACCAGCCCAGACGAAATTGCTGCGACTCTCAACGAGAGCGATATTCCGTGCCCGTAGGAAGCCACCGAACTCACTTCGTGACTAATGGTTAGAACTTCGCTATTGCCACCGAAGTGAACATCCTGTTTGGCCGACACCCCTGCTAATCGAAGGCTGTGAATCGGAACTCCGGCAACTACCTCGCCGCGTGCTGTCTGGCCCACGCCTGGAATCAAAGGTTGGGTAAGCCCTGATCTCGCTTCGGCAATCATTTCGGCAGTGCGAACCGCTGTGCCAGAAGGTGAATCAATCTTGCCTGCGTGGTGAGCCTCAACGATCTCAATCGAGTCGAAAAACTTTGCCGCCTGGGCTGCGAATGAACTGGCGAGCATCGAACCGATAGAAAAGTTTGGAATTACAACCACTGCTGCCGTCGGGTTGGCTGACAACTTGTGGTCAAGTGTCGCAAGCTTCTGGGCAGACCAACCGCTGGTGCCAACAACAACCTTGAGATTGTTCTCGATGCCGTAATCAACAACTCGCTCGGAAACCTCGAGGCGAGTGACTTCAAATACGACGTCTGCGCCGAGAACCTGACTCAGTTCGCTCTTGGAATCAAGTGCGGCGTGCAGAGACAAGTGCTGTGAGCCATGGATGATGTCTAGGGCAAGTTTGCCCATGCGTCCGGTCGCGCCGACAACGGCAACTTTGATAGTCATGAGTCAAACTTACAGAAACTCGTCAAAGATTTTTTCTTTGAGGTCACCGACGGCAACAATCGAGCGCTCGCGGCCGGCAATGTCTGCTGCCAATGCCTGGATGTCGGCCAAAGTTACCGCCTTGAAAAGAGCCAGCGAGTCATTTAGGTCCACGAACTCTCCGGTGACCACCTCGCTGCTCACTAGTCGGCTCATTCGGGCCTGGGTGCTTTCAAACTTCAGCGCGAGAGAACCTGAAATGTTGCCCATTGCGAGGTCGAATTCGGCCTGGGTGATGCCGTCGTTTGCCACTTTGTCGAGCTCTTCGATCATCAAGCGGGTAACTTCTTGGGTCTTCTGTGGCGAGCAACCGGCATACAAGCCGAAGAACGCACCATCGGAGTAACCCTGGTTGAACGAATAGACGGAGTAAGCCAGCCCGCGCTTTTCACGAATTTCCTGGAAAAGGCGAGAGCTCATGCCGCCACCAAGGACAGTATTCAAGATGCCCATAGCAAAACGACGCGGGTCATTTGCGATGAGGCCCTGCACGCCCACCAACACATTGGCCTGTTGAGTCGGGCGATTGATCACCTTAAGCGCAGTTCCGCGCTTGATGTCTGACTGCGCCAAGACGCGTCGTGGAACCGGGGTTGCCTTTACCGAGAGATCCCAGCCGGCCTCCCCCAGTGCCTGCTCAACCTGGGCAATCAGCGCATCGTGATTCACGCCACCGGCGGCCGCTACGACTAGATCCTGTGGACGGTAGTTGTTCTTGTAGTACTCCCACACGGCGTCGCGGGTTACCGCCTTGATGGTTTCCGGAGTGCCGCCGATTGGGCGACCTAGAGCGTGATCACCGAGCACGGCCTCGCAAAACGCTTCGTGGGCGACATCTTCAGGATCGTCGTCGTTCATCGCCAACTCTTCAAGGATGACGGTGCGCTCGTTCTCAAACTCGACCGGGTCGATTAGAGAAGAAGTGAGCATGTCGGCAATGACATCCACCGCAACTGGCAGTGCGGTGTCTTGCACGCGTGCGTAGTAGCCGGTGTGCTCCTTGCCGGTTGAGGCATTGGATGAGCCACCGATCTTGTCGAACTCAATCGCGATGTCTAGCGCGGTGCGCTTTGTGGTGCCCTTGAACAGCAGGTGCTCAAGGAAGTGGGTGGACCCGAAGTGACCATTGGTCTCATCGCGCGAACCCACCGCGACCGAGAAAGATACCGAGGCGCTCTGAGCGCTCGGCATGGTCTCGGTTAAAACGCGAACACCGCTCGGAAGGACAGAACGACGAATCGAACTGCCCCCCGAAGCGGTGAACGAGAGTTCGCTCTGGTCAAGTGGAAATTGGAAATTACTCACAGTAAAACCAGAACTTTCTATTGAATTTTTTACTCTTCGTCGGAGTCTGAGGCTGCTGCTGCACCCTCTTCACCCTCAACAACTGGAGCAAGCGATAGCTTGCCACGGTCATCGATCTTGGTGATTTCGACCTGAAGCTTCTGGCCAACCTCAAGAACGTCTTCGACGTTCTCAACGCGCTTGCCACCTGAGATCTTGCGAAGCTCAGAGATGTGTAGCAGGCCATCCTTGCCTGGAACTAGTGAAACGAAAGCACCGAAGGTAGCTAGCTTCACAACGGTTCCAAGGAAACGCTCGCCGATCTCTGGCACGTGTGGGTTAGCGATTGCGTTAACCGCTGCACGTGCTGCCTCTGCAGAAGGACCATCGGTTGCGCCGATGTAAACGGTGCCGTCATCTTCAATCGAGATGTCTGCTCCGGTGTCTTCCTGAATCTGGTTGATCATCTTGCCCTTAGGGCCAATGACCTCACCGATCTTGTCGACAGGGATCTTCACAGCGATAACGCGGGGCGCGGTTGGCGCCATCTCGTCTGGCTCGCTGATTGCAGATGCCATGATGTCGAGGATGTGGTGACGTGCCTCGCGAGCCTGGGTTAGAGCACCGGCAAGAACTGAGGCAGGGATGCCGTCTAGCTTGGTGTCTAGCTGAATCGCGGTGATGAAGTCGCGAGTTCCGGCAACCTTGAAGTCCATGTCGCCTAGTGCGTCTTCGGCACCAAGGATGTCGGTGATCGCAGCGTACTGGATCTTGCCATCAACGGTGTCTGAGATAAGACCCATAGCGATACCGGCTACTGGTGCGCGAAGTGGCACACCTGCGCCTAGCAGTGACAGAGTCGAAGCACAAACAGAACCCATTGAGGTTGAACCGTTTGAGCCTAGAGCCTCTGAAACCTGGCGGATTGCGTATGGGAAGTCTTCGCGCTTTGGAAGAACTGGAACCAACGCACGCTCAGCAAGAGCACCGTGACCGATTTCGCGGCGCTTAGGGGTGCCTACGCGACCAACCTCACCAGTTGAGTAAGGAGGGAAGTTGTAGTTGTGCATGTAGCGCTTCGAGGTCACTGGGCTCAGTGAGTCGATCTGCTGTTCCATCTTCAACATGTTCAGAGTGGTAACACCAAGGATCTGGGTCTCGCCGCGCTGGAAGATTGCAGAACCGTGAACGCGTGGAAGCGGGTGGGTCTCTGCGGTGATCTGACGGATGTCCTTCAGGCCACGTCCGTCAATGCGGATGCCTTCCTTTAGAACACGAGTACGCATGATCTTCTTGGTTACTGACTTATAAGCAGCAGAGAACTGAGCCATCTGAGCCTCATCAAGCTTTGACTCAAAGGCTGCCTTGGTCTCTGCCTTCAGTGCGTCGTCAGCATCCTGGCGCTCTACCTTGTCAGCGATCTGGTAAACCTTGGCAAGCTGTGCGCCCGCTGCTGATTCAACCGCTGCATAAACCTCGTCGGTGTAAGGCAAGAAGGTTGGGTAGTCTGCGGTTGGCTTTGCAGCAACAGCAGCTAGGTCAGCCTGAGCCTTTACAAGAGCCTTGATGAATGGCTTTGCAGCCTCAAGACCCTCAGAAACTACGTCCTCCGAAGGAGCCTTGGCGCCAGCAGCGATTAGGTCCATCGAGTTCTCAGAAGCCTCGGCCTCAACCATCATGATTGCGACGTCCTCGACGCCGTTCTCAACGATTACGCGACCAGCAACGACCATGTTGAACACGGCACGCTCTAGCTGTGAGTACTTAGGGAACGCAACCCACTGACCGTCGATTAGTGCAACACGCACACCACCGATTGGGCCTGAGAATGGCAGACCAGCGAGCTGGGTTGACATCGATGCAGCGTTGATTGCTACAACGTCGTAAAGTTCGTCAGGCTCGATTGCCCAAACGGTAACGACTACCTGGATTTCGTTGCGGAGACCGTCAACGAATGAAGGGCGTAGTGGACGGTCGATCAAACGGCAGGCAAGGATTGCCTCGGTTGATGGGCGACCTTCGCGACGGAAGAAGCTTCCTGGGATGCGGCCTGCCGCATACATGCGCTCTTCAACGTCGATGGTTAGTGGGAAGAAGTCGAACTGGTCTTTTGGCTGCTTGCTTGCAGTGGTAGCCGAGAACAGCATGGTCTCTTCGTCGATGTAAACGGCTGCGGCACCCTGTGCCTGCTGAGCCAAACGACCGGTTTCGAAACGGATAACGCGCTTGCCGAATTTTCCGTTGTCGATGATTGCTTCTGTTGCTTTGATTTCTGGACCTTCCATGGTCCCTCCTCTTTTTCCTCTGTGCACGGACAAGCCAGGGCCAAATGAAATCGGCCTAGAACTGGATGTTTCGTGCGTGAGCGTTCGCGGCAAGTTAACTTGCCCACATTGGAGGGATGCCCTGGTCTGCAGTAGAAAATCTTGAACTCATCAAGGAGTTATCAAGACCCACAACCGAAGACCAGCAAACCTGCCACGTCGCTCTGGTTCAAGGCTAACAGACGGGGCCGACAAAGGCTAGGAGCTCGTCGATGAACATCCGGTTAAAGCAAATCGCCCGGACTATAGCCCGGGCGATTTGGGAAGACTATTTATCGCGAAATCTGGCGACATTCGTCGGAGACGAACTATCGACGCAGTCCTAGGCGCTCTAGGAGCTCGCGGTAACGCTTGATGTCAACCTTCTGCAAGTAACCGAGAAGACGACGGCGCTGACCAACAAGGATTAGTAGACCACGACGTGAGTGGTGGTCGTGCTTGTGGTCCTTCAGGTGCTCGGTTAGGTCCTTGATTCGCTTGGTTAGAACAGCGATCTGAACTTCTGGAGAACCAGTGTCGCCTGGGTGAGTTGCGTACTCGTTGATAATTGCGGTCTTCACTGCTGCATCTAGTGCCATAGTGGGTTCCCCTTTCGGTTTCCTAACTGCGCGGCGCTAATGACGGGATGTCTTAGCTCTCTTTATCCGCGGCCGATACACGGCAACCTGTCGAGTCTAGCCGAAATTACTCGGAGACGCTAGTTTCTGTTTCGGTCGGCTTGGCATACCGGTTGCCTTGCTCGCGGGTTTTAGTTGGCAGGAGGTTCACGACGAACTGAAAAACTCCTACCCCGATCGCAATCAAAACGGTTGGCACGATAGCCATCGCGTAGGTCGCTAGCTCGGCCTCAGATGAGCTCTCGGTTAGCGGAGCAAGGGTGGCAAGTTTCAGGCCACCGGTGGTAAAGAAAGCCACCACTGGCAGAGCCCATAGCAGCAACCAATAGCCCGATAGGCCGACGTCACGGAAGCGACGGATAGCAAGACTCAGGTTCGGCAAGATCAACGCGATGTTGGTGATTAGGTAGAGCGGGCCGGCACCGGCCATTGCTGCGCCGCTGAGATCAGCACCGGGCGCGATCAGGCTGTCAATGGTTGTGGTGACCATGTTCAGCAAAACCGTGAAGAGGTAGAAGTACCAGAATTCTGCGCGGGAGGCGGTTCCTTTGAAATCCGCGAAGTTCTTTAGGCCCGATTTAACTGCGTCAGCGAATGTCATCTTCATGAGCTCAGAATATTCCTGATTTTGTCAAGGTCGCGGTTGATTTCCTCAACCAAAGCGTCGACTCCATCGAACTTCGCCGAAGGTCGGATGAAATCGATGTATTCCAAGGTCACGACCTTGTCATACAAGTCGAGGTCTTTTCTATCGAGAACGTGAGATTCGACGAGCCTCGGCACCGCTTGGAAGGTCTCGTTGATGCCAACCGAGTGGGCTGCCGGGTAACGCTCACCATCCGCGATTAGCCAACCGGC
>JBEDKF010000040.1:0-14458 GCA_041172305.1 Actinomycetota bacterium | reverse complement strand
GCCTTCAGAGCCTGAGCAGCCGCAACGATGGTGCCTGCGGTGTCAATCATGTCGTCTACCAATAGGCAGGTGCGGCCCTTGACGTCGCCGACAAGCTCGTGAGCTTCGACCTGGTTTGGGCGGTCTGGGTCGCGACGCTTGTGAATGATTGCCAGTGGTGCACCTAGGCGGTCTGCCCAGATGTCGGCCACACGAACTCGGCCTGAGTCTGGTGAAACGACGGTGATGTCTTCGTGACCGAAGCGATCCTTGACGTGGTCGGCGAGCATCGGCAGAGCCCAAAGGTGGTCTACCGGGCCATCGAAGAAGCCCTGGATCTGAGGAGTGTGAAGGTCAACCGACATTAGTCGGTTTGCGCCTGATGCCTTGTAAAGATCAGTCATTAGTCGAGCTGAGATTGGCTCGCGGCCCTTGTGCTTCTTGTCTTGGCGGGCATACGGGAAGAATGGGGCAACCACGGTGATGCGCTTTGCGCTGGCACGCTTTAGAGCGTCGACCATGAGCAACTGCTCCATGATCCAGTGGTTGATCGGCGCTGGGTGAGCTTGGATGACGAACGCGTCAACACCGCGAACTGACTCTTCGTAACGCACGAAGGTCTCGCCATTGGCGAAGTCGTATGCGGTGGTTGGCAACAGTGTGGTGCCAAGGATGTCTGCAACCTCCTGAGCAAGCTCTGGGTGAGCGCGGCCACTAACCAGGACTAGACGCTTCGAGTTATTCGTCTTGACTTCCATGGGTGGTCTCCAGTCTCAATTTGGGGTTGTTTAGTTTTTTGCCTTGTGGGCTGCTTCAGCTGCCGCGGTTCCTGGTCGCTTGGAAATAACCCAATCGGCCAAGTTGCGCTGCGGAGAAACGTTCATTGCTAGGTCGCCAGCTTCGACATCCTTGCGAACCACGGTTCCGGCAGCTGTGTAAGCTCCATCACCAATCTTAATAGGTGCGACGAAGACGTTTTGCGACCCGGTGCGCACGTGAGAACCGATGGTGCTCGAGTGCTTGTTGACACCGTCATAGTTCGCGAAAATTGTTCCCGCGCCGATGTTTGAATTCTCGCCGATAGTCGCGTCGCCGACGTAGCTGAGGTGAGGAACCTTGCTGCCAGCGCCGATCTTTGCATTCTTAGTCTCGACAAAGGTGCCGATCTTGCCATCTGCTCCGAGTTCGGTGCCTGGGCGAATGTATGAGTAGGGTCCGACCGATGCGCCAGCGCCAATCTTTGAGCCGGTTGCGTGAGTCTTGACCACCTTTGCGCTCTCGCCAACCTCGACATCAACCAAAACAACTTCTGGGCCGACGACGGCACCGGTCTCAATCTTGGTGAAACCGTGAAGGTAGGTGCCAGGCAGGAGTGTCACATCTTGCGCCAACTGAACCGTGACATCAATCCAGGTCGAAGAAGGGTCTTGGATGGTCACGCCGGCCACCTGCCAAGCCTCGCAAATTCTGTAGTTCAGCTCGGCAGCAACTTCGCCCAACTGCACACGGTCGTTGATTCCGGCGACCAACCAGTTGTCTTCTACGGCGAGCGCCTGCACTTTGAAGCCCTCATGGATGAGTTCCGCTGCCGCATCGGTGAGGTACTTCTCGCCCTGTGCGTTGTGTGAACCAATCTTGGTAAGAGCGTTGCGAAGCAGCCCGGCATCGAACACATACACACCGGCGTTCACCTCGTTGATGCTTAGTTGCTCGGCATCTGCGTCTCGGTCTTCGATGATTTGGATGAACTTGCCGTCGTTCGAGCGAATGATTCGACCATAACCAGCCGGGTCTTCGACAATCGAGGTCAAAATGGTCGCCGAGAAACCGCCGGCTAGGTGCGCATCAATTAGAGATTCGAGGGTTGGAACATCTAGCAGCGGAACGTCGCCACTGGTGACGACCACTGCGCCATTGAATTCTGCTGGCAGAGCATTCAAGGCACATTCGACGGCACGGCCAGTGCCCGGGATTTCATCCTGGTCGGCGATGACTGCGTGCGGGAAGTAGGTTTCGATGTAGTTTGCGATTAGGTCGCGCTGATGACGAATCACCGGGACTACGTGAGCGGCTCCAAGTGAGCTAGCGGTGGCAAGAGCATGGCCCAAGAGCGGTAAACCCGCAATCTCGTGCATGATCTTTGGCTTAGAGGACTTCATGCGCGTGCCTGCGCCGGCTGCCAAGACAACTACCGCGAGATGCTGTTCGCCCATTTTGCTCCTAAGTTGAACTGCTCCCCCACCAGGACTCGAACCTAGAAAGCCGCCTCCAAAGGGCGGAGTGTTGCCATTACACCATAGGGGAACGTGGGCTTACGCTCACCCCTCAAGTCTGCCAGATAAACGAGGTTATTGCTGACCTAAGAGCTCAGATGTTTCGAGCCATTCGAGTTCCATTTGATCGCGCTTGTCGTTCAGTTCGGTTTGCTTGGCTACCAACTTCGCAAGGCCTTCGTAGTCACCCTGATCGTGGGCAGCCATGTCCAGGTGCAACTTAGCCTCGTCGGCCGAAAGCTTTTCCAGCGCGCGTTCGAGACGTGCAAGGTTCTTCTCGGCCTCGCGAAGAGCCGCGCCGCTCAAAGCCGGCTGGGCAGCAGGCGTGGTTGAGGTGTCGATGCCGTATCGACTGCTCTCGGCCTGGGCTGCCTTGCCGCTAAGCGAGTGTTTGCGCAACTCAAGGTATTGATCGACTCCACCGGTTAGGTGGCGCAAGCTGCCATCACCCAGCAACGCATACTGCTGGTCGGTCACACGCTCAAGGAGATACCTGTCGTGGCTGACCACAATCAACGTTCCCGGCCAGCCATCCAAGAGGTCTTCCATGGCGGCCAAGATGTCGGTATCCAAGTCGTTGGTCGGCTCATCAAGGATGAGCACGTTTGGCTCACCGAAAAGCAAACGCAAAAACTGGAGTCGGCGACGCTGGCCACCCGAGAGGTCTTCAATCGGCGTCTGAAGTTGAGCCTGGGTGAAGCCGAGCTGTTCAACGAGTTGACCGATGCCAACTTCCTTCTTGTCGACGACAAAGAATGACTTCTCGCGAGCAATCAAGCTGAAAATGCGCTCGCCGTGGAACTCATCAAGCTCACGAACTTCTTGGCTCAGGGTGGCGATGTTGACCGTCTTACCGCGCTTAACCCGACCAGCGGTGGGTTCGAGGCTGCCTTGGATCAGTTTCAGCAACGTTGTCTTGCCGGCGCCGTTCACACCAACCAAGCCGACGCGGTCGCCAGGGCCAAGACGCCAAGTCACGTCGTGCAACAGTTCTTTGCCGCCGACGGAGTAGCTCATCTCTTCGACGTCGACGACATCCTTACCGAGGCGCTGCGTAGCAAGCTTCGACAGAGCAACCCGGTCTCGAGGTTCGGGCTCATTGGCGATTAGCTCGGCGGCCGCATCCATGCGGAATTTAGGTTTAGTGGTTCGTGCCGGGGCACCGCGGCGCAACCAGGCTAGTTCCTTGCGCATCAGGTTCTGGCGACGAGCTTCTGAGGCAGCCGCACTGCGGTCACGCTCATTGCGTTGAAGAATGTAGGCGGCATACCCACCTTCGAAAGGCTCGATGATTCCGTCGTGGACTTCCCAGGTTAAGTTACAGACTTCATCGAGGAACCAACGGTCGTGGGTAACCACGATGAGCCCACCGCCGGTTGCAGACCAACGTGATTTCAGGTGGCGTGCGAGCCAAGCAACACCCTCGATATCGAGGTGGTTTGTCGGCTCATCAAGCATGACGATATCAAGATCTTGGACAAGCAATTTGGCGAGGGCAACTCGACGACGTTGACCACCCGAGAGGGAGCCAACTTGCTGTTGCCAATCGAGGTCATTTAGCAAGCCGCCGATGACATCGCGAATCTTTGCATTGCCGGCCCATTCGTGCTCGGGCATGTCGCCGACCACGGCCTGGCCGATGGTTTGACCCGGGTCAATCACGTCTGCCTGATCTAACAAACCAATGGTTAGACCATTTCGGTGGGTGATTCGCCCCTCGTCTGGCTCGAGGCGGCGATTCAAAAGCTTGAGCAGGGTCGACTTTCCGTCGCCATTTCGGCCGACGATGCCGATTCTGTCGCCTTCGTTGACGCCAACCGTGATGTTGTCAAAAACCTTTTTTGTCGGGAACTCCAGAGTCAGCGATTCCGCACCGAGCAAGTGAGCCATTAGTCCTCTTCTCGGATGAATGCTCCGGCTGCAGGGCCAGATGCTGCCAAGGCGCGATGGCCCAGAGTGTGCAATTTTTGGGCTAACTCTTCCGCGTTGTTGGCATCCGCCACCAAGAAAGCAACGGTAGGACCAGAACCCGAGATGAACCCGGTCAATGCTCCGGCTGCCAAGCCATCACTGATGGTTGCCTTCAGATCAGGGCGAAGATCGAGTGCTGCCTCTTGAAGATCGTTCCTGAGAAGAGAGGCGATCAGTTTTTGGTCACCGCCCTGAAGTGCTCGGACTAACTCATTCGGCACCAGGGCCGCAGGAGCCGCGGTTGGGTCGATTCCGCGAGCCGAACGCAACTCATCCAGGCGTTTATAAACAGCAGGGGTGCTAAGACCCTCTTCGCTGGTCACCAGAACAAGATGCAATGGCGGAACTGATTCGATAGATGTGAGAAGTTCGCCGCGACCAAGCCCGATGGCGATTCCACCGGCTAGGGCAAAAGGCACGTCAGCGCCGAGTTCGACGCTTTCAGAAAGTTTCGACTCAACGCCTGCACGCCAGAGCGCGTTCACGGCTACCAATGCTGCTGCAGCGTCGGCAGAACCGCCGCCCATGCCGCCGGCGACCGGAACATGCTTGTCGATGGCAAACGAGATTGGAGAGTCAGAGATGCCTGCCAGCTCGGCGACGTGCTTCGCGGCACGAACCACGAGGTTGTCTTCACCGGTTGGCACCGATGCGATTTGCTCCGAAGAAATGTTGCCCGAGACTTCGACAACCCAACTTGGCGACGAAGAAACCGTGACTTCCTCACGAAGATCAAGTGCGAGATAAACGCTTGCTACGTCATGAAATCCATCGGAGGTCAACGGGCCGACGGCAAAGAACAAATTGGTTTTGCCAGGCGCAGAGGCGGAAACCGAATGCATGGTTTCCACTAGACCTCTAACCTACGCTGAACGCCGCTTAGAACCTCGCGCCAATAAAGGTCGCGCGGCTTGATGCCTGCCTCGGATGGAATCAACTCGTGCTGAACCTGAAGCACAATGGCACCGCCATCCTTGACAACAAATTGCAGGTGTGCGCGAGTCTTGTCGTCAAAAGCGAAAGAAATTTTTCCGCCCTTGGCAGTCAGAACTCGCGGGCGATCAAAAACGGCCCAAGATTGAACGTCGTTTAGGACTGTGTAGAGGCGCGACATTTCTACGTCGAACTCTCGCTTCATTGTGAAAGTGAATCGGCCGGTTGGTTGCTGCGAGGTCTTAGCAAGCCCGCGAGCGTCAACATAGGCAAGCCCGATGGATTCGGCCCACCAATCGACGAGCTTGGTGCGCTTCTTCAGCCACGTGATGATCTGCTTGGTTGTCCAGATGAACGCCTGCTGCTCATCTAGCAACTTGAACCATTCTTCGCGCTGGTGACCGGTTTCTTTCAGAACCTTGTCTGCCTCGATGAATGGGTCGACCGGCGGCAGGTCGCGTTTGAAAAGAGCCATTATTTTGCCTTTGCAATCGCTACGAATTGGTGAACGTCTAGTTCTTCTCCGCGAGCTTGAGGGCTAACACCGGCGGCTATCAAAATTCTTTCGGCATCGGCCGCTGAGCCTGCCCAAACAGAAAGTGCCTGGCGCAGAGTCTTGCGTCGTTGCCCAAATGCTGCATCGGCCACCTCAAAGGTAGCCAAGCGAAGGGCTTCATCACCCAAAGGGACCGCACGCTTTGAGAAGTAGACAAGGGCAGAATCAACATTTGGCACCGGCCAGAAAATGTTGCGACCAACGTTTCCGGCAAGGGCCGAGTCGGCATACCAGGCAAGCTTTACGCTCGGCACACCGTAAATCTTTGAGCCTGGCACAGCGGCGAGACGGTGCGCGACCTCGGCCTGAACCAGCACTAGGCCTGTCTGAAGTGACGGGAAGTGCTCTAGGAAGTGCAGCAAGACTGGAACCGAGATGTTGTAAGGCAGATTCGCCACCAACGCGTCAGGGGCGGCCGGCAGCTCGGTCACTTTGAGAGCGTCGTTTCGAACCAGAGTGAAGTCAGTGCCTGGGGCACGCTTTGCGATGGTTGTTTCCAACTCAGCCGCCATCTTTGGGTCAATTTCTACGGCGATAACCTTCTTGGCAACCTCGAGGAGGCCGAGAGTTAGCGAGCCAAGGCCCGGGCCAATCTCGACCACGGTCTCCGCGCCGGTGAGCTTTGCAGCATTGACGATGCGGCGAATCGTGTTTGGGTCGGTTACAAAGTTTTGCCCAAGCTTTTTGGTTGGCGTCACATCGAGGCGGGATGCGAGTTCGCGGATGTCGACTCCGCCGAGCAACTGCACGTCGGCCATTAGAACCCCTCATCCCATGAGCCATAAACGCGCTCAGTGTTCAAGGCTAACTGAGCCGCCAACTCGTTTACATCGACCCCACGCTGCTCGGCCATGAAACGCACTGTGATTGGCACGAGGTATGGGGCGTTAGGGCGCCCGCGGAACGGCTCTGGGGCCAAGAATGGAGCGTCGGTTTCAACCAGGATGAGCTCCTTCGGAGCCATGATTAGCGAATCACGAAGGTGTTGGTTTCGCTTGATGGTGATGTTTCCGGCAAACGACATGTACCAGCCGTTGTCGATGCAAATTTGGGCCAGGTCGGTCTCGCCTGAATAGCAGTGGAAAACTACTTTGTCAGGTGCGCCGAGACGAAGCAAAGTTTCGACAACTCGATCGTGAGCATCGCGATCATGAATCATCAACGCAATGTTGTTTTCTTTGGCGATTCTGATGTGCTCTTCGAACGAATGTTGCTGAAGCTCTAGGTCGTTGTCACCTTCGGTGCGGAAGAAATCCAAACCGGTTTCGCCGATGGCGCGAACACGCGGCTGCTTCGCAAGCTCTTCGATTTCGGCGATCGCTGCATCCAAGTATTCACGCGTCTTGTAAAGCGGAGCCTCGTTTGGGTGCAGCGCTACTGCTGCGAGAACACGCCTATCCTTGGTCGCCAAATCGGCACACCATTTCGAACTCTCGAGTGTCACTCCGACTTGGACCACGCCCTTGATTCCAACCGATTCCGCACGGTCGAGATTTTCCTGCCAAGGCATTACGCCGAGTTCATCATCAAACTCAAACTCGAGGTGACAGTGGTTGTCATAAACGGCGATCTCGAGGGGTTCTGGGTTAGGCGGAAAACTCGGGACCTTGTTTTCTTTTCCCTGCTTCGGGGTTTGTGCCTGCGGCGCCCCAGCTTTCGAACTCCGCACAAACTGCTCTGCAGTCATGCGTTATTTCGCTTCGGTTGCGTCGGTTTCGATGCGAGGGAACAGCGGCTCGAGCTCGCCGATCGCCTGACCTGGCTTTAGCTGACCCCAATTCGCTGCTGCCGAAAGAGGCTGCGAGGCAAGGTCGCCCAACGAACCCTGGCCGACAGTCGACCAAAGCTTGGCGGCGACTTTCGGTGTCACCGGAGCCATCAGAGTTGCTAGCACACGCAGGCCTTCGGCAGCGGTGTAAAGAACAGTTCCCAATCGCTCGCGCTTGGCCTCATCCTTGGCAAGAACCCAAGGTTCCTGCACAGTGATGTAGTTGTTGAGTTCGTCAACTAACGTCCAAACTGCAATCAATGCGTCTTGGATGGCAACCTCGTCGATGGCAGCATCGGCATTGGCGACCGCAGCTGCAGCGACAGCTTGAACCTTCAGGTCATCTTCTGAGGCAGCGCCCGGAGTTGGCAGAACCCCGTCGAAATAACGGTGAATCATGGCGACCACGCGGGATGCGAGATTTCCGAAACCGTTAGCCAACTCGGCCTGGTAGCGAGCAGATAGGTCTTCCCAAGAGAACGAACCATCCTGGCCGAAGGCGATCGCCTTCATGAAGTAATAGCGGAAAGCATCAGAGCCGAAGGTGTCGGTGATCTGGCTTGGCGCGATTCCGGTGAGCTTCGACTTCGACATCTTTTCGCCGCCGACCAATAGCCAGCCGTGGCCGAAAACTTGCTTTGCAGGCGGTAGGTCGGCAGCCATGAGCATAGCCGGCCAAATCACTGCGTGGAATCGCAGAATGTCTTTACCGACAACCTGAACGGTTGCTGGCCAGAGCGATTCAAACTGGGCTTGGGCCTCGGCGCTGTCTTCGCCGTAGCCGATGGCTGTGATGTAGTTCAGCAGAGCATCGAACCAAACGTAAGTGATGTGGCTGTCATCCCAAGGGATGTCGATGCCCCAATCAAACTTCTCTTTTGAACGTGAAATCGATAGGTCGGTTAACCCGCGGCGCACGAACGAAACGACCTCGTTGCGAGCCGATTCAGGCTGAATGAATTTTGGGTTTGCCGCATAGAAATCAAGCAGTGGTTGCTCGAACTCGCTCAACTTGAAGAAGTAGTTGGTCTCCGCGAGCTTCTCAACCGGCTTGGAGTGAATCGCACATACCGGCTGGTCAGCGAAGGCGCCTTCGCCTGGCATTAGGTCAGCTTCCGTTTTGTATTCTTCACATCCGACGCAATAGTTTCCCTCGAATTCGCCGCGGTAGATAAAACCGGTGTCATAAAGCTTCTGAAGGAACTTCTGGACGTTCTTTTCGTGACGTGGCTCTGTGGTTCGAATGAAATCTTGGTTATCAATGTCGATGGTCTCAAGCAGCGGCAACCAAGCCTCGGTAACCAGCTTGTCAGCCCATTCCTGAGGCGAAACAGAGTTTGCCGAAGCGGTGCGAAGAATCTTCTCGCCGTGTTCGTCGGTGCCGGTAAGCAAGAAACTCTGCTCGCCGCGCTGACGGTGCCAACGTGCCAAAACATCCGAAGCTACCTCGGTGTAGGCGTGACCAATGTGAGGTGCGTCGTTGACATAAAAAATAGGAGTCGTGACATAGAACGACTGACCTTTGGTGTTTGGCATTCTTCTATCTTAAAGCTTTGCGGGCCTCTAGCACCGACTGGTAGAGCTCGCTTTTACCCGCACCGGCCGCACCGGCGATCTCGGCAACCGCCTGCTTGAGGCCGATGCCATCCTCAATCAACGCCAAGACCTGCTGAACGAGATCTTCGCTCTTTGCCTCGACAACCTGAGCGCCGGCGATAACTAACACCATCTCGCCCTTCGGTTCACTTTTCGCCCAGTCGACCAACTCAGGCAGTGTTCCGCGCTGCGTGTGCTCAAATTTCTTGGTCAATTCGCGAGAAACGCTAGCTTGACGCTCAGGACCAAGGACGGTTGCCGCGTCTTCCAAGGATTCGAGAATCCGGTGCGGCGACTCAAAGAAGACCATCGTTCTCGGTTCGCGCGCTAGCGACTCAAAAGCCTTTTTTCGATCGCCCGACTTGCGAGGCAAGAACCCCTCGAAAGTAAATCTGTCGGTCGGCAATCCAGAAACGGCGAGCGCTGACAGCACGGCCGATGGGCCCGGGATGATCGTCACTGCGATGCCTCCGGCTACAGCGGCCCGCACTAGCAGGAATCCCGGATCGCTCACCGTTGGCATCCCGGCATCACTGACGACCAGAACGTCATCCTCGCCGGCTATTTCGAGAATCTGAGCGATTCGTTCGTTTTCATTGTGTTCGTGAAGGCTGAATAGCCGCGCGTTTAGCTTTATGCCGAGCGCGTTCACCAACTTCAGCAGGCTTCGAGTGTCTTCTGCCGCGATGAATTTTGAGGAGACGAGGTGTTCGACTAGGCGCGGCGAGGCGTCGGAAAGGTTTCCGATTGGAGTCGCAGCGAGGATGAGCACGCTCTATTGTCTAGCATTAGGGCGTGATTGCTTTACTTAATCGAATTCTGGCGGACGAAACAAGTCGCCGTCGATTGAGCGTTGCCGGCCCGTGGCTGGTCATTCTGCTCGCCGCCTTTCTCAGGCTTTGGAACCTTGGCTATCCCAACAAATTGGTTTTCGACGAAACCTATTACGTGAAAGATGCCTGGACTCTTTGGAACACCGGCTCTGAAAAGTCATGGCCACAGGGCGCGAATGCGGCGTTCGAAGCCGGTCAGGTTAACGGCTTCTCAGCCGACCCTAGTTTTGTAGTTCACCCTCCACTTGGAAAGTGGATCATGGGGTTCGGCATGTGGCTCTTCGGGCCTGAGCATGCTTTTTCGTGGCGCATCGGGGTCGCGATCCTAAGCATCGCCGCAGTCGGTCTAATCATGATGATTGCCAAAATTCTGTTCCAGACGCAGGTTTGGTCTCTCGCCACCGGCTTCCTATTCGCAATCGATGGTCATGCGATCGTTCTAGGCCGAACCGGCCTTCTCGACAGCATTTTGATGTTCTTCGCACTCCTGGCTTTCTACTTCTTGTTGAGACACTTGCAAACTCGAGATCTATACCGAGTTTCCTTGAGACAACCCTGGCTTCTAGCTGCAGGGTTGGCGCTGGGTGCCGCAACCGCCGTCAAGTGGTCAGGTCTTTACTTCCTCGCGGCTTTCGGGCTCTATGTGGCAATCAGCGATGCAATTGAACGCCACCAGCGAGCCACCGCTGAGGTCACCGAACACGCCAAGATCAAGGCAAAACAATGGCTTGCACCTTCATTCCTGCAGGCATTGATCAGCTTTGTCGTGTTAGTGCCTACCGCGTTCGCAACTTATCTGGCCAGCTGGACGGGTTGGTTGGTCACCTCCGGTGGCTACGACAGAGACGTCGATGCAAATCCACTGCTTGCGCTCTGGAAGTACCACCAAGATGCCTATGGCTTTCACATCAACCTTCATACCCCTCACTCCTACGCATCCAGCCCACTAACCTGGCTCTTCGCGATTCGACCAACAAGCTTTTTCTATGAGGGTCAAGCCCAGGGCGAAGGCGGTTGCATCTCGGAGTCGGGCTGCTCAAGCGCCATCACGGCACTCGGCAATCCCATCATTTGGCTGCCGGCAGCCGCCGCGGTTCTGCTGCTGACCTACCTTTTCATCACCAGAAAGAGCAGGGTCGGCGGATTGATTCTGCTCGGAATCGCCGGTGGCTATTTGCCTTGGCTGGCGTTCCTAAACCGCACGGTGTTCCAGTTCTACGCGATTGCATTCTTGCCATGGATGATTCTTGCCTTGGTTTATGTCATTCGAATGTTTCTTCATACCCGAAAAAGCGAGCAACTACCGAAGGCGATCAGAGCCGTAGGCGGATATTTCGGCCTCAGTTTTGCGGTTAGCCTATTCTTCTTACCAATCTGGATCGGCACCTGGACTCCCTATTGGTACTGGCACCTCCACATGTGGCTTCCGAGTTGGATTTGATAAATGAGTAGTTACGGAGCTTTGTTCCGAGCCCCAGGTTTCTTGCGGGTAATTTCTTCGCAGCTTTTTGCGCGCTTCCCTTTCGGAATGATGACCCTGGCATTCGTGCTTCACATCGAACACGTTCATGAGTCTTATGCGGTGGCTGGCCTTGCCTTAGGTGCGGACACCATCGGTGCCGCGATTTCAGGACCGGTGCTCGGTCGATTGCTCAGCAAATTCGGCACGACCAGAGTTTTGGTAACCAGCGCTAGCATCGGCGCTGCCGCAATGCTTGGAATCGCACTTCTCGACACTAGCCCGGTCGGAGTTATCGCTCTTGCGCTGGTGGTCGGCCTCACCTCTCCGCCGATCCAGACAGCGGCACGCACCATTTATCCAAGCCTCGTGAAGAAAAAAGATTTGAATGCCGTCTATTCCCTGGACGCTACTTCGCAAGAGCTAATTTGGGTCATCGGGCCTGTCCTGGCAACCGTTCTTGCCGCTCAAGTGAACACAGTTTTCCCGGTGCTACTGATGGCGGCCATCCAGGTGACTGGAGTGATTTGGTTTTGCTCGAATAAAGAAGTTGGGCATGCCGTTATCCCAAGCCCTGAGCGCAAAATGGGTGGGATTCTCCGCAACAAAATGGTTTTGTCGACCGCAATCCTTGGGCTGCTGCTGATTGGCGGGTTCAGCGGTGTTGAGGTTGGCACAGTCGCCGTTGTGTCGCACGCTGAAGCTGGAGTGGTAATCGCTGCTCTTTCACTCGGTTCGATTATCGGCGGCATATTCATCGGCGGACGAGTGAAGTCACGTTGGTCACTAACCTGGCTCCTTTGCCTCGTTTTGCTGGGCTATGGCTTGATTTGGATTGCCCCGACCAACCCAATTTGGATCTCAATCTGCCTCTTTATCTCGGGTGTCGGAGTGGCACCGTCCTTGGGAATCCTTGGAACGGCTATTGCCGGAAGCCTGAAGCCAGGCGATGCAGCCGAAGCTAACGGATGGGCGTCAACGGGCCAACTCATGGGCTACTCCGCAGGAGCAGCGCTTGCCGGTATCGCAATCGATTCTGTTTCGGCAAGCTCAGCGTTTTTGGTTTCAATAGTTTTCGGAGTCGGAGCCATCCTGGTTGCCGTCATGGCGGTAGACATCATGTCGCCGTCGGGAAAGCAGAATAAATGAACACGTATGCAGTGAATTACTTCTATGTCGCCGATGACGAGACGATGGCGTCGGTTCGGCCCATCCACCGCGCTTGGCTGACCCAACTTCTTGAATCGGGCGTTCTCTTGGCAAGCGGGCCAATGGTCGACAATCCCGGCGCTCTTTTAATCTTCAAAGCGGAATCAGTTGAAGCACTAGCCGGTTTACTTGACCAAGATCCATTTGATCAAGCCGGCTGCATCGGCGAACGTGTGATCAACCAGTGGAACCCCGTATTCGGACCTTGGAGCAACTAATGTCTTTCGACCCAAAGAACATGCCATTGATTGAGCTGAACAACGGCCAACAGATCCCTCAGCTCGGTTTGGGAGTCTACAAACTAGAACCAACCCACGCTGCCGAGTTGGTTGCCACCGCTATTGACAGTGGCTATCGCCGCATCGACACAGCCGCGCTATACCTGAACGAGGTTGAAGTGGGTCAAGGCGTTCGCCAAAGCTCGGTGCCCCGCGAGGAAATTTACGTGACCACCAAAATTTGGCACGATCGTCACGGCTATGAAAGCACTCTTGAGGCAATCGATGAAAGTCTCGCGAAACTAGACATCGACTATATCGATATGGTCCTGATTCACTGGCCGGCTCCTGCCCAAGACAAGTTTGTCGAAACCTGGGCTGCATTTGAGCACGCGGTAGAGATTGGCAAAGTCAAGGGAATCGGTGTTTCAAACTTCCACCCGATGCACCTTCACAAGCTCCTGGCGGCCGGTGGCACGGTGCCAGCACTGAATCAAGTAGAACTTCACCCAGCTCTTCAGCAACCTGAACTGCGCGCCTATGACAGCTCGCACGGCATTGCCACCGAGGCGTGGTCGCCGCTCGCGCGCGGGCGTTTCAACAACGAGGCCGTCATCGTCAAGATTGCCGAAAAGCACGGCAAAACGCCGAGCCAGGTAATCATTCGCTGGCACATCGAGCTCGGAAACCTCGTAATTCCAAAGACGGCAACACCTTCACGATTGCTTGAGAACATTTCGGTCTTCGACTTCAAGCTCGATGAACATGACATGGCTTCAATCGCAAGCCTCGACTCTGGGTATCGCACCGGCCCAAACCCAGAAGAGTTCAACTAGAAATGCGGGTTCTAATTTCAGGAGCCAGCGGGCTCGTCGGCAGCGAAGTTATTCGACAACTCGAAGCCGAAGGCCACACCGCACTGAGACTAGTGCGACGCATTGCGAAGAACGCCAACGAAGTCGAGTGGAACCCAGCTAAGGGTTTCATCCAAGAAAGCATCATGGAGACCGTCGATGCAGTTGTGAACATGGCGGGTGCAACCACGGGAAAGATTCCTTGGACTGCCAAGTACAAGGAAGAGATCGTGAGCTCTCGCCTTGATTCGACTAGAACACTGGTCAAAGCGATGGCCGAAGCCAAGCGACGACCGAAGGTTCTAGTAAGCGGTTCGGCATCAGGTTTCTATGGCGACACCGGAGAGAAGGTCTTGCTCGAGTCGGCACCAAAGGGAACCGGATTCCTCAGTGATCTAGCCCATCAATGGGAACAAGAAGCTCTCAAGGCACCGACCGACGTGCGCGTGGTGTTGGCTCGAACCACGATGGTGATGTCTCGCAAACTCGGTGCACTTGGCCGCCTACTTCCGCTTATCAAGCTGGGCATCGGAGGCCCTCTTGGCTCTGGCAAGCAATGGTGGGCATGGATTTCTCTGCCAGATGAGGCAGCAGCGATCATTCACCTGATCAACACGCCGAGCGCTTCGGGCGCCTACAACTTGACTGCTCCGGAGCCAGCAACCTGCGGGCAGATCGTCAAAGCATTGGCTAAGGATCTAAACCGTCCGAGCCTGATTCCGGTTCCGGCATTTGCACTGAAAACCCTGATTGGCGAAGCCGCGACGGAACTACTTTTGTGCAGTCAGAACATGTCAGCTGAGAGATTG
>JBEDKF010000039.1:0-18635 GCA_041172305.1 Actinomycetota bacterium | reverse complement strand
GTGGCCGGTTTGAAATTGACCTTCGAAATGAAGTCAGCCAGTTGCGCGGAAAGATTCGGGAAGGCGTCATCACGCAAGCGCTTGGCCAAAGCGATGGCCTGGGCAACTTCACCCGGTGAATCAAACTGAGCCTGATACCAAGCCGTATCCTGTGGGCCAAATTTGAATTCACCAAGTTCTTCGGCCTCAGCCAGGATGGCCAATGCGTTACCGCGGTCTAGGTGATCGGTTAGGTGCTTGGCTTCAATACGCGCGTTTGTGACGGGAGGGTGGGGCATTGCACTTAGTGCAGAAAGTTGCCTGAGAATCTCTGAGACTGAAACACCAAGGGATTCAACCGGGCGGTCTAGCGCTTTGAAATAACCATCGAGCTCCTGCTCGGCCACCAGGCGACGGCCTCTGGCCCCTGCAAGGTCGACGGTCTGCGCTTTTTCATTTCGTGAAATCGCTGCAACAGCATCTACCCAAGTGCTGTCTGCTCTAATACCCAACCCAGCCAAGCCGGTGGCCGAGAGACGGTCAGCCAGCTCATTTAGGGTTTGACGTCGAGGTGCGACAACCAAAACAGATTTGCCCGCATTCACCAGAACACCGATCGTGTTTAGAACGGTTTGTAAGTAGCCACAACCCGGCAAAGTCTCGACCGCAAAGCTTTGCCCGGCTAGCGCACGAGCCGAGATTCGAACCTGAGTCGAGTCGGCATCGGCAACTAGCAGCATCTCGGATACGTCTACCGCCGGGAGTTCATCTTTTGGCTCACCGGATAGTTCGCGCAAAAGTTGTGATTCCGAACGATCAAAATCTCGCAACATTTTCGTCGGGGCGGTTGTGAAGTTGCCAATCACCAAGATGCGCTTCAAGTCCAGCTTCGCTTTTTCGGCTGTGAGATTGGCAAGGTAATTAAGAACGGTCACCGGGATGAGGTCAGAACTTTCGTTCTGTCGTGCCAATAGCTCGGCTTCGTTTAACTTGATTCCATAGCAAACCTCGAGGGCATCAACGAATGCAGGATTGACAATCGGGGCGCCTGCTTTTTGAAGCTCGAAGTCGTCTCCGCGCCTTTCAACGCTAACCGGCCACATGAGGATGGGGGTCTGCAGGTCAAAGCCGTCGCCCTCGAAGTCGGCAAGCCCGCCAACCAAATGAAGAGTTGGGATGCCGAAGTTGGTGGCCAGCCGTTCGGCCTTAGAACTTATGCGACGCCCTGAAGCTAAAGCCCTCGAATAGGCAAGCGGGTCTCTTACCAGGTTGGACAAAAGGGTTGGTCGGCCAGTAACAAATTGTGAAAAACCACCTGGATGACTGCGCTCGAGATCGATCTGCCCGAAGCTGTTTGCCTCGAAATTTGTCAGAGGATTTGTAACGCCAATCGCGGTTATTTCCTCTTGCCAGGCGTCCCACTGCGCGCGCGAGATTCGCTCGCCAGCAAAATCTTGATCAACCATGCTTAAACACTAACTTTTTGTCATTCACAATCGACTTAGGCTTGCCCGAAGGAGGCAGGCGAATCAGCGTATATTTGGAAGTCTCGCCTTCGTAGCTCAGTGGATAGAGCAGTGGTTTCCTAAACCATGTGCGGAAGTTCGATTCTTCTCGGGGGCACAGATTATGGGCTTGCCCTTAGGCGGCTTGCAGGTATTGGCTCCAGTCGGGTTCAAGGCGCTCAGCGCCCCTAACACTCCACACTGAGCCACTCGGCATTTTCGGCTTCACTTTCAACTTCCATCCGAGTTCATCCAGGGTTTTGTCGCCCTTCCGGTTATTACAGGCGAAGCAACATGCCACCAGGTTCTCCCATGAATCTCGCCCACCTTTGGAACGCGGTTGGACGTGGTCGATGGTGTTGGCGGGCCTCGAGCAGTAAGCGCAACTGTGGTTGTCTCGTCGAAGCACCCCACGACGAGAAAGCGGCACATTTCTAGAACCAGGGATGCGCACGTAACGCGACAACAGGATCACCGAGGGCAGCTCATATTCGTCATGAGCCGAGTGCACGGTTGCCTCTGGTGCGCCGGCTAGGACGGTGGCCTTCTTATTTAGAACAAGAATCAACGCTCGCTTGAACGAAACCACCGCCAGTGGCTCATACCCCGCATTTAGAACCAGAGTTCGCATCAAATCCCTCTCAAATAAAAAACGCGCCGCCATTGCTGGCGACGCGATTAGCTATCAGGTTGTTGTTGAGCAACCAGTATGGATTGACAAGGGCACTTCAGGCGCATCGCAAACTCCAATCAAATTGCTCGGGTGTTCTTAGCATCAGATTATGGCCGTGGCGAAGAATTTGAGTCGCAACCTACGCGTGTTTTACGAATATTTAGCCAAGCGTTATCAAACGCGAAAGCAGCGACTACTTGGTAGCCAGACGAATGAAGTGGATGCGGCTTGTGAAGATTGGAGCCAACTTTACCGAGTCTCCAGGGCGAGGTGCGTGGTAGAAGTTACCGTTGCCTGCGTAGATTCCGTCGTGGCTCAGGTCATCGAACACCACTAGGTCACCCGGAAGCGCATCTTCGGGTTTGATCAAGATACCCATTCGGTTCTGACCGTGAACCGAGTGCGGCAGGGCCACACCAAACTGAGAGAACACGAAGGCAACGTATCCCGAACAGTCGAATCCGGCTGGGGTTTCGCCACCGAACACATAAGGCACACCCACATACTTGGCCGCAACCTGAAGAATTGTGGCTCCGTCGAGCTTGCTGTAAGGCGGGTTGAGGATGTAATCGGCAGCGGTGAGACCTGAGTAGGTTCGGTAAGAGTTCAGCGTCTCTTGTCGCGCGATTTCGCTGGCATTGGCGGATTCGTAGTTTCCGCGCGCGTACTTCACGGTGTTCACCGCAGCCACGGTTAGGTTCTGGGTGTCGGCTGCTGAGGCAACCGCTTGGGCATCCGTGGTGCTAAAACGAGACATGGCAGCGTCTTCTGGGCTGTATGCATATGCCGGCAAGGCAAAGGTGGCAAAAAGGCCGGAGGCTACAGCCATGGTCACAAAGTTGCGAACGCCGCGGCGGTGGTAGAACTTGATCTTTCGCTGAGCCCGCACGAGGTAACGACCCGAAGAGACGGCCTGTGAGCGTTCTGGGTTTGCAGCTTTTTCGGCTACCTGAAGCTTGGCTAGTTTCTTCGCCTGCTTGCGGGCAAGGCGCGACAATCGCGCCCTCTCCGATTCGCGAATCGATCGACGGCTGCGCAACTCGAATGACTCGAGGACGTTGATTTCAACATCTGCGCGGTGTCTACCGGTGGCTTTGTTTGCCAAGACTAAACCTCCAGGGTTTATTTTGTGCAGTACTCAAGTTTACCCGAACCTGGCTGAAAGTTCTCTGAGATGGGGCGTTGGGTGCCTCTATGACTCTACAAATAGGTGCATCGCCAAGTCATTAGACAGCTCTAGGCCGTCCTTTTGGCCGGCTGGTAGCACCAGGACGCCTCGGTCGCGGAATTCAAGTTGAACCCTTGAACCCGGCAACAGATTTAGTCTCTTCAACTGGGTCAAGAAATCGACGTCAAGTTGGGCTGGCTCACCGATTCGCTTTAGCGTGAAGACGCTCTGCTCGGCGATTGCCTTTGGCAAATCAACGATTGAAACGACTCCGTCTTTGAAACCAGAGTTGGTCTCAAAACCGAGTTCTTCCAAACCTGGAATCGGGTTGCCGTATGGCGAAACATCTGGGGTTTCGAGCATCGAGAGAATCTTTCGCTCAACGGTCTCGCTCATGACGTGCTCCCAGCGGCAAGCCTCTTCGTGCACAAGCTCCCACTCGAGACCAATAATGTCGGCCAGCAGACGTTCGGCGATGCGGTGCTTGCGCATAACCGAAATCGCCTCGTGTCGCCCGAGCTTGGTTAGCTCTAGGTGTCGGTCGCCGCTGACCACCACCAAACCATCGCGCTCCATTCGAGCAACGGTTTGGGAGACGGTTGGGCCTGACTGGTCTAGGCGTTCTGCGATGCGCGCACGCATCGGAACTTGACCCTCTTCTTCGAGTTCAAGAATGGTTCGAAGGTACATTTCCGTGGTGTCAATCAAATCGGCCAAAATGCCCTCCTTCCATTTGTTTGTCTCCAGATTACCGCGGTGATGGCTGGTTGCCCTTCAGGTAAACTTGCCTCATGCCTGAAATCATTATCCCTGCCGAATTTCTGCCAGTAGACGGTCGCTTTGGTTGCGGCCCTTCTCGAGTTCGCCCGGAGCAAATCGCTGCTTTCTCGACCGAGGGAGCGCGTCTGATGGGCACATCGCACCGCCAGGCACCGGTGAAGAACTTGGTGAAGCGAGTGCAGGATGGCTTGATGGGCCTCTTCCACAACCCTGAAGGCTACGAAATTGTGATCGGCAACGGCGGGTCAACTGCCTTCTGGGACGCCGCCGCTTTCTCGCTTGTTGAGAAGAAAGCTCAGAACCTTGTGCACGGAGAGTTTGGCGCTAAGTTCGCAACGGCATTGACCAACCCTTGGCTAGACAAGCCGACGGTAATTAACGGCGAGCCGGGCTCTCGACTTGCTCTGCAGGTTGAGGCTGGCGTCGACTCGTATGCTTACGCTCAAAACGAGACTTCAACCGGTGTAGTGACTCCTGTTGAGCGACTACAGGGAGTCGACTCAGGCGCTCTCTTCTTCACCGATGCGACTTCGGCCGCCGGCGGCATCGACTTCGACCCACTTGCCACCGACGTCTACTACTTTGCCCCGCAGAAGAACTTCGCCTCGGATGGCGGTCTCTGGTTTGCTCTCATGTCTCCAGCAGCAATCGAGCGAGCAGAGCGAATCGCAGCCAGCGATCGCTACATCCCGGAGTTTTTGAGCGTGAAGACAGCGATTGACAACTCGCGTCTGAACCAGACCCTCAACACTCCTGCTATTTCGACCCTGTTCTTCCTAGCCGAGCAGGTTGATTGGATGAACGCAAACGGCGGTCTAGCATGGGCAGACTCTCGAACCAAGGCTTCTTCATCACACCTTTACGAGTGGGCTGAGAAGTCTGCATTTGCGACTCCGTTTGTCAGCAACCCAGACCACCGTTCGCAAGTGGTAGTGACCATCGACTTCGATGCGTCAGTCGACGCCGCGGCTGTGGCCAAGGTGCTTCGAGCAAATGGAATCGTCGACACCGAGCCTTACCGAAAGCTCGGTCGCAATCAGCTTCGAGTAGCGACTTTTACCGCGACAGACTTGGCAGACGTTCAGAAACTCACCCAGGCAATTGACTACGTGGTCGGTCAGCTGGCTTAGGCTAGCGACATGAAGTTCTACGTCAAGGATTCTGAGCGAAAGCGAGATCCTGAACCAGTGAAAACCAACGCCAAACTGGCGGTTCTGGTTGGTCTCGGTTTGTGGAGCCTAGCTCTCTTCGTTCTTCTTCTTGCCGGCTCCGCGATTCCTGCGGCGCAAGAATCGTGGGCGCTTACGTGTCTTGCCGGAATCGGCCTCGGGTTCTACGCCCTCTTCCACATCCGCAAGCGCTGATTCTTCAGCAGCCGGCTCTGACTCGGGTTCAGTGATTTCGGCAGCGTCATCCGCGGCTTCGAAGGCATCAGACTCGTCAACTTCGCTTTCGGCTTCGTCTTCGTCATCTATCTCAGAATCGTCAGAGTCTTCGCCTTCAGCCTCTTCTGCATCAAGGGCTGCCTGCGCCTCAAGCTCTGCTTGAAGGGCTTTGTAGTCTGCCAAACGCTCTGACCAAGGCACCCAATCAGGTGCAACCAGCGAGCCTGGGCCAGGCACAAGGAGCACCTCGGAAATCGTCGCTGCGTCATCACCCTCGGGTTGGAAGACGCTAACTGACCAACGCCATCCGGCGTAACCCTTGAGCTTTCCCTCAAAGAGGTAGGTAACGACACCCTCGTCTTCTTCTAGCGAATCGATGAAGAACCCCACAGCATGGCGTGACGAAGCTTCGACCGCCGCGTTATAGGCGAAAGTCTTGTTATCGGAAGTCTTAGGCATCCAGCTCGTCAGCCAACTTGCGAAGAAGCGTCGCAATCTTCTTGCCGTTTGATGACTCTGGGTACTTACCGTGCTTCAAGCCGCCACCGAGGTGGTCGAGCAGACGGATTAGGTCCTCAACAATTACGGCCATCTCATCGGCAGGCTTGCGGCTCAATTTAGCCAGGCTTGGTGGCGCGTCTAGCACGCGAACAGACAACGCCTGCGCACCGCGCTTGCCGTCTACGATGCCGAATTCAACTCGGCTGCCTGGGCGGATTGAGGTGGTGCCAGCTGGAAGTGCGCTGATGTGCAAAAAGACTTCGCTTCCATCGTCAGATGCGATGAAGCCGAAACCCTTGTCTTCGTCGAAGAACTTGACTTTGCCAGTTGGCATGTGGACCTCTTTCTTTGTAGCAAACCTTTATTTTACAAGGGTGATTGCCGGTTTGGCCAAGGTATCCTATAAGGATGGCTAAACAAACTAGAACTTCAGACAAATCAGCGGGTTCACGGCTTGAAAACATCCTTGCCTTCATGGCGGTTGGGCTCATCGGCACGTCGATTTTGGTTATGGTTGCGACCCTAATCCTGTCACTTTCTTCGACCAGTCTCTGGCCGATTATGGTTTTCTATCCACAGATTGGACTGATCGCGGGTGCCGCATGCATCATCGCGCTGCTAATTGTGAACCTTCGACGCCGCTCCCGCGAGAACGCCTCGAACTAGCAATATGAGTGAACTACTTCGCATTGCATCGGCACTTCGCCGAGCAAGCGATGATGACCTGAAAGCGGTCATTTCACAGCGAATGGTGAACAGCTCCGGGTTAGTTGATTTCTTCGATCTCGCCGAGAGCCTAAGCAACCCAAAGTCTGTTTCGAGCGCAGTAGCCGGGCTTCCGAAACAACAAATTGATGCCTTGATTGCCATCCTGGATGGTAGGACTCCGGAGGATGCTCAGGCTCAAAGGCTGTGCCGCCTGATGTTGGTCGATCAAAACGCGCAAGGCGGCTACTCGTTATTTGAGTCAACGGCGCTTTGCCTCAAGACTCTCGAACCCGAAACCCAAGCCGATTCGCAATCTGAAATCGCCTTCATTCCTGAGCAAAGTGACGTAAACCGTGATTCGGGCATAGCTGCCTTTGAAACCAGCCAGGCTCTGACCGAACTAGTGTTCGATGTCGAACAGCGATACATCCGTGAGGTTGGAAAGAAGAATGTTGGCTTGCCTGACATCAAACGGCTGGCTCAACATCTCAGACAGACCAATGATTTTGCTCGCGAGATATATGAGCTCGCTAACCACGCCGATCTAATCGGGCTTGCAAACGGTAGGTGGCAACTTGGCCCTCAGGCGCTCTCGTGGCTCGAATGGAAACCCGAAGACAGATATCGACACCTAATGCGGGTTTGGTTGGGTTTGCTCGGTGAGGGTTCGGCTGTCGATCTTTTGGAGGGCATCGGCCGACACAAGCCTGACGGCCCACGTTCGCTGACTCGCGAACTACGAGAGAGCTATCCTTACGCCGATGGGGCGGTCAGCTCCAGAATAGGCAAGGTGGTTTCCTTTGCCGAAAGAATCGGTCTCTCGCACAGCGGCTGGCTAAGTGGTTGGAGCCTAGACGTGCTGGCCGGCAACCTCGATGCTGCGGCGAGCGCCGCGAGTTCATACCTGCCCGCCCCTCAAAGAAGACTGATTTGCCAGGCCGACCTGTCGCTGATTGCTCCTGGGCCGTTGCCCACCGAGGTTGAGATTGCGGTTCGCAGATTTGCCGACACCGAACAGATTGGCATGGCCTCGACCTATCGAATGTCTGCTCTGAGCATCAGCCACGGCCTCGAAACGGGCATGACTGAGGAGGAGATTCGGGGGTGGCTACTCGAACTAACCGAAAAGCCTCTTCCCCAACCCGTGGACTATTTGATCAGGGAAGCATCGCAGAGATTTGGGCGCCTCACAGTTGGGCCAGGCGAATTGGAAACCAAGAGCCTGATCAAATCAATTGACTCGATTCTGCTTGCGCAAATCTTGAACGAATCCAAATTGAAGCCTTTTGCCATGTATGCGCTGCCAGATGGTTCCGTTGGGTGCCGTTTCGAACCTGAGATGGTTTACTTCGGGTTGCGTGAGGCCGGATTCAGCGTCGTGCGGGTCGACATCCAAGGTTCGATAGTGTCACCTCGAACACCTCTAGGCACAGCAGAACAGGAAGCCCGGGTCAGCACAGTGGACGCCGACATCAAGCGCCTTCGTGACCAAGAGGAAAAGTTGGGAACCGAGCCCGATGGAGATGACCTGGTCCGTTCGATTCAACTGGCAATCAAGAACAAATCAATCATCGTCATCGGCGTAACCACGAACACTGGCGCTGAGCTCGAATTCACCCTTGAACCGATCGGCTTTGCTAACGGTCGACTTCGCGCCAAGGACAAGAAGGCTGACATCGAGCGCACTTTGCCGCTTTCGAGCATCAGCAGAGTCTCGCTGGGCTAATAGGCTATAAGGATGACTATGGGACCGTTGATCGTTCAAAGCGATAAGACCGCTCTACTTGAAGTTGATCACCCAGACGCCGCCGACGCCCGCCACGACCTCGCGATATTTGCCGAACTCGAGCGCGCTCCCGAGCACATTCACACCTATCGCATAACGCGCCTAGGCCTTTGGAACGCCCGCGCCGCCGGCCACGACTCCGATTTCGTGATCGGCGTTCTAGACAAGTATGCGAAGTTCCCGATTCCTTCAACCGTCCGTCAAGACATCACCGAAACTATGTCGCGTTATGGTCGTTTGTCGATCCGTCGCAGCGAGGATGGTCAACTTGAGCTGTTCTCGAGTGACCGTGCGGTTCTTCTTGAAGCCAGCCGCAACCGAAAGATCTCCCTACTGCTTGATGGCCCGGTCGGAAATGAAGCTTTTAAGATTCAAGATTGGGCTAGAGGCCAGGTTAAGCAGGAACTGCTAAAGCTCGGATGGCCAGCTGAGGACTTCGCCGGTTATGCCGAGGGCACCCCTCACTCGATTGACTTGTCCACCGCCGATGACTGGAAGATTCGCGACTATCAAACTCAGGCTGTAGAAAAGTTCTGGGCGGGCGGCTCCGGAGTTGTCGTGCTTCCTTGCGGTGCCGGCAAAACCATCGTCGGTGCAGCAGCTATGGCTACCGCGAAGACGAACACCCTCATCCTGGTAACCAACACCGTTTCAGCGCGCCAGTGGAAAAACGAGCTCTTGCGTCGCACAACACTGACCGAGGATGAAATCGGTGAGTACTCGGGCTCGGTGAAGGAAGTAAAGCCGGTTACGATCGCCACCTACCAAATTTTGACGACCAAGCGTAAGAACGAATACGCACACCTGGCGCTGTTGAACGCTAATGACTGGGGTCTCATCGTTTACGACGAGGTTCACCTTTTGCCTGCGCCAATCTTCAAGATGAGTGCCGACCTACAGGCACGCCGTCGACTCGGGCTAACGGCAACCCTGGTTCGCGAGGATGGCAAGGAAGGCGACGTCTTCTCATTGATTGGGCCAAAGCGATTCGATGCCCCTTGGAAGGAAATCGAAGCCCAGGGTTACATCGCCCCGGCAGCTTGTTTTGAAGTGCGCATCGACATGGATGAAGAAGAGCGTTTCGCCTACGCGATTTCAAACCAGGATGAGAAGTACCGCCTCGCCGCAACCTCTTCGGTCAAGATTCCTGTTATTCAAAAACTGCTCACGAAGCACGCCGGCGAACCAACTTTGATCATCGGCCAATACCTCGACCAGATTCACGCAATCTCCGGAGCTTTGGGGGTTCCTGAAATCACCGGCGAAACTCCGGTTGATGAGCGAGAGCGTCTATTTGAGCAATTCCGCACCGGCGAAATCACAACACTGGTGGTTTCGAAGGTTGCCAACTTCTCGGTGGACCTGCCTGAAGCATCGGTTGCCCTGCAAATTTCAGGCTCTTACGGTTCGCGCCAAGAAGAAGCGCAGCGACTCGGGCGACTTTTGCGCCCAAAGGCCGATGGTCGTGCCGCAAACTTCTACACCTTGATTACACGTGACACCGTGGACCAAGACTTCGCCCAAAACCGCCAACGATTCTTGGCCGAGCAGGGCTATAGCTACGAAATCATAGACGCCCACGACCTCTAGAAACTCGCAGGTTGCTTTCAGGCGACTCTCAGGATTCACTGTCACACTGGCGTTATGGAAAACGTGAAGGTACTAATCGTCGATGACGAACCGAACATCCGTGACTTGCTCTCGACTAGCCTGCGTTTCGCTGGTTTCAGCGTTCACGCCGTAGGCAATGGTGCCGATGCGGTCAATGCTGCCGAAAAGGGAGCACCAGACATCATTTTGCTAGACGTGATGCTGCCGGATATGAACGGGTTCAGCGTGACCAAGAAGCTTCGTTCGATGGGCATTAACGCCCCTGTCCTATTCCTCACCGCGCGAGACGAAACTGCCGATAAAGTCACCGGCCTAACCGTCGGCGGTGACGACTACATGACCAAGCCTTTCAGCCTGGATGAAATCGTTGCTCGAATCAACGCCATTCTTCGCCGCACCAAGCAGGTTGAGACCGAGGATTCCGTTCTCGAAGTCGGAGAAATCAAGATCAACCAGGATGCGCACGAGGTTTATGCAAACGGCGAGCCTGTTGATCTGAGCCCGACCGAATACAAACTTCTTCGCTTCCTGATGTCGAACCCAAATCGCGTGCTAACCAAGGCCCAGATTCTGGATCACGTTTGGGAGTATGACTTCAACGGTGAAATGGGAATCGTGGAGTCATACGTGTCATACCTGCGCAAGAAACTTGACCCGATCACCAGCGAGCCTCTGATTCAGACCAAGCGTGGCGTTGGCTACATGTATAAATCGACTAAGAGCTCAAACTAATGCAGAGCCGCCTCTCGAGCATCTGGGAACGCATCTCTCTTCGCGCCAAGCTGACCAGCTTGTCTGTCGCTTTGATCGGTGTGCTTCTTATCGTCTCGAGCCTAGGCACCGTCTCACTCTTGAGAACCTACCTGCAGCAAAACGTTGACACTCTCTTGACCTCCACGGCTTCAACTCTGAGCAACGAAAACCCTGCGCTGGTCGAGTCACGCCTCGCCAATCGCCAACTGATTCTGCCTCGCTTGCCAAGTGACTTTTATGTTGCCTACCTAGACGTATCCGGCAACCTACTGATCGGCTTGGTTGCCTCAACCACTGACAGCAAGAACGTTCCTAACCTTTCGGCCTTTACCCTCGAAACCGTAGCGAACACCCAGGGCCAACCCTTTGATGCCGATGATTCGGGGGCTGCCAACAAAGTTGATCCAAACCTCGCAGACTGGCGAATTGTGGCGCTGCCACTTCAGAACATGCCGGGCTCAATTGTCGTGGCCCTGCCAACCTCGAGCAACCGCGAAATCTTGAAGCAGTATGGCGCTATCGGAGCCGGCTTTGGCGGCTTGCTGCTGCTAATCAGCGGCCTAAGCATCTGGTTGACGATTGCTTCTGCTCTGCGCCCTCTGAATGAGGTAGAGCGCACGGCAAGGGCGGTTGCCGACGGCGACATCTCGCAACGTCTGATTGAGCGACCAGGCAACACAGAAATCGCGCGACTGAATCACTCCTTGAACACAATGCTCAGCAGCGTGGAGACGGCCATGTCCTCTCGAAACAAAACGCTTGAGCAGATGCGTAGATTCGTCGCCGATGCCAGCCACGAACTTCGCACTCCCCTGGTTTCGGTTCGCGGCTATGCAGAGCTCTATCGAATGGGCGCACTGAAAAAGAAGTCGGATGTTGCCGAGGCAATGCAGCGCATTGAGAGTGAAGCCATTCGCATGACCGGTTTAGTCGAGAGCCTGCTAACCCTGGCTCGCTTGGATGAAGGCGCAAAGCTCGCCACCACCAAAACAAACCTGGTTGCAATCGCGGAAGACGTTGCTAAGGATTACTCGGTCACCGACAATCACCGCGAAGTCTTGATCACCGACCTAGAAGGCGTTCGACTTGGCAAGGATGTAAAGATTTTTGCCGAGTGCGACTCCAACTCGATTCGACAGGTCTTCACCAATCTCCTAAACAACGCAGGTCGATTCTCTCCTGAGAAAAAGCCAATTGAAATCGCCTTCGGCAGTCGCCGCAACGACGAGATTATTTTTGAAGTTCGTGACCACGGTGAAGGCATCCCCGAGCAGCTGCGTGCAAAGGTCTTCGAGCGCTTTTATCGTGCCGACAACTCACGTAACCGCGAGACCGGTGGTTCCGGCCTCGGTCTAGCCATCGTCAGCACCATCGTCGAACGACATGACGGCGAAATTGTTGCTGACGAGACACCCGGCGGCGGAGCAACTTTCCGCGTTACATTACCGGTTGCCTAGTTCTCCACAAATCTTGTGGCTCCACAAAGCCCATGAGTCATCTTGGGCGACACTGTCTGCATGGCTCAATTCAGCGTAGACAGCGATCAAGTATGGGCGGCAAACGCCAACATCCAAGCAACGATATTGCGAATCAATCAAGAAGTTGATTTGTTGCACGGGCAACTCTTAGGGCTCCAATCGAGCTGGACTGGCTTGGCTTCCAATAGTTTCCAGGAACTCGCCAACCAGTGGCGGGCGACCGAATCGGTGGTCGCAAGCCAACTCGGCTCGCTGGGCACGGCACTGGCAACTGCCGCAAACCACTACTCGGAAATCGAACTGGCAAATCAGCGTTTGTTCCTTTAACGCAAAGAGGCGGCCACCGAAGTGACCGCCCCTTGTGTTTGAACTTTGACTTTAGAAGTCCATGCCGCCCTGAGGTGCAGCTGCTGGAGCGTGCGCCTCTGGCTTCTCGGCAACTACAGCCTCAGTGGTTAGGAATAGACCTGCGATCGACGCTGCATTCTGCAGTGCTGAACGGGTTACCTTCACTGGGTCGTTGATGCCTGCGCCAAGCATGTCTACATACTCGCCGGTTGCGGCGTTTAGGCCGTGACCAACAGGTAGGTGAGCAACCTTGTCAGCAACAACACCTGGCTCTAGACCAGCGTTGATAGCGATCTGCTTTAGTGGGGCCTGGATTGCGACGCGAACGATGTTTGCACCGGTTGCCTCATCTCCAGTTAGCTCCAACTTGCCGAACGCGGTGGTGCCAGCCTGGATTAGTGCAACGCCACCACCGGCGACGATGCCTTCTTCAACGGCAGCCTTCGCATTGCGAACTGCGTCCTCGATGCGGTGCTTGCGCTCCTTGAGCTCAACTTCGGTTGCTGCACCAGCCTTGATGACTGCTACACCACCGGCAAGCTTGGCTAGGCGCTCCTGCAGCTTCTCGCGGTCGTAGTCGCTGTCGGTGTTTTCCATCTCGCGACGGATCTGCTCAACACGACCAGCAATCTGGTCAGCGTTGCCAGCACCTTCAACGATGGTGGTTTCATCCTTGGTGATTACAACCTTGCGAACACGGCCAAGAAGGTCAAGGGTGGTGTTCTCTAGCTTTAGGCCAACCTCTTCAGAGATGACCTGGCCGCCGGTGAGGATAGCGATGTCCTGAAGCATTGCCTTGCGACGGTCGCCGAAGCCAGGAGCCTTGACAGCAACCGACTTGAAGATGCCGCGGATCTTGTTGACGATAAGGGTTGCTAGAGCTTCGCCATCTACGTCCTCAGCAATGATCAGAAGTGGCTTGTTGGCCTGAATAACCTTGTCAACGATTGGCAGAACATCCTTGATGTTTGAAATCTTGCCGTTGACGATAAGAACGTACGCGTCTTCAAGGATGGCTTCCTGGCGCTCAGGGTCGGTGACCATGTAAGCCGAGATGTAACCCTTGTCGAAGCGCATACCTTCGGTTAGCTCTAGGTTGATGCCGAAGGTGTTTGACTCCTCGACGGTGACAACACCCTCCTTGCCAACCTTTTCAATAGCCTCGGCGATTAGCTCACCGATCTGGGTGTCGCCGGCAGAGATAGACGCGGTTGCGGCGATCTGAGCCTGGGTCTCAACTGGCTTTGCGTTTGCAACTAGCTCTGCGATGACAGCTGCTACGGCCTTCTCGATGCCCTTCTTCAGGCTGATTGGGTCGGCGCCCGCTGCAACGTTGCGAAGACCTTCGCGAACCAATGCCTGAGCAAGAACGGTTGCGGTGGTCGTTCCGTCGCCGGCTACGTCGTCAGTCTTCTTAGCGACTTCCTTGACTAGCTCTGCACCGATTCGCTCGAACGGGTCGTCCAGCTCGATTTCCTTAGCAATCGAAACACCATCGTTTGTGATGGTCGGGGCGCCCCACTTCTTTTCTAAAACTACGTTGCGACCGCGCGGGCCAAGGGTTACCTTGACGGTGTCAGCAAGGATGTTGAGGCCGCGCTCCATGCCGCGACGAGCCTCTTCATTGAAGTGAATGATTTTTGCCATTTTGGTTTCAATCTCCTGTAAGTGATTAGCACTCTTTACGTGTGAGTGCTAACTCTATTTTGGCACTCTCGACCCTCGACTGCCAAATCCATTGAGTAACCTGTGAGCGAACTCTCAGGGAACACCGGATCTCCCCCGCAAATAGAAGAACACCCTCCCCGAAGGGAGGGTGTTCCTGAAATCTAGGCGGTCGCTTAGATTACGTGTACGTTGTCTGCCTGAGGACCCTTGTCGCCGTTCTTAACTTCGAACTCTACGCGCTGGTTTTCCTTAAGCTCCTTGTAACCCTCTGACTGGATTGCTGAGAAGTGTACGAATACATCTGCTCCGCCATCCTGAGTGATGAAGCCGAAACCCTTTTCAGCGTTAAACCACTTGACGGTACCTTGTGCCATTGCTTTACTCCTGTTGCTATGTGACAACCGTGACTAAATGCCAGGTTGAGTCGCATAGAAAAAGAGCTTGTGCTGCGGATACTGCTACGACCATCTCTAACACTAGCCCCTAGGGGGTGGTGCTTGGCAAGCGATTACAAGATAAAAATCACTTGGTTATAGAGAAGTTATAACTGCGTTAGCCAGCCGTTACTTGAAATCAGACCCGAGAACGACCGTTACGGCACCCGCATACGCCGTAGATTGTTCGACCGGGAAATCGCCTAACGCCTTCGCAATCACCGCCGCAGCGGCTTTATCGTTCACATCGAAGTAGTAAACGATTGTGGCTGGAACTTCCGAGGTCGTCGAACCATCGCCGCTTAGCGGACCAGCCGACACCACGTTGAATCCGGCATCAACCAGGCTTGTAGCGGCCTTGTCACCCGCCCCCGAAACGGTTGTCGCGTCGAGAATCGTGATCTCAAGCCCCTTGGCCACATCCGTGACGGAGATCGTAGGCAACGGTGTTGAGGTGGCTGAAAACAAATTTGAGCTGTCGACAAACTTGAGCCCGAGGTATCCGAGAATCGCGACCACCAAGGCGACAACAACAATGCGCAGGAACTCAAGGACCCGAATCTTCGGGGTGCGACGCACTCGGTGTCTTCCACCGTGAGCGGCCACCGAATCAAATTCGTCGAGTGGGAACTTTTGCGTCATGAATCCTGCTTAACCATCAAGCACCATAATTTGAGTGCGCTTAATATTAGGCAGACGAAAGGTGAATCCATGGAGTATCCGGTAAATAAAAGCGAAGAGCAGTGGCGTGAAGAGCTAAGCGAGTTCGAATATCACGTGCTTCGCGAAGCCGGCACCGAACGCGCCTACACCGGTGAACTGCTAGAAGAAGGTCGCGTCGGAACCTTCTCTTGCAGGGGCTGCGGAGCGGAACTTTTCAAGAGCCAGACAAAATTTGATTCCCACTGCGGCTGGCCGAGCTTCTACGAGCCAAAAGCGGGCGACGCCGTTGAGTTGATCGAAGACCGCAGCCATGGAATGCTTCGCACCGAAGTTCGCTGTGCTGCTTGTGGTTGCCACTTGGGTCACGTATTTGAAGATGCGCCACAGACCCCAACCGGAGACCGCTACTGTATCAACTCGGTGAGCATTACGTTCTCAGCCGAATAATCGTAGGAGATGCCCATTGGGCACCAAACAGAAAAAGCCCCAGACCAAAGTCTGGGGCTTTTTGCTGAGCCGACTAGGGGACTTGAACCCCTAACCCCCGTATTACAAGTACGGTGCGCTGCCAATTGCGCCAAGTCGGCTTGTTACCGAAGCAACCTTACAAGCCTACTATTAACCGCCGAGTTCGCTGAGTGCGGTGAACACCAGGAAAGCCGGCCAGACAATTGCCTTCAGTATTCCGAATGCGCCCATCCAAAAATCCGTGGCTGTCGAGACGTAGTAAATGGCGGCGCCGATGAAGCCGAGGAAGTAGATTCCACCTCCAGAGCTAGCTTTCTTGCCGCCCCACTTCTTCTCAGCCCAAACTTTGAAATCTTCGTTATTTTCAGTCATGTTCGAAGCCTAATACGGAGGGTTCCCTTAAGTGAGAAGAGCCCCAGACTTTCGTCTAGGGCCCTCCTTGATCTTTGGTTACTGCTTGGCTCCTGCAGCCTGAACGAACTGTGCGAAGCGAGCTGGGCTCATTAGCTCCTCACCGGTCTTCCAGGTGTAACGCTGGCCGTTCACAAGGATGTAAGGGGTGCCATCCACGGTCTCCGAGGTTCCGGCGATCGGCGTGCTCAGCACCTTGCTGGTGTGGTCAAGAAGCCATGGGCCGAAGTCCTTCTTCTTGATGCAACTGGTCAGTTTCTCTGATGCCGGGATCTGCACGGCGGCTAGGTCGGCGACAAGCTCGTCGTTACTCGGCCCAGCGGTTCCTTCAGCAGGCTGCTTCTCGAACAAGAGCGAGTTGTAGTCGAAGAAACTATTTGGAGCGTATTCAGCCACACACAGTGCCGCATTACCCGCGCGACTTGAGTATTCGTTGGGGGTTCCGCGTCCATCCAAGAATGAAAGCGGGCGAATCTCGAGGGTTGCAGCGCCGGTGTTAACCCAGTTCTTCAACTGAGACGAGTTTGGAACCTCAAAAGCCTGGCAGATCGGGCACTGGTAATCCATGTAGACAATGATGTGCGGAGGCGTTGCGGCTGCCGCAGTCGAAGCCGGAGCCGGAGTTGGGGTGTGGTTTGCGGTGAAAACCTCAAGACCCGTGCCCATCTTGACGCCACCCTCAGCGGTTAGGTTCGCAGGTGCGTTTGCGGTGGCAGGAGTGCTCGAGCCAGAGGTGATTGCTACAACTACGATCGACACCGCGGCAATGATGACTGCAGCGATGCCAAGCTGGAGACCTAGGCGCTTGCGGCGCTCGCCCTTCTTGTGCTGCTCGCGAAGGGCCTTCGCCTTTGCTCGCGCTTCTTCGCGCTGTTGGTTACGTGTAGGTCTGTTCTCGTTTGAAGTCATGAATCCCTCGCTCGTAATGTCACGATTTGGTGTCGGACAGGTTTTTCTATCCTAAGTCAGACCCCTTCGGCTGGCATAATAGAAGCATCCCAGCAGCGCTGTTGCTGGGTTTCTATCACTATGGATCGTCCGGCACGTACCTGCCGGTGAAGGAAAAGAAAAAATGGCATCAGTAACATTCGATAACGCCACTCGCCTGTACCCAGGCGGAACGCGTCCAGCTGTAGACAAGATCAACCTAGAAATCGCTGACGGCGAGTTCCTAGTTCTCGTTGGTCCATCAGGCTGTGGAAAGTCAACCACCCTGCGCATGCTTGCAGGTCTTGAAGAGGTCAACTCAGGTCGCATCCTGATCGGTGACCGCGATGTAACCGACGTTCCGCCGAAGGACCGCGACATCGCCATGGTTTTCCAGAACTACGCTCTTTACCCACACATGACCGTTGCCGAGAACATGGGCTTCGCTCTAAAGATTGCTGGTGTTGCCAAGGAAGAGCGCGCAGCTCGCGTCCTTGAGGCAGCAAAGCTTCTCGACCTAGAGCCATACCTTGCTCGCAAGCCGAAGGCCCTTTCTGGTGGTCAGCGTCAGCGTGTTGCAATGGGTCGCGCGATCGTTCGCAAGCCTCAGGTATTCCTTATGGATGAGCCGCTTTCAAACCTTGACGCGAAACTTCGCGTTCAGACCCGCACCCAGATTGCGTCACTTCAGCGTCGTCTCGGCGTAACCACCGTTTACGTAACCCACGACCAGGTCGAAGCAATGACCATGGGTGACCGGGTTGCGGTTCTAAAGGACGGCATCCTGCAGCAGGTCGCAACCCCACGCGAGCTTTACGAAACCCCACAGAACGTATTCGTTGCAGGCTTCATCGGCTCACCAGCCATGAACCTAATCCAGCTTCCAATCGTTGACGGTGGCGTTCAGTTCGGAAACGTTGTTCTTCCAATCGCAGCAAACATCTTGGCAAAGACCAACGCAAAGACCATCACCGTGGGTATCCGCCCAGAGGGTCTACACGTCACTGCAAACGAAGGCATCGCTGTTGAAGTTGACGTCGTCGAAGAGCTAGGCGCCGACGGCTTCCTATACGGCCACACCAGCATCTCAGGTGCAGACCAGGACATCACCGCACGCGTTGATGGCCGCGTTCACCCACACGCCGGCGAGAAGGTCTTCTTGAAGGCTGAGGGTGGAATCATCCACCTGTTCGACGTAGAGACTGGCGAGCGTCTTAACTAAAAGTTGAGCTCACTAGACATAACGGCTGCCACGGTAGAGCCAGCACTGCTGGATCTACCGTGGCATTTGCCTTTGGAAGACTGGCCAACCGAGAACATAGCCGCGTTACCTAAAGGCCTCAGTCGTCACACCGTGCGTTTTGCACACTTGAACGATCACGTCATCGC
>JBEDKF010000038.1:0-2514 GCA_041172305.1 Actinomycetota bacterium | reverse complement strand
GCGATGAGGCTAGTGGCTTTCCGGCCTCAACACCGAAACCGTTGACGATGTTGATAACACCGGCTGGGATGAGGTCTGCGATGAGCTCCATCACATACAAGATCGACACTGGAGTCTGCTCGGCTGGCTTTAGAACTACACAGTTACCCGCGGCGATTGCTGGAGCAAGCTTCCAAACTGCCATCAGGATTGGGAAGTTCCAAGGAATGATCTGACCGACCACACCTAGCGGCTCGTGGAAGTGGTAGGCGACGGTGTCGTGGTCTAGCTCGCCGAGTGAGCCTTCCTGAGCGCGAAGTGCGCCAGCAAAGTAGCGGAAGTGGTCGATGGCTAGAGGAATGTCTGCTGCGAGGGTCTCGCGAACTGGCTTGCCGTTCTCCCAAGTCTCAGCAACCGCGATCTTCTCGAGGTTCTGTTCCATGCGGTCGGCGATGCGGTTCATGATGTTTGCTCGCTCGGTTGCTGAGGTTTTGCCCCAAGTCTTGAAAGCTGCGTGAGCTGCGTCTAGGGCCTTGTCGATGTCGGCCGCGTTGCCTCGGGCAACTTCGGTGAAGACTCGGCCGGTTACTGGCGATGGGTTCTCAAAATACTGGCCCGAAGAAGGTGCCACATACTGGCCACCGATCCAGTGGTCATAGCGTGGCTTGTAATCCATTACGGCGCCGGCTTGACCTGGCTGTGCATAAACGGTCATTGCTATTTTCCTTTCGAAGTTGGCACCTTTGCCAACTGGTTTCGATTTCGGCCAGCACCCTCGCCGGTCGTTATTTGTGAATCTACGCCTGGGTTGATTTCGGTTCGATAACGAACAGGCCGGACTAGCCGGAAGCACACAAAACGGATAGTTGACTACCTAGCCAAATGGCTAGGTGAAGGGGTAGTGTTGCGACTATGGACACCGACGTTCGCAACGAAGTAAAAGTCGACCAACGCCCAGATGTTTCGCTGGGAAGACGCTCGCCACTGGCTAAGACACGCATTGTGGTCGCTGACCGAAATGTGATCACACGGGTAGGTTTGCGCAGCATCATTGAACGCAACACCGGCATGGCCGTGGTGGCCGAAGCGACCAGTTACGAAGCGGCTCTCGACGCCGTTGACGAACACGGCCCGGATGTCTTGATCATCGACCTAGACCTGGGCGATGACACGACCCGCGGTCTAAAGCTCTGCGAAGAAGTAACCGACCGATACCCTGCCACCAAGATTCTGGTGCTTGCCCAAAAACTAAGCGAAATGATCGTGGTCGAGGCCCTGCGCCGAGGTGTTACCGGCTACCTCTGCAAGGATGACGTCAAGGCGGACGAACTAGGCAAGGGCGTGCGTGCCGTTCAGGATGGCGAGACCGTGCTTGGCAAGGGTGTCGGTTCGATGGTTGCTCGAGGCCTTGGTTCGACCCGTGGCGCAGCCGAACACCTGACCGATCGCGAACTTGAGGTAATCCGTGCCGTGGCAGCGGGTCTAAGCAATAAGCAGATCGCTCAGCAGGCATTTATTAGCGAGAGCACGGTGAAGTTTCACCTCCAGAATGCGTCGCGCAAACTAAACGCCCATCGACGTGCCGAGATCGTGCACCGCGCAAGCGCAGCCGGGCTGCTTTAGGTCTAAGCGGGCTTTAGTAAGGCTCGATGCCGTAGGCCTTGGCCAACTTGTCGATCTTCTCTGCGCGGCCCAAGCGAGGCATGTCAGAACCGTCACGGATGACGCGACCGCGCGCCTCGAAGTCTGCCAGGAAGTCTCGTGCCCAAGTCACATCCGCTTGGGTAGGGCAAATGGTCTCGTTGATCACAGGAATTTGACCCGGGTCAACAGTGAGCTTGCCGGTCAGACCAAGAACCACGGTGTGCTCCGAAGCAACTCGAAGCTGGCTGAAGCTCGTGGTGATGGTCGGGCCATCGATTGGGCCTGGCAGGTGGCCGATGCGGCTCGCGGTGACGAGTCGCGAGCGTGGGTAAAGCATGGCCATGTCGTCGGCCGCGGTGCCGGTGTCGCGACGGTAGTCGCCGCTGCCGAATGCCAGGCGGAAGGTTCCGCGAGCACAGGCGATGTTTCGCGCCTCTTCGATTCCCAGGGCAGATTCGATGAGTGCCACCACGGGGGTGCTGCCGCCTAGTGCGTCAAAGGTTGCTTCAACTTGATTTGCATCTTCAACCTTGGCGAGCATTACGCCCTGCAGGTTTTTAACGCCCTTGAGCGCAGCAACATCGGCAGCCCAGAACGGGGTGGTGTAGTCATTGATTCGCACCCAGGCTTTGTTGCCGGCTTCAAGCCAGGCAATCACATCGGCTAGAGCCTGAGGCTTTAGTTTTGGGTCAACGGCATCCTCGACATCGAGCACCAGTTGGTCGGTTCCCGAGGCCAGAGCCTTGTCGAAACCCTCCGGCTTGGTGGCTGCGTAAAGCAGCCAAGAGCGAGAAATTTCGGCGGTGATGTGCATCTTCTTTGAGGACATTGTTTAAGCCTAACAATCAGCGGCCTCGTTTCGATTACGAACGATAATGAGATAACTCGACT
>JBEDKF010000037.1:0-8063 GCA_041172305.1 Actinomycetota bacterium | reverse complement strand
AAGAAGCCTGTTTATGTTAATAATTTTTCGCTTCACTCAAATCAATAATCCGAAGAAAGTGAAGAAACATGAATGAGGAAAAGAAAGCAAAGAATCTCCAAGAGATGTCCGAATGGGTTGAACTCAGAGATTCTTGGACCAGAAAGCGTTTTGATTATCAGGAACGCTGGCACGGATGGCGATCACCTGTTGGCCTAGGCCTCGGGTTCGTTCTATTTAGCACAGGGTTACTTTTGTTAAGCCTTGCCTGGATCAACTTTTAATTCGCGAAAGACCCTCGACGAAAGTCGGGGGTCTTTTACTTTGCTGGCTAGTCGACCTCTCGGGTGTACTTTACAAATTCGGAAAGTTCGGCAACCGAGTCATAAAGTCGACGAGCCGTTTGGTTGTCGCGGTGGGTTTCCCACCAAACCTTGCGGGAACCCTCTTCGCGGGCAATCTCATCCAAGGCCAGAATTAGCGCCTTGCCTAGGCCTTGACCACGCACCGAGTTAGAGACGAACAAGTCCTCCAGATAAAGGTCGCGATTCACGGTCCAAGACGAGTGTGTGAACGAGAAATGGGCTAGCCCGACAAGCTCGCCGTCTAGTTCAAGAACAAGCCCGTACATTTCAAAGTTTTCGTCGCACAGACGCGTCCAAGTCAGGTCGGTCTGCTCTGCCGTGAGTTCGTGTTCATAAAACGTCAGGTAGCCCTGCCAAAGTGAATCCCACTGGGTTCGGTCGCTTGGCTTTAGGTTGCGAATAACGGCTGTCATGCAGTCAGTTTAGCGAGGGCCTATTTTCAATGCTTACCTCGTGGCGATGGTTTGCGATAGCCTGCTGTCATGATCGAAGTCACCAACTATCCGGCTCGCACAATCGTTGGCTTGAAGCGCAACTTCATCGGTGCAGGCAACCCGAATTCGAATGCGATGCAGGTGATTGGCCCGCTCTGGGGTGAGATGTCAAAGATTTTCTTTTCTCTTGGGCTAACCGAGAATGACTACCCGCTTGGCGTTGGTGCGATGTGGCCGGCCGAGTCAGGTGAACCAGGAGAAATGACATATTTCGCGGGTTATGAGGTCACCGAAGCCGACAAAGATCTCGGTGGGCTCGAAGTGTTGCGCATCCCAGCCGGCAAGTATGCATCCGTGACGCACACCGACTCGATGGAAACCCTCTCGCAGACCGTGATCTCGTTCTATTCTGACTTGTTGCCCAAGAGTGGGCACGAGCGCCGGGCTGGCATGGACCTTGAGCTGTATATCGAGACCGGTGCGCCGGATTTCTCGAGTAAGGCCGTAATCGCCGCTCCGATTATTTAGAGGCTTCCCACCAGGTCAACGCGCGTAGGGCAAAGAAGGTCAACCACTTAGACTCTTCGCCGACGGGAACGTCAACATCGAACCAAACCGAACCCGGAATGCGGTCATTGGTAACCCAACGCCCGTTTTCATTCGCCTTTGAAGCCAAGAAATCAGCCGCAACCGCCAAACGTTCGTCGGGCTGAACGTCTGAAAACTTCGCTGAGTCCCTGAAGTAGTTCAGTGCTCGGATGATCGAATAGCTCCATCGAAACGGATAGGCGAGGTCTCGCAACCAAGGCCCGACCTCCGACTCATCCGAGAGCTTGAACATCAATTGGCGAGTTAGTAGGTATTCCTCGGCGCGTTTTCTGGCTGCGCTGATTCGCTCGTCGGAACCGGTGCGCTGCTCGTATTCGAGCAATCCGATCAGCGAGTTCAGAGTTGAGTGGAATGAAGACTTCGTCGCGCCTTCTACCCATTCGCAGTTCCAACCACCGTCGGAAAGTTGGGTATCGAGGAACCATTCCGCGTTCTTCGAAACGTCTACGCCCAACCAAGCCCCGTTACAGAGCGTAAAGGCATTGATGCAGCAGTCGACTTCGCCGCCCCAGTATGGAAGATCGTCATACTCCCAGCGGCTGTTTGCTGCGAGTCTGTCTGCGGTGTCACCTAGCATCTCGGCTGAGACGCCCCATTCGCGCAATGCATTTAGCGTCCATGTGGTCGCGATATAAGGTTGACCCTTTTCGTCGCTTTCAACTGCCAATGCGCGCGGCTCTGCCCGGCCAGGAAAGTATGCTCCACCCGCCCACTGGCCATCCTCATCCTGGAGTTCAAGTAGTTTGGCCCCGAAACCAGTGGTGTTGGTGAGCTCCCGAGTTGCCGCCCAAACTGCCTCGGGGAGTTCGAGAAGGTCACGCTCAACCCGCCACTTCAAAGTAGGGTCGGTGTCGAGCAACCATTCGCGATTCGCATCCGAGATCATCATGTTCAAAGCCTAGAACGACCAGAGCATTGCCCGGTGATTTACGCTAGTGATGAAACCGAGGGAGAGAGGGTGAGCGATGACAGTCATGCCCATGTTCCCGTTGAGCACCGCATTGATGCCGGCCATGCCGTTATCCCTTCGCATTTTTGAAGAGCGCTATTTGAAGCTGCTCGGCGACCTCATGCTTTCTGAGAACCCTGAGTTCGGAGTGGTGCTTATTGAACGTGGCCCCGAAATAGGCGGCGGAGAGAATCGCCTAGGCATCGGAACTCTCGCGTCGGTCACGGACATCGGAACCCTGGACCAGTTTTATGGCCTGGAATCAATCGGCACGCAACGAATAAGGGTCAACGCTTGGCTGCCAGACGACCCATACCCGATGGCTGACATCGACTTCATTCCTGATCTGCTTTGGGACGACTCACTAATGCCAGCCCGCGTTCACCTAGAGACTAAGGTTAGAAACCTTTTAGCCTTTGCGAGTGAGTTCGGCGACCTGCAGTATGGCCCCGAAACCGAACTGAGCGATGACCCCATGGATGCCTGTTGGCAGTTGGCCGGTGTGCTGCCGGTCGGAGCTCTCGACCAAGTAGATCTGCTGCAAGTGCAGTCGGCCGATGAACTGATCTCGCGAACTTACGACATGGTCGTTGCGTTGGACGAGGCTCTGCGGGCTATGGTCGGCGAACTAGGAGCCGGCCCGGAAGAACTCTAGGCTACTTTGCACACTGCTTCGAGCTGCCAGCCATCCGGGTCGATTAGGTAAGCCGCGTAGTAGGTCGGGCCAAACTCAGCCCAGATTTTCGGTGCGCCTCGATTGGTCGCACCCAGGGCAATTCCTTGTGCGTGCCAAGCATCCACAGCTTCGCGACTGGGCGCTGCGAAGGCCAAGTGGAAACCTGGCCCCGGAGCAAGATCCGAGGCGAAGCGCTCTTTGATGGCGAACAGGTCCTTGTCGATTTCGTACCCATAACCGATGGCTTGGTGTCTTTCGCCCGGACGTAAATCTTCGAAGGCACGGATGTAACCCAATGGCGTCAAAATAGCGTCGTAAAAAGAGCCGGAAGCCAAGATGTCGGAGACTCCGATGCTGATGTGGTGGATCATTCACTCAGGATACTGGTGAAGCGGGAAATAGAAATGCCCACCGGGTTAGGGCGGGCATTTGCTGGCGGAGAATAGGTGGAACGCACTAACCCAGTACATCCCTTGTGATTGCTCGCTTGGTGAAGTCAGCAATCACTTTCTACGCCAACTTTCTACGCCAAGTTAAGTAAATCCTGTTAGTCGGTTATTTGGATTGCTGTCCCAGACACTGTGCACTCGTTACTGCCAATGGTTACTTTGAGTAAACAAGGTTGACCCATTTCAAAGCCTTGCTTGATCGTGAATGTATCCCCGGGCGCAGCCGCTCCAGTTTCGCGAAGATACACACCGAATGCAGCGGCAGCCGAGCCAGTAGCCGGATCTTCGTAAACTCCGCCAAACGCAAATGGGTTTCTCGAGCGCCAGACACGCTCGGATTCTTGAGCAATAAGTTGCAGGGTCGGCCATTTGTTTGCCCGACAGATGTCTTTCAGAACCTCAAACTGGTAGTCAAGATTTTGAAGTGTCTTTGGAGAGTCCAAGACGATGATCGGATGTGAGTTTCCGGAGTTAGCAATCATAGGGAGGTGTCTATTGGAGACGACTGACTTTGGCCAACTAAGTATTGCAAGAAGATTAGTCAGCACCTCATCGTCAATAGGTGAAATGGTTCCTTGATGAGAGGTAAGTTCGGCAGCGAAACCGTCGACGATTGAAGTTACATTCACGTTCACATCGCCTGTGTTGGTTTCAAAAACGTATTCACCATGTCCACTTGCATATCCCAGCGCTACGCCGGCTGCGATAGTTGCATGCCCACAGAAATCAACTTCCATTTCTGGTGAGAAATACCTGACCCTTAGACGTAGTCCATTCCGACTGGTGATAAAAATCGTTTCGCTGTGACCAACTTGAGCCGCGATTTCCTGCATAGTTGAGTCCATTAGGTCTTCGCCATTCAGCACGACCCCGGCTGGATTTCCGCCCCTTCCTTCAAATGGGAAGGCAGATAAACGCGCTACGGTTGCTGTCATAGGTTCATCTTATGGTTTCTCCGAAATGACAAAACCCTCTGATTTCTCAGAGGGTTTTTCACTGCGGAGAATATGGGATTCGAACCCATGAGGGCTTGCACCCAACCAACTTTCCAAGCTGGCGCCATAGGCCACTAGGCGAATTCTCCTAGAATGCAGAACTAGGTTCTGCGATAACTCATACGAGTTTAGTCTGTGGCTTGGTCACACCGCTGATCGCGGCCGAAACAAGCATCATGACTAGTGGAATAGCAAAAGCCACGTAGATGCCGAAGCTTTGGCCAATTGCACCGAGAGCAGGGCCGACGGTCACGCTCGAAAGATAGACCATGGTGATGATCATGTTCACGCGCGGGCTCGCCATCTCAGGGTCATCGCCCAAAGCCGAAACCGCCATCGGCATGCCGAGCGCGATGCCCAAGCCCCAGCAAACCAGGCCTGCGTATGGCAGACCAAGCGAGGCTCCGCCCATGAAGATGACAATTCCTACTGATGTGAGAATCGCGGATGAGAGGACAGTGGCGCGACGGCCAATTTTGTCGACGATTGGGCCTCCGATTGCGCGACCGAATGTGACCAAGATCCAGAGGATTCCGAACGCAAATGCTGCCTCAGCGCCTGAGTAACCAACTTGGGTCAAGGCAATTGGAACCCAGGTTCCGGCGGAGGTTTCGGCCATGATGAATGAGAAGCCGATAATCGCGATTAGCCAGGTTCGTTTTTCAAACCAAACCTTGATTGAATCTTCGCGGTTTCGCTGTTTTTGTGAGGCGGTCAATTCGACGGATCGGCGGCCGCTGAAGGTTGCGCCGGCGAGCAAAGATGCCACACCAACGAATACTCCGATGAACGCGTATGAGGTGCCGATGTCCACCCGAGCGCTAATCAGCCAGCTCGAGAGATTCGCACCCAAAAGCATGCCCACGCCAAAGGCTCCGTGAATCGCTGGCATTAGAGAGCGAGGGGAGGCGTTGTTGACCTCGGTGCCTTGATAGTTGCCGACGAAGTCGTTGATTGCCATCGGCAAGCCAACGATGAACAACAGGACAGCCGAAAGCAGCAGGTTTCCACCCACGATTGCAAAGCCCAGGGCGACAAAACCGGCTGACCCCACGATAAAGGTTGCAGCGTTCACTGCACGTGCCCCGAAGCGATTGACCAGGCCGCTTGAAAAGAGGATTCCAGTTAGCCCGCCGAGTGGGTAGAGCACGCTGAGCAGACCCATTTCACCGGTGTTTAGGTGCAGGGCTGCCTGAACCTCGGGGCCGCGGCTCACGAAACTTGAGAAGAGCAATGCGCGCGTAAAGAAGATGGCGCAAGTGGCCAAAAACCATGGTCCAATGCGTCGAGAATTTGTCATTCCCTCAGGCTATCTCAGCCGTTGGCTAGTGGAGGATTGGTCGGCTAAACTTATCTCGGACTCCCCGTGCGGCGTCACCTCGGTTAACTCCCCCAGGATCGAAAGATAGCAAGGGTAGCTGGGCTCTGATGGGTGTGCGGGGAGTCTTCTAATATCGGCAAATTGTCAGTGAACGGGGATAGGCTCTAAACGTGGTTACCGCACTTTACAGACGTTATCGTCCAGAATCTTTCGCCGAGCTAATCGGCCAGTCTCAGGTGACCGCTCCCTTGATGACGGCGCTTCGAAACGACCGTGTAAACCACGCCTATTTGTTCTCCGGCCCGCGTGGTTGTGGCAAGACCACTTCTGCTCGAATCTTGGCTCGCTGCCTCAACTGCGCCGAGGGTCCAACCGACACTCCTTGCGGAAAGTGCCCAAGCTGCATCGAGCTTTCTCGTGATGGCGGTGGTTCACTTGATGTCGTAGAAATTGACGCAGCCAGCCACAACGGTGTCGACGATGCCCGCGATCTTCGCGAACGAGCCATCTTCGCTCCGGCCCGCGACCGATTCAAGATTTTCATCCTGGATGAGGCGCACATGGTCACGCCTCAGGGCTTCAACGCTCTGCTAAAGATTGTCGAAGAGCCTCCTGCCCATGTGAAGTTCATCTTCGCGACCACCGAACCTGAAAAGGTAATCGGCACAATCCGTTCACGCACCCACCACTATCCGTTCCGTCTTGTGCCTCCGGCTCAGATGCTCGAATACATGGAAGAGCTCTGCAAGAGCGAAGGCGTCACCGTCGCACCTGGCGTTCTCTCACTTGTTGTGAGATCTGGAGGCGGCTCGGTTCGAGACTCGCTTTCACTGCTAGACCAGCTAATCGCCGGATCAGAAGAAGAAGCCGGTTCGGAATACGTGGTCACATATGACCGCGCAGCCGCACTGCTTGGCTTCACCCACACCAACCTGCTCGATGAAGTCACGGATGCCTTTGCGGCCAAGAACTCAGCGGCCGTGTTTGCCAGTGTCGACAAGGTGATTCAGACCGGCCAGGACCCACGCCGTTTCGTCGAAGACCTCCTCGAGCACCTGCGCGACCTGATCATCATGATCTCGGTCGGTGAAGATGCTAAAAACGTGCTTCGAGGGGTTCCAGCCGACGAGCTCGAGAAGATGGCTAGCCAGGCCGCTCGCTTTGGTCTTGCCGAACTGACCCACGCTGCGCAGACCGTCAACCACGCGCTCACCGAAATGTCGGGTGCAACCAGCCCGAAGCTGCACCTCGAGCTGATGTGTGCCAAGGTTTTGGTTCCATCAAGCGACCAGACCGAAGTCGGCTCGCTCGCACGCATTGAACGACTAGAGCGCCGCATCGGAATGGGTGGCGCAGAGTCGGCCCCTGCTTCGGCACCCGCTGCCGCACCGATTGCCAAGGCTCCTGTCGTTTCCGCTCCAGTTGCGCCTGCGGTGGCCGCACCGGTCACACCAGTTGCCGCAGCAGCACCAGCTACTCCGGTTGCTGCCCCGGCCGCAATCGGCGCCGTAACCGCGAGCCAGGTGCGCGATGCCTGGTCTGAAATCCTGAGCAAGGTAAATAAGCAATCCAAGTCTGCTTGGATGGTTGCTTTCTCGCTCACCGTGGTTGATTTTGCAGACGAAATTTTGACACTCAAATTCTTGAGTCAGAACGACCTCGACGCCTTCAAGAATGCATCAGGCGCCAGCGATATTTTGCGCAAGGCAATCGTTGACGTTCTTGGAATTCAGGTGAAGTTCAAGGCCCAGATTGAGGCTGCTGCGCCGGTTGTCGAAGCCCCTGCGCCGGTTGCAGTCAAGACTTCACCAATCGCTATTGTGCACACCGAGGCGCCAGACGACTACGAAGCTGAATCTGAATACGATGAACCGGCAGTTCAGATCGAACCTCCAAAGCCTGTGACAGAAACCAAGGCAGAGCCAGAGGTCGTTGCAAAGTCACGCAACGGTATGGTCGACGAGTCAGCTCGTTACGGAGAATCACTATTGCGTGAAGTTCTCGGAGCTGAGCCAATCATCGACAAGAACGCTGGCAAATAATGTACGAGGGTGTAGTTCAAGAACTCATCGACGAACTGGGTCGTCTGCCCGGCGTCGGTCCAAAGTCTGCCCAGCGCATCGCCTTCTACCTTTTGCAGGCAGATGACGACCAGGCTCAAAAACTGGCTCAGGTTCTCAACGAAGTCAAAGAGCGCGTTCGCTTCTGCGAAGTGTGTGGAAACGTCACCGAAGAGACCAAGTGCAACATTTGTCGTGACGCGCGACGCAATCGCACGGCAATTTG